>CAZWHE010000210.1:0-5451 GCA_964633825.1 uncultured Phycisphaerales bacterium | reverse complement strand
GAAGAGGTCAACGGCTTTCAAGGCCGCCGCAATCGACCACTCTGCCATCCCTCCGCAGTCGATCGAACCGGTGATTTTCCAAAGCTTACCACAAAAACAGGGACAGGCAAGACACCCGCGGGCTCCCGGGTCATATAATGATCTCCCCGTCATCGTCTCCATCCTTCGCCACTTCGTCCATGACATGATCCTCAACGAAAATGGGGGTGTTCAGGGCCACAGAGAGAGCAATGGCGTCGCTGGGACGGCAGTCGATGCGCATCTCTTCCTTCCCGTCCGCCTCGATATGGAGCTTGGCATAGAAGGTTCCGCTTTCCAGATTGTCGATCACGGCCCGTTTCAGTGTCACGTTCAGGGCTTCGAAGATCAGGCGAATGAGGTCGTGGGTCATGGGACGATGGGATGGAGCGCCGGCGATCTTGCGATTGATTTCCACGGCCTCGAAGACACCGATAATGATGGGAAAGCTCCGCTCCCCTTCCTTCTCGGTGAGATAGATGTACTGCTGTTCGCTTGTTTCGCGGATCACAATCCTGGAAAGCTCGACAGGAATCATAGCGTCACTCCCGGGTCCGGCCGGTTCGGCCATGTCGGCACTGCGGCGGATTCTATCGACATCATACTTCATCAGCCCTTCACTTTTTGCCCTCACCCGGTTTTTTTTTGTAACAGGACCGACGATGGCGTTTAATGCCCCTGCAATACGCTCGTCCCGAACCGTACACTCGAGCGACAACGAAGGAGGGGTTTATGGAGCTGCCCGATATCCCCAAACGCGCTGAAGACGCTCACAAGGGAGATTTCGGAAAAATCCTGATCATCGGCGGTTCCCGGGCCATGCCCGGCGCCGCGGCCCTGGCCGGCTCCTCCGCTCTCAAGAGCGGCGCCGGTCTCGTCAAGGTCGCTCTCCCTCTCTCGGCGATCGCGCCGGCCGCATCTTTCGCGCCCTGCTGCACCTACCTTCCTTGTGCGGAAACAGAAGACGGCACCCTTTCCGAAAAAGCACTCGTTCCGATCATGGATGCGGCCGAAGCTTCCGACGTCATCGCCCTGGGACCCGGAATCTCGACCCACCCCGAAACGGCGCGTCTCGTTCTGAAGATTATCTACCATTCCTCATTGCCCCTTGTTATGGATGCAGACGGCCTGAACATCCTGGCCATGGAGCCTTCGGTGGTTCAAAAACGGGAAGCACCGTCCATCCTGACCCCTCATCCGGGCGAGTTCGCCCGCCTGGCAAAGACAAAAAAACCCCCTTCAAGCGACAAGAGGCTCGAAGCGGCCAAAGAGCTGGCGCGGCGGCTCGGGGCGATCGTGGTTCTCAAGGGACACCGCACGGCCGTCACCAACGGAGAGCGGTACTTTATCGTGGAAAAGGGAAATCCCGGAATGGCCACGGCAGGGAGCGGCGATGTGCTCACAGGAGCGATCTCGGCGCTTCTTCACGTTATCCCGGACCCCTTCGAGGCCGCGGCGCTGGGAGCGCACATTCACGCCGCAGCGGGCGATCTGGCCGCCGAATCGCTGGGCCAGATCTCGGTCACGGCGGCGGACATTCTCGACCGCCTCCACGCCGCATTCGGGATTCATGTCGGGCGAGGATAAACGAGGTGAGACACGATAGGCACGGCGGCATCAGCCCGCGGCCGGAAATATCTTTTTTACATGGCGGGTTTCTTTACCTCTTTCTGGCTGCGGCATTCCCCCTTTCCCCATCATCCATAACCACAGGGACGGAAAAGGGCCCCCAAGATCTGGCCCGGGAGGCCGCCGCCCGCATCAACCGGGCAGCCACGCACCTCGAGCGGGAACAGGCCGTCTCCATCCTCGCCGGCCTCGGAAATGCGTCCGAGAAAGCCGTGGCCGGCTTGGTCCTCTCTTCAGAGCCCTTCCGCCGCCTCGCGGCAGTGCGCGTTCTCTCATCGCAGAAAGGCGGGCTCACAAAGCTTTCTCCGTTTCTCGATGACCCGAGTGCGGCCGTCCGCACGGCCGCCCTCGATGGAATGAGGATCTCCTTCGCCGATCGTTACGGCGGAGCGGGTCTCTTCGACATCGATCAGATCCTGCCTCTTCTCGAGGATCCCTTCTGGCCCGTGCGTCGTGCGGCCCTTCTCACACTCATCGCTTCCCGCTCCCCCGCTGCAGCGGGTCCCGTGCTGGAAGCGCTCGCCGATCCGGAACCCGAAGTGCGGCGGGTCGTTCTCTTCTTCATGGACGAACTGCGGGGCGACCTGTCATCCGAGACACTCGAGAAGGCGGCCTCTTGCCTGAGCCCTGCGGAGATGCGTCAGTTTTTGAAGATCGGCGTTCCCCTGAGCCATCCCGGCAATGCCGTCTTCTTCAGGAAGAAGGCAAGGTCTCTCGCCGGAACAACCTCGGGAATCCTCGCGCTCAGGGCCGCCGTCGCCGCCGCGGACCCAGAGTCATGCCGGGACGCCGAGGGGGCGCTTCTCCCCCAAATCATCGGCATGTCGACGGCATCGGATCCCGACGCCCGGGCCGCCGCGGACATGCTCATCGGATGGGCGGCGGAGCGCAGCCCCGAAAACCTGGCGGACCGGCTGGAGGAAGCCCTTGTCGCCGGACAGGGCGCGCCGGACACGATCGTTTACATACTCCGCGGTGCGCTGGGCACAAAGGCCGTTCCCGTCCTGGAACGATGGATTCGCATGGAGATCGATAACGAGATCGGCGCGGCCTGCCTGGCCATGCTCGAAACCGACACAACCTCCGAGGGTGCGGCCGCCCTCGCCCGCCTCATCCCTCTTCTCGATGGAGATCTCCTCGTCGAAGGGGTCAAGAGCGCTGATTTCTTTCTGAGCCGGCAGGAGGAAGGCTGTCTCGTGAACGCCCTCGCCCGACTGCTGACCCGCGACTGCCCGCAGCGGGCCGTAAAAAAAGCCTTCTCGGCCCTCTGCCGCATCGAGACCCTCAGCCCGGCCCTGACAACAAAACTGATCGCGCGCTTCCGGAAAGAAACGAACGCCCCCCTGAGGAGATCCCTCGCCGCGTCCCTCGAAAACGCGGGCCGGGCCGGGTCGAAACGGGGCGTGATCGAAGCACTGACAAGCGAAATCGGGACGAGCTCTCCCGCCGCGCTCCAGGCTTGCTCTTCCCTTGCCAGAATCTGCCGGAACGAGACGGAAACCGCCGAAGCGGCCGAGACCCTCGTCGCCTTTTTTGCCCGACCGGACAGCGCCGAAGCGCAAAAAGCCGTCCTCCTCTCGCTCATATCGCTCGGCTCGCCCGAGACGGACGCCTTCGTTGCGGCCGAAACGGAGAAGTGGTGGAAAGAAAACGGCCCGTCACGGACGGTCCAGCTTGCGGCCGCTCTCAAGGAAATGAACGGGCCGGAAACAGGCCGGCTGCTCCGCAGCATGTCACTCGCCGGCAACGTCCCCCTGAGGGAGCGGGCCCTGCTGTCACTGCTGCGGCGGAAGGACCCCTTCGGGCTCGAGAGGTTGGCCGAGGTTTTCTCCGCTTACTCGGGTTCCCTGAAAAGCACGTTCCTCGCCGAGATCGGCTCGTGCGGTCTGGCCGAAGAGGCGGCTTTCTTCCTCGAAAAGGCAGTAACCGAGGAGAGGGACAGCCTTGTCCTCCTTTCCGCCATCGAATCGCTCACCCCGGAGAGCGCCTATCGTTTGAGGGAAAGGCTCTTCGAGCTGGCCGGAGCCGGATCAGCCGGCGATTTCGGCTTCTCAGCCGCCGGATTCGACGCCGCCGAAGCCGCCCTGCTCGCGCTGGGTCGAACGGGAGACCCCGAGATACTCTCTCTTCTGAAGGAGCACGTGGCCCGATTCGTCGAGGAGGCGCGCTCCGCCGAATGCGCGCCGTCGGACCTGGACGGGCTCGCCCTGACAGCCCTCGGCGCCCTGGCGGATGCGGGCGATCCCGAGGCCCCGCGCTATCTGGCAGGCCTTCTCTTCCAGTTCGCCCGCGCCGACCGGCGCCGCGTCATCCTGGAGACGTGGGACACCGACTCGGGCGAGGTCGTCGAATTCCACACCCGGCTTCGCAGCCTTCTGAAAAAGCTTCTCCTCTATCCCGACAAGGTCATCGAAAAAACCGTTTCCCGGGAAGTGGCGGGGCTCGAAAAATCGGGCGATCTCTTCGTCATGGGCGACTCGGCTTTCGGCGTCGTCTGCCGCGAGCTCATGGCGCGAAAGAGATGTCCCCGCCTGCAGGTCCTGCTTGCCGAGTTCGTCTTCCGGTGCCGGCCCGATCTCTCTCCGGCCGAGTTCCGCCTCAACGTCATCCTCGGAGACCGGGCGGCCCTCTCGGGAGAGCACGACGAAGCGGCCCGGCACTACGGCCGCGCCGCATTCATAGCAAAGTACAGCCCGCCGGCTGCGGACGTGATCAGGCAGGTCCTCGGGGACCCCGATTATTTCATGGGGTACGAGCCCGCCGATTCCCTCTGGTCGGAGGCCGATCATTTTCGCGCCGCTGCCCTGAGACGGCAGGGACGTGAAAAGGAAGCCGCGGTCCTGGAAGACCGGGCCGGGAGACGATCGCGATTCCGGCGGTTGTCCTCCCCGTTCGATCCCCGTACACTGGGCGGCGACAGCGAGGAGTGATATTGAAAGAAGCGAATGATACAAACGGCCGCGCTCCTGCGGATGAACTCGGATTCCTCAGGCCCGAGCCCGGCCCCTTCGAGAAGCGGGATCGAATCCTCTTTTTCTGCATCGTGGCCGGGGCGTTCGCTCTCCGCCTGATCTACATCTTCCAGTACCGGTCCTCCCCCACATTCGAACACCCGATCATGGATCCGCTCTACCACGTCGAGTGGGCGCGCGCCTTTGCCCGGGGCGAGTCATTCATGGCGGGTGAACCCTACTTCAGGGCACCCCTCTACCCCTGGTTCCTGGGAATCTGTTTCAAGTTTTTCGGGGAGGGGTACATCCTCCCCAGAATCGTGCAGGCCCTTCTGGGATCAACGGGGTGCGGGATCGTTTTTCTCATCGGCCGCCGCTTCTTCGGAAGGACGGCGGCCGCAGCCGCGGGAGCCGTGGCGGCCGCATACTGGCTCTTCCTCTACTTCGATGTCGAGCTCCTGATCACACCGCTGATTCTTTTTCTCGATCTCGTCTTCCTCTGGCTCCTGCTTCGTGCGATGGAAACGCGTCTCACGAAGAAAGGCCCCGGGTGGCGGTGCTTCGCACTCGCCGGATTCGTGATGGGTGTCTCCGCCCTGGCGCGTCCCAACATCCTCCTTTTCGGGCTCGCCGCCTGCGGCTGGATCATCTTCACCGACCTGAAGGAATGGAAAAGGTCGTTTCTCCATTCCTTCGCCTTCGGGCTGGCCTGTCTCGTCCCGATCATTCCGGTCACGATCCGCAACTCCGTCGAGGGGGGGGACACGATCCTGGTCTCGTCGCAGGGCGGCGTCAATTTTTACATCGGCAACAACGCAGAATCGGACGGAACACGCGCCGTGGTCCCGGGAAC
>CAZWHE010000209.1:0-5507 GCA_964633825.1 uncultured Phycisphaerales bacterium | reverse complement strand
CACGGCGAACGCGCTTGGGAAACCCCGGTACGCCAGAGCAATGTACTATCCCTCGCTACCCGAAGGATGACAGGATGCAAGCATCGAATCCGGGACCCGCCTTGTCCTCTGGAAAGGCTATTGCCACGTGCACACTTTTTTCACCCCCGAGCATGTCAAAGCCGCTAGGAAGAAAGAACCGAATGGTCTGATCGTAGTCCACCCCGAGTGCAGCGAGGATGTGGTGAATATATCCGACGTTATCGGATCGACGACCAAGATCGTTGCGACCGCCGCCGAAGCTCCCGACGGTTCCACCCTCTTTATCGGCACGGAAATCAATCTCGTCGATCGCATCTCCAGGGAATATGCCGGCCGAAAGACGATCCTGCCGCTGGCCCGTTCTTTTTGTCCGAACATGTTCAGGATCAATCTGTTCAACCTTCTCGAATCTCTCGAAAATCTCGGAGCGGATTCCTCATTCAAAGTCGATGTTCCCGTCCATGTGGCGCGGGATGCTAAAAAAGCTCTCGAAAGAATGCTCGAGGTCAGCTGAACAATCGTGTTGACCTTGTCGTTCTTTTTCGTATAGTCGGCTCATCTTGTTCGTGTTGACAATCTGGCTCGCAGGCGATGTGCAGAGGGAAGATGGTGAAAATCCATCACGGACCCGCCGCTGTAATTGGCGACGACGGCTGCCTCGGTGCCACTGCCGGCCCGGAAATCTGATTTCCCCCGGTGGGAAGGCGCAGCCCGAGAATGACCCATAAGTCAGAAAACCTTCCTCGCTTGCAATAACAGTCCGTCATGCGGTTGTGTCGACCTGCATCCGGGCTGTTTCGAATCACTGCAACTTCGTGGAGTGAGTGAAGTGACGTTAGGCTGGAACGGATTCCCCCCCCAAAACGGGGCTCACAAAAACAAATCAAATCCATTTCGGCTCTCTTTATCCTCAGCTTCTTCCTCTTTCCAAAGATTCTTCGGGCCAGGCTGCCGGCATCTTTTTTTGTTTCCAGATTGGAGGAAGACATGAACTCTGTAATGCACCGCTGTTTCCGGCCGATTATTTTGTTGGTGCCCTTCGTCCTGTTCGTTTCCGCTGCGGCGCCGGCCCAGGAAGTCGGTGCCGTCATCGATCTCGAAGACGGGGACGGCGACTACGATTGGCCTTTCGGAATGAAGCTGACCGCCGACGGTACGATCCTGTATGCCGCGATCCCGGGCTCCTTTTCTTACCCGAACGACCGTGTCGTCACGATCGATACGTTCACCGACGCTGTGGTCCTCGATGGGCAGGCCGGAAGTTTTCCCGAGGAGATCGAATTCCGGTACAGCGGAACTGGAGCTCTCGAGAAAGTTTTTGTTTCCAATTCGAACGACGGAACGATCAGTGTCCTGAACCCCGATTTGTCGCCATCTAATATCGTGGATCTCACACAGCTCGGCGGGGGATTGGGAAACTATCCTTTCGGGCTCCTCATGGGGTCTCAGGGACGGTATCTTTATGTCTCGACCGTCAATATGGGTGAAATCATACGTATCGACACGGAACCCGGGCCCACGTATCTTGATATCGATGATGTTTATCTCAACGTGGCCGCATTCAACGGCCGGATGGCTCATTATAACGGTAAGCTGGTCATCCCGGGGACCGATTGGTCTTTTCAGGCGGTCCTGAGCGTTCTCGATCTCTCCAACCCGGCTCAAATCGATACGGTTGTTCTTGACAACAATCCGTCGGGATGGCCGGGCGCCAATGACGTGGTCGTTTTCGACGGGTACGCCTATGTCACCGTTCTCGATTACAACGGAAATAATCTCCTTTACGAGGTGGATCTGGATCAAAGCCCGCCCGTGCTGGCCCGAACGATCGATCTCTCGCAGACCGCCGCCCTTTTTGAATACGGCATCGGCGCCTCATCCGACGGAAACACGCTGGTCGTCACCAGCCTGGAGGGTTCGGTTGTCGTCGTCGGTCGAAAGACGGGGTGTGTCCTGGCCGTTATCAATCTCCTTTACCACGGCGCGGGCCAGGGAAATGAGGCGCTCTTTTCAAAGGATGGGAAGAAAGTCTATATCACGGACCAGGCGGATACCTCGATATATGTTCTTACCGGAGTCCCCGAGCACGGCCTCTATCTGACCGGGGATGAGACGGCCCTGCCGGGGGGGACGGTGAACATGATTCTCACTGGAGGAGAGACCGGCGCCGAAGGAGGCCTTGTCGGCTCGTTCAACATGGGCCCCATTGTCTTTCCGAACTTCACTCTCGACATCGGATTTCCTTTCTGGCTCCCCGTGAGAGATGTTTTCGACGTCGATCACTCTCTTTTGAATTCGAATCCCACGATTCCGAATTTGCCCTGGCTTGCGGGAAAAACCATCTACCTGCAGGGTGTGGCCAAAGATTATGATCTCGAAGTCAGAACATCGAACGTGCACGAGCTTTTAATCTTGTAAAGAATAAAAACCGCGTTAGTATTCCATAATGGGGGGCGGGAAAGCGTCCGGCCCCCCTTTTTAGTTTTAAATCCATCGCTCTGCTATCCCCACGATCGAGCAGGGAGAGGAGGTAATGGAATGACTCAGCTCTTGAAAGCACGAAACGGGGAAGTCACCCCGGAAATGATACAAGTCGCCCGTGAAGAATCCCTCGAGCCTGAGGAAATCATGAAGCTCGTGGAGGAGGGAAGCGTTGTCATTCCCAAAAACAAGCTCAGAGATTTCAAAGCCGTAGGTATCGGAAAGGGTCTCAGAACCAAGATCAATGCCAATCTGGGGACATCTCCGAAAAGAATCGATATCAATGAAGAGCTCGAAAAACTGAATTCGGCCGTGCAAGCCGGGGCCGACGCCGTCATGGATCTTTCCACGGGCGGAAACCTCGATAAGTGCCGCGATGCCGTTATCAAGGCTTCGCCTCTCATGGTTGGCACCGTTCCGCTTTATCAGATCGCCACTCATACCGGGTTCGAGGAGATCGAGGCTGATAAAATCTTTGACGTCATTCTGCGCCATGCGAAATCCGGTGTCGATTTCGTGACCGTCCACTGCGGTGTCACGAAAGACCTTCTTCCCCAAATCCTCGACTCGAAGGACAGGATTATGGGTGTCGTGTCGCGGGGCGGGGGTTTGCTGTCTGCCTGGATGCACAAGAACGGCAAGGAGAACCCGCTTTACGAAGAGTACGATCGCCTTCTCGACATCGCTGCCGAATACGACGTCACGCTAAGCCTCGGCGACGGCCTGAGGCCGGGATCCGTTCTTGATGCGTCCGACCAGCTGCAGCTTGAAGAGTTGTTTACTATTGGAAGGCTCGCGTCGCGGGCTTTCGATCGCGGTGTCCAGTGCATGGTCGAAGGCCCGGGTCACGTTCCTCTCGATCAGATCGCCATGAACGTTCAGCTCGAGAAGAGGATCTGCAACAATGCACCGTTTTACGTCCTGGGCCCTCTGACAACGGATATCGCGGCCGGATATGACCACATCACGTCGGCGATAGGGGGCGCGGTTGCCGCTGCGGCGGGCGCGGATTTTCTCTGTTATGTCACCCCGGCGGAGCATCTGCGGCTTCCCACGGTTGCAGACGTCAGGATGGGCGTTATCGCCGCCAGGATTGCCGCGCATTCGGGCGATATCGTCAAAGGGGTCAAAGGGGCTCGGGAAAAGGACAGGCTCATGTCGGAGGCGCGCAAAAAGCTCGACTGGGAAAGCATGTACAAGCTCGCCATCGATCCGGCCTGCGCCCGAAGATTTCGCCAGGAGAGCGAATCCTATGGGGAAGAGGTTTGTACGATGTGCGGCTCCTACTGTCCGATCAATATCGACAATCTCCTCAAGGTCGAAAAGACTGACAGCGGAACGGCGTGATCCGAACAGAGCGATGGGGGAGTCGGGTTGAACGGTCCGAACCGTTACCGATCTTTTTCGGTCTCCTCGTCATCCTCCGAATCGGATTTTTCCCAGACATCTTTGAGGCCTTCCTTGAGAAGACCCGCCTCGTCGAGCACTTCCATAACCTTTTCCTGAAGCTGTGGGGGAATAAAAGGGTCTGCAACCGATATGGCCCAGCCCGAGTACTCCAGGGTTTTGGATTGCTCAATGTCTTTTCTGAATTTATGCTCCTCGGGTAGAAAAGAGACGAGAACGAGAACGATGACAACGACGATAATGGCGCCGGTCAGAATCCCCATAAGGGCGCCGAGCAGCCAATCATAAGCCTGAAGCTTGAGTCTTTTCAGCGCACCCTTCATCAGGAATGCCAGCAGGGTCCCCACAATAAAGACTGCAACGAAAATGAGGAAATAGGCAATGGGTCCCGAATAAGGGCTTCCGTCGAGCCCCGAGATCGTTTTTTCGAGGAAGCAGGAAAACGACGGCGAGAGGGCTCGCGCAAGAAGCATACCGACCGCGATCGTGGCGATGCGCATCACCTGCCATGTAAAGCCCTTGAAGAGCCCGAGGATGAAAAAAAAGATGAGAATTCCCAAGGCGACAAGATCGACAACGCTAATGCTTTCGAAAAACGATGACTCCATGTTCACGTCTCCTTAATTCCCCTGTTCTCGATTCTGTTGATTCGATTTCCCTGGTTTCGGATTGAAAGATTCCAACCTGGTATGCGGAAGACTGATCTGAAAAGCAGCACCCGTCAGCTCTTCGTTCTTTTTGAGGAAAAGATTTCCGCCGTGATTTCTGATGATTCTTCGCGACATGGAAAGACCGAGACCGGTTCCGAGCCCATTTTTTTTAGTCGTGTAAAATGCGGTAAATATTTTATCGTGATGAGCCTCTGTAATTCCAGGTCCGGAATCGGCGATTTCGATATTGGTAAAGTCGTCGTCGGCGGTCACGATAAAACGGATTTCCTTTCGGTCACACGCCCAGACGGCTTCTTCCGCATTGTCAATGAGGTTCAGTATCACTTGCATCAAAAGGATTTTATTTCCCGAGATTTGATAAGTTTCGTTTTCGTCGGCTACGAGAGAATGAGAAATGCCTTTACGCCTGAGCGAGTATTTTTTGAGTTCCAATACTTCATCTAAAAGCTTCTTTGCGCAGAGTTTCTCGATATTGTCGTCCTTTCTCGTGAACCCCAGAACATTCTTGACGATAGACGCGATCCTTTCAGTTTCCGACTGTATTTTTTCGATATGCTCTCTTTTCTCCTTATTGAGATCGTTTTCCATAAGAAGAAGTTGGCAATAACCATTGATGATAGAAACGGGGTTGCCAATTTCATGGACAATAAAAGAGACGAGTTTGCCCACAGAAGCCAGCCGTGCGAGATGTTGGTTTTCGCTGCGCAAAGACGCATTGGTTGTTGCATCGTGCAGGAAGACCAGTTTTTTCATTGATCCGTCATTATCTTCAAATTGAATTTCTTGGATGTTGAGAAAACATGTATCGCCGTTTTGATTAACTGTTTTGAAAAGATTCGGAATTCCTTTTATGAGAGGATGCTCATTCCCTTTGGCGCTATGAGAGGCTTTGGTGATTTCAAGAATGGGAGTCTTTTCGAGCTCTTT
>CAZWHE010000208.1:0-5529 GCA_964633825.1 uncultured Phycisphaerales bacterium | reverse complement strand
AAACCGCCTGGGTGGCCGATCTCGATAACCTGAGGGGAAAACAATTCATCCGTATCAAGATCAGCCTCGATACGGCAAAGGGAGTGCCGCTCACTACGAACAACCCGAAACCTCAGGTCAACAAGGCTCAAATCCGGGTCGAGTATTGACCTCAGCTATGCAAACAACAGCGGTCCGGACCGGTGAGCCTCTCGCCGGATTACAGCATCTGCGGCCAAGTTATGTTGACAGGGGCGCATCATTGTTGAAATTCATCCCTTTTCTTCTGGCGCCTTTGTTCTCTTTTTCCTGCCTGCCTGCCGAAGTGTCCTTCGAATTGAAAGAATTCCTCCAGGAGAACGGCCGAGGGATCAGGCTGAACGAGCCCCTTGTTTTTCGATTTTCCAGCGAAGTGGACCCAACGTCTGTCGGCCCTTTCACTATTTCCATAAAAGACCGGGGGGGGGGAGAAGCTCGGGGCCGGTGGCATACTGCGGACAGGGAACTCCGATTCGTACCCGCCCATCCGACACGACCGGATTGTTCGGATCCGGGGCTTTTGCCCGGAATGAAATACCGTGTTCTGATTCCGGGTTATCCCTGTCATGAAACCTTGCTTTCCACAGGCGGAAAACACCTGAAGGGGAAGAAAGAATTTCACTTCACCACGGTCCGAACCGGAGAGGGGAAGAGCTGTTTTTTGGATTTGACTCCTGATACGGGACCCCGGCTTCTTTCCGTCAACGGGACCTCGCTCGGTCTGATCGATTTTCCCGGACTCCGCCTCCCGGCTGATGGAGTGCTTGAACTGGAGTTTTCCGAGCCTATTCATCCCGATTCCGTCTTCGAAAATGAGCTGGAGCTCCATATCGCCGAACCCGGAATTGAGCCGCCTTCCGGGAAAAGAACCGTTTTCTTTCACGCTCATATTATGGACAATTCAAACAGGTATAGAATCCGTTTGAGCCCCTTGTCGAGACTGGTGCCCGGAAGGAAATATGATCTGCGTTACGAATCCCTGGGATTTACAGATTTTACAGGAAACAAGCTTCAGGAAGTTTTCGGCCATATCACCGTTTATCTGTAAGGTTACCCGCTGATGAGTGAATCGGATTTTCTCGTTCCGGCCATTGCGGGCTGTTTTGGCGCCGCGGTGGGAAGCTTTTTGAATGTGGTGATTTACAGGCTTCCCAGGGAATCTCTTTCCATAATGAAACCGGTTCGCTCTTTCTGCCCCGCGTGTAAACATACTTTAACATGGTATGAGAACATACCTGTCTTCTCCTATCTCATCCTTGGTGGGAAATGTTCATCATGCAAAGAACCGATCTCTGCGCGGTATCCGCTCGTCGAGGGCTTGACCATCATTCTTTTCATGGCGCTCACATTCCGGGAAATGGACAGGTTCCTTTCCGGAAGGCCGGACGGCTTTCAGTGGCTCTGTATCACAATTGTTCATCTCTTCATGATAATGGCTGCCGTGGCCGTTACATTCATCGACATCGATTTCAGAATCATTCCCAATGAGATCAATTATCTCGGGATCGCCGCGGCCCCGATCCTTTCGGCGATTCTGCCTCTTCTTCACGAGGATGATTCGCTTTTCGTCTCTCTGTCCGAGAGCCTTCCTTCCTGGTCGGCCTCCCTTATTGCGTCGTTGGCCGGATTGGCGGCGGGGGCACTTGTTCTGCTTTTTGTGGGCCGGATGGGGAAGTGGATGTTCAAAAAAGAAGCGATGGGAATGGGCGATGTCAAGTATGTGGCTTTTATGGGGGGATTCTTGGGATGGGGAGGATGCCTGATTGTATTCCTGTTGGCCTGCCTCTCAGGAGCCGTCATCGGAATTGTCTATAAAATCATTTCCAACAGGCACGATATTCCATTCGGTCCCTTTCTTTCCTTCGGAATGATTATGATCCTCTTTTTCAGGCAGGATGTCTTTGACTTTCTTTTTGTGACCTGGCCGGAATGGGTCCATTCTTTCTTGGGGTGAGACGGCTCCGGCTTACCTGACACACCGGCCGAAAACATTATGGACAGGTTCTTGAATTCTGTCGCGATAGGGATAGAATAACCCCTTTTCGTATGCTTCGGTTTTTATGGCTATCGACTCCGGAAGGCTTCCGTCGCCGACAGGGCATGTGTTTACAACTACTTTTAATGTGTCTAGTTATAACAGGCTGTCCCTCGCGGTGACGACCGGAATAGAAAATAGAGAAAGGGCATATCTGGTGAGCGGAGGAACTCATGGCGAAATACAGCACGGAAGAGATCCGTAATATCTCTTTTGTCGGCGGCGGCGATTCGGGGAAAACGTCCCTTGTCGACGCGCTTCTTTTCAAGGCCGGAATGTCGAACCGTCTTGGCAGGATTGACGACGATACCTCTTTGTCCGACTTCGATCCGGATGAAAAGGAGAAGAAACATTCTCTCAGCCTCTCCGTACTTCACCTGTCCCACGGAAAGTGTGAACTGAATCTTCTCGACGCTCCCGGATATCCCGATTTTATCGGTGAAGCGATCTCGTCTCTCTATGCAGTGGAAACAGGTGTCGTCAACATCAATGCCTACAACGGCATCGTCTACAACACGCGGCGCATGTGGGATGAGGTTTCGCGTCTCAATCTCGCCAAAATCCTCGTTGTCAACAAACTGGATCTGGAAAATGTGGATTGGGAAGCCCTGATCGCCACGATCAGGGAGGTGTTCGGTCAGAACTGCCATCCCGTCATGCTTCCCGATGGAACGGGAAAGAACCTGACAACGATCGTGGATTGTCTGCTTGGCGCCGAATCGGTTCCCGATGCCCTGAAGGATGCTGCTGAAAAAGCTTCCATGAATACTCTCGAATCACTTGTCGAGAACGACGACGCCCTCATGGAAAAGTATCTGGAAGGTGAAAAGATCGGTGACGATGAGATCAAGAAGCTGTTGAAAAACGCCGTCCGCGATGGAACCTTTGTCCCCATACTCTGTTCAAGCGTTGATAAAGACCTCGGGATTTCACAGGTTCTCGATTTCCTGGCGGAGTACGCGCCTTCACCCATGGAGGGCCGGTACCGGACGGTCAAGGTGGATGATGGGGATGTGGTTCTCGATCCGAGAGAGTACGAGGGCACGGTGGCATTCGTTTTCAAGTCGGTTACGGATCCATATGTGGGCAAGCTGAACTTTGTGAGGGTATTCAGCGGCGTTCTGGATACGGAGACCCAGTTTTATAACAGCAAAACCGAAAAGCCGGAAAAGATCGGCAATGTTATGCGCTGCCAGGGGAAAGAGACGGAAGGCATGCAGAAAGCCGTTGCCGGCGATATCGTGGTCATTCCCAAGGTGGAGACCCTCGATCTGTCGGTGACCCTCAGCTCCGAGAAAGCGAAAGCCGCCATGCCCCCCATGGAGCACCCCGAACCGATGGTTTCACTGGCGGTCACGCCCAAGAGCCGCAGCGATGAGCAGAAGATCAGCATGGCGCTCCGGAAACTCGACAGCGAAGATCCCACGTTCGCGGCGGGCCGGGATCAACAGACCGGCGAGATGGTCGTCACCGGCATCAGCATGCTCCATCTCGAGACCATGCTGGGCCGGCTGAAATCCCGCTTCAAGGTGGAAGTGGATACTAATATTCCCAAGGTGCCCTATCGCGAAACGATCCAGGGGAGCTGCGAGGGGTACCACAGGCATAAAAAACAGACCGGCGGTCACGGTCAGTTCGGCGAAGTCAAGCTGATCCTCGAACCGGTCGAGCGAGGAGAGGGATTCGTTTTTTCCGACGAGATCGTCGGGGGCGTGATCCCGAGGCAATTCATCCCGGCCGTGGAGAAGGGGATAAGGGAAACCCTGGATTCCGGCGTCATTGCCGGTTTTCCCGTGGTGGATGTGAAGGCCAGAATCATCGACGGCAAGCACCACGATGTGGATTCTTCCGAAGCATCATTCAAAATCGCGGCTTCCAGGGCTTTCAAGGAAGCATTCACGAACGCGAAGCCCGTTCTTCTCGAACCGATGGTCGTTCTCGAGGTTTCCGTTCCCAGCAGGTTCATGGGTGATATCAATTCCGACCTCAACAGCCGCGGCGCACGAATCCAGGGCATGGATGCCATGGGGGATCTCCAGATCATCAAGGCGCTCGTTCCGTTGCGGGAGGTCCAAAGATACTCAACGGAATTACGTTCCGTGACAGCCGGAGAAGGGTCTTACACCCTCACCTTCTCCCACTACGATATTATTCCGTCCGGCAAGGCGGAAGCCATCATCGCGCAGCACAAAAAAGCCGACGAGGAGGAATGAGGGCCCGTTAAAAAAAGCCGTTTGCGTCGAAAAAGGCAGGCCGATTTATAGCCTGTCTTTTTTTTGGCTTAATTCATCTGCCTCATATTACGAATAATAAAGAGGACATTGGGGTGTTCCCGTAATAACGGGTGGAAAGAGAAATGCGTACTATTCGTGATCTCCTCGACGAATTGACAGAGAAAGAAGGGTCCGACCTCCACATCACATCGGGATCCCCGCCGAGAATGCGTGTCAACGGACAGCTTCGCGATGTTGATATGGATTCTCTAAGTCCTGAAGAAACAAAGAAACTAATTTACGATGTTTTGACTCCGGCCCAGATTGCCGTTTTAGAGGAAAAGATGGAGCTCGATCTCTCGGTCGGTCCCAATGGAAAAGAGCGCTATCGCACCAATGTTTTCTTCCAGCGCGGAGCAGTGGGAGCGGTATTGAGAGCCATTCCGTCCCGGATCAAGTCTTTCGAGGAACTGGGGCTTCCTGAATTAATCTGCAAGCAGCTCTGCAGCCTACCCCGAGGCCTGATTCTTGTGACGGGAACCACGGGATGCGGCAAGTCCACGACCTTGGCATCCATGATCAACTTCATCAACGAGACCAGGTCGGAGCACATCGTGACGGTAGAGGACCCTATCGAGTACATTCACATGAACAAGAAGAGTCATGTCAATCAGCGCGAAGTGGGACAGGATACGCGCGCATTTGCCCCGGCCCTCCGGGGAGTGCTGAGACAGGATCCGGACGTGGTCCTGATCGGCGAAATGAGAGATCTGGAGACCATAGAGGCGGCCCTGACCATCTCGGAGACGGGACACTTGACTTTTGGCACTCTCCATACATCCGATGCTGTTCAGACCGTCAACAGGATCGTTGATGTTTTTCCTCCCCACCAGCAGCAGCAGATCAGAACCCAGCTCTCGTTCACGCTGCAGGCCGTGATCACACAAGGACTCATCGAGAAGGCCGACGGGAGCGGCAGGGCTCTGGCAGCCGAAGTCCTGGTCATGACGTCGGCCGTGAGAGCCCTCATCCGTGACAGCAAGGTGCACCAGATATACAGCATCATTCAGACCAACCAGCGTATCGGTATGATGACCATGAATCAGTCGCTGGCGAATCTCGTGAAAGCCGGGGAAATCTCAGCAGAAACCGCCGTAGCTCACACCTCCGACCCCGAAGAGCTGACCACGCTGATCAAAGGTTAATCCTGTCCGAAGAGAAATCTCCGGGCGTTATTCACAAGAATGGTATCGAGGTCGTCTT
>CAZWHE010000207.1:0-5535 GCA_964633825.1 uncultured Phycisphaerales bacterium | reverse complement strand
CGAGAATCTCGAGGGCTTCGCGCAACAGCGGTTCGGCCTCGGCGTATCTCCTGTGCCGATTGAGATAGCACGCCCAGTCTATGATTCTCTTCGCAACAAGAGGATGTTGGGAAAAAGAAATTTTCTCTGCGAGGCGCATTGCCTCGCGATAGTATTCCTCTGCCTTGCCGTGGTCATTCATGTCTTCGAATGAACGGGCCACTTTACCGAGAAAGAGACAGCGCACGCTGGCAATATTCTGAACCTGCGGCTGGTTCAGCGCCTCCCGGTGGCGGTTCATGGCTTTGTCGTATTCACCCTTGCGGCGATGCATCTCGGCGAGGCTGTGCAAAGACCAGAGCACGCTCATGTCTCCCGGCGACGCTTTCTGGCGGGCCAGCAGCGCTTCACGGTGTAGGCTTTCCGCTTCAGAGTAACGCTGGCGGCGTGTCAGGAACACGGCAAGGTCGCATTTGGCAAAGCTGGTGTACTCGTCCTCTTCTCCGAGGATATTTCCACAGTCCTTCAAAACCTCTCGGTAAGCGCGTTCGGCCTTCTCGAAGTCGCCGGTACGGTCGATCGCCTCGGCCAGGCAGATACGAGAATAGAGCGTCTCGCGGCTCCTCGGGCCGAATGACCGTTCGCGGCCCTGGACCCACTCGGAGCGAAGATCGCGGTATTGGTTGTAGTCGCCTTGTTCTTGCATGAAATCGGCCAAATTGTGCACTGTCTGCAGCGTGACCGAATGATCTCTACCCAGTACGCTCCGGCGTCTTTCCAGGCACTGTCGCAGGAGGTGTTCTATTTCGACTCGACTCGCGCGATCCATCTTCACCCTGAGAGAACAAGCGAAAAACTCCATCGCCGTCAGCGTGCTCGGATCGTTCTCGCCATATGCCTCCAGCAGGTCGGTGTAATATTCTCGACAAATAGCGACCGACTCGTCGTGTCGGGAGGTATTTCCCAATAATTCTGACACCTTCGCCACCGCATCCGCTACGTCGGCATGCCCCTTGCCCAAGACCGGTTCGGCCAGTGCCAGGTACTTCCGCCACACCTGTTCGGCATCACCGACAAGTCCCCAGTGCGTCAAGTTCATCGCGTACAGGAAAAAACATCGGAGGGTTTCAGGGTGGTTGCCGCCCAGTTTTGCACGGCTCAGCTCGAGTGCTTTGGTGTACTGGTCGGAGGCCGACTCCCAATCCGTAGCCTGCTGGTATATATCCCCAAGCTTCCTGCGGACGAATACCTCGGCAATGGGTGCATCCGTCAAGTCGCTCTCGATATACTCCTCGGCTCTCTTCAGCATTGTCTTCACGATCTCCACGTCGTCCGGAATTCTCGGATCGACTGCGGTCAGGATGCGATCGCAGAGGAACCGGGTCACCTTTTTTGCAATCCGGGCCTGTTTTTCGGTCTCTCTCTGGGCGGCGACCGCTTCGTCCAGAGCCTTCTTCGTTCGTTCTTGTTCCGTCCGGAGTCGTGGGTATGAAATGAACAAGATATATCCTACAAGACAAACCAGGGCAAGAAGCGCCGCGCCTATCGCCGCACTTGTCGCAGGGTTCCGCTTTACACGTTTCCAGAGACGGGTTGCGGGTCCGGCCGGCCTTGCCAGGATCATCTCACCGTTGAGAACCCGCTCCAGGTCGCCGGCGAAATCGGCTGCCGTCTGGTATCGGCGGGACAGGTCTTTTTCCAGGGCCGTCAAAACGACCGTCTCCAGGTCGCGCGAGATGGCCGGATTCAGTCGGCGCGGCGATTGCGGTTCTTTTTCAATGATCTGGTGAAACACCTGCTTCGTTGTCTTGCCCTCGAAAGGCACACGGCCGGTGATCGCCTCGTAAAGCGTCACCCCAAGAGAATAAACGTCCGTTCGGCCGTCGATCTCCCTCGGCTTAGCTTCCACCTGCTCCGGCGACGCGTAGTAGGGCGTGCCGCGAAACTCTCCTGTCAGCGTCATTGTGGAAAGGGCCATGTGGCGAGCTATGCTGAAATCGATCAGCACGGCTTGGCCTCCCGTGGTGATCCTGATGTTGGAAGGCTTCACGTCGCGGTGAATGATTCCGGATCGGTGCGCACATTCGAGCGCTCCGGCGATCTCCTTGATCCAGCGCAGCACCTTCGGTGTGGCTATCCTCTCACCCCGGGATGATGCCGCGCGCAGTTCATCGTCCAGTCCCTTTCCGGGCAGCAGCTCCATGGCGAAGTAGAGGACGTTTTTTTCCTCGCCGCTTCCAAAGAGGGTCACGATGTTGGGATGCCGCAGTTTCGAAATGGCTTCCGCTTCGCGAGCGAAGCGTCTGGCCATCTCCCATGACCCCATCCGCTCCGGGCGAATGACCTTCAGAGCGACATGCCGGCCGACAGGCTCTTGCATTGCACGGTATACGACTCCCATCCCCCCTTCGCCGAGCCGACGGATCAGGCGGAACTCTCCGAGGCGCTCGAACGGCAATCCCGGCTCCGTTTCCTCTTGTGAAGAGTCGGTCCCGTGTCCGGTGGTCTGCTTTGCAAACAAATCCCACGCCGGCCTTTCGAGAAAATCGGACTCCTCTTCATGTTCAGCCAGCATCGACGTCAGCTGCTCTTTCAGAGCAATGTCGTCGCCGCATGCCTTGGAAAGAAATTCTACGCGCTCTACAGGTTCACGATCCAGAGCCGCATCGAAAAGTTCCCAGAGCTTCTCGATCCTCTCGAAAAAGGGGGTCTCCTCTCCGTTCATCCTCTATACCTCTAACTCCCGCCGAAGCCATGTCTTTGTGAAATCCCATCTTCTCATCAGCGTTCCTTTGGAAAGGCTCATGATCTCGGCTGTCTTGTCGAAGGTGAGGCCCACGAAGAATCGAAGATCCACAAGAGTGCACATCCACTTCAAGGTCTCGTGTTTCTCCAGCTTCTCCAGGGCTTTCTCCAGAGCCTCGAGGTCTTCGAAGAGTAGACTCGAAGCGCCTTCTTTCTGTTCCGGTTCCCGCAATTCAGCAATGGACACCGGCTGCCGGCCGCCTCCCCGTTTCGCCGCATTTCTTCTTTGAGCTTCATTGATGAGAATACGGCGCATGGCCCGCGCAGCCAGTCCGAAGAAATTGGTCCGGTCCTGGTACATCAGCTTCCCACCGGGCACGAGGCGCAGATAGGCCTCGTGGACCAGGGCCGTGGTCTGCAAGATATGGCCGCTCCGCTCCCGGCGCATTGCCGAATGGGCCAGGGCGTGGAGCTCTCTGTAGACGATGGGAAAAAGCCTCTTGCCGGCCTCGGCGTCGCCGGCGGAAAGCGCGGCCAGTAGCGTTCTTGTCTCTGCAGGATTCGCCGTCATCGAGGGAATTCCCTTTTCGCGACCCGAAAATAATTTCCAACTTTCTGGACTGTGTGCGCCTTTTTCCTGCTTGAGATGATAGAGGCGGACGCCTCTAAAAACAAGCTTCGCGTTGGAACCCGGTTATTTGAAACGCATTGAAAGGAGGATTAAAATGAACACAAGGCTCTATTTTACAGCACTTTGCACACTTCTGGGACTCGCGCTGCCGGCTGCGGCGGCCGATGTCGGTTTCACCCATCATTTTGTCTCGTCGAATTACACCGATGATTCCCGCCAGATCAGGGCCGTGGACATGGACCAGGACGGTGACATCGATCTTGTGACCGGCTCCGTCTATTTCGCCACGGGTGAGCTTTCCTGGTGGAGCAACGACGGCAGTCAGAATTTCACGGAGATCAATATCGCCCACGATCTGGACAATTTCTGGCGCGTCGAAGTGGGCGACATGGACGGCGACGGCGATGTCGACATCGTGACGGCCAGAGACGACGAGTACGTGAATTCCCGCCTGACCGTCTGGGAGAACGACGGCGGGCAGAATTTTACGCCCCACGACATTCTGAACACGGGGAATAGCTTTACTACCTATTGTGTCCTGGCCGACATGGACGGCGATGGAGATCTCGACATCGTTGCGAACAAGTGGCCCGATACGGCCATCTGGATGGAGAATACGGGCGGTCTCGGCTTCTCTTACCATGACATCGATACTCAATGCTCTGATCTGGCCTGCGTCTATGGCGCCGACCTGGACAGCGACGGCGATATGGATGTCCTGGGGACCGAACAGGGACCTTGGCAGGCTGTCTGGTGGGAAAACGACGGAAATCAGAACTTCTTCAAGCGAGTGATCTCCTCCGGCCTCGCGGACCACCCCGCCCACATTGTTGCTGGAGATATGGACAGCGACGGCGACGTGGATGCTGTTTTGACGCTGAACGGATACGTCGGCTACATATACGTCCTCGAGAATGACGGCGCACAGGTTTTTACCCAGCATGTTATCGAGAGCAGTTTTCCCGATGTGACTGATCTCGATGCAGGAGACATCGATCTCGACGGCGATCTGGACATCGTGGCCGCGGGCTATTGGAGCAACGAAATGAGGTGGTACGAGAACGAAGGGATTCCGAGCTTCACCATGCATACCCTTCCGGGAAGCGGCAGTTTTTCCCCCCGCGTCGTGGACGATCTGGACGGTGACGGAGACCCGGATCTCATCGCGGCATCCTGGGTCGGAGAGACCTTCTCCTGGTGGGAGAGCGATCTGGGAGTCCCGTACTACTATGTTCCCGATAATTTTCCGACAATTCAGGACGCGATCAACGCTTTGGCCGACGGAGACACCATCATCGTCAGACCGGGCACGTATGTGGAGAACATCGACTTCCTCGGGAAGGCCGTCACCGTCATGAGCGAGATGGGTGCGGCCGCGACCACCATCGACGGGAACCAGGCCGGGAGCGTGGTGACGTTCAACAGCGGGGAAGGATCGGGATCGATTCTGGAGGGATTTACGCTGACGAACGGTGATGCATGGGAGGGCAGCGGTATTTACTGCAACAATGCCTCGCCGACCATCACGGGCAACATCATCTTGGAGAACTCCACCGGCATGTACGGTGGCGGGATCTTCTGCTATGGCTCCTCGTCCCTGCCGCTGATCACGAATAACATCATTACAGAAAACTCCTGCGGCGATGGCGGCGGGATCTACTGCTACTACTCCTCGGCGACGATCACGAACAACACCATCACGGAAAACTCAGCTTCCAGCGGCGGCGGGATCTGCAGCTGGGGCTCCTCCTCCTCTCCGACAATCACGAACAATACGATTACAGGAAACTCCGCCTCCCACGACGGCGGCGGAATCTGCAGCTTCGGCTCCTCCAACCCGACGATCACGAACAACACAATTACGCGAAACTCCGTCTCAAATGGCTACGGCGGCGGTATCTACAGCAGGGAATCCTCCTTCCTGACGATCACGAACACGGTCATCTGGGACAACAGCGCGCCAAACGGGCCGGAGATTTATATTACAGGAGGAAGCAGCGCCACTGTCACCTATTGCGACGTGAAGGGCGGCTGGTCAGGCACAGGCAACATCGACGCGGATCCGCTCTTTGTGGATCCCGCGAACAACGACTTCCACCTGACCTACACCTCGCCCTGCAAAGACATGGGTGACAACTCAGCTGTTACGGAAGCCGAGGACTTCGAGGGCGACCCGCGTA
>CAZWHE010000206.1:0-5559 GCA_964633825.1 uncultured Phycisphaerales bacterium | reverse complement strand
CGGCCAGCCGTGGTTCATGAACTTCGACGTCTTCGGGGTGTCGATGCGCGAGCTCTTCCAGGTCCACACCATCAATCTGAGCGTTGCCGTGTGGGTCGGCTTCCTGGCTCTCTTCGGCATCGCCACTGATGACGGGGTCATCATGGGGACTTACCAGGAGCAGCTCTTCCGAAAAAGAAAACCGCGGACGATCCGAGAGATCCGCGACACGGTGGTCGAAGCCGGAGCGCGGCGCGTCCGGCCGGCCCTGATGACGGCGGCCACGACCATTCTGGCTCTGCTTCCCGTCCTGACGTCCATGGGACGGGGTAGTGACATCATGGTCCCCATGGCCATCCCATCCTTCGGCGGAATGGTCATACAGATCATGACGATGCTCATCGTTCCGGTTCTGTACTGTTTCATCAAGGAGCTGCAGGTCGGTAAACAAGGAAAGAGAGAGTCACATGGCGGCTAATGACATAAACAAGGATTATCCTCTTATACAAGCAATGATGCGGGGAGCTTCGCCGGCACGTAAGCTTTCTTTACTGATGCTTCAACGGGCGGCCCGGCGATCTGAGAAGAAACGTGCAAGATACACGGAAAACCTTGGTGTTCCCGTACCCCAAGCCATCATCATCTGCCCGAGGAGACGGCTCTCCGGGTTGTTACGGAAGCGGAAGAGCTCGGCACTTTTGGCGTGATACTTGCCGGCGGCGAGCCTCTGCTGCGGCAGGAACTCGTGTTCAATCTTGTTGAGTCGCACCCGCGCCTTTTCTTTCTTCTTTTTACGGGAGGAACCGGCGTGGTTCATGAGATCGCCCGCCGGGCACGTGCGCTCAACCTTCTGACGTTTGTTGGTGCGGACAAAAATGGTTCGCAAGGGGAAACAGCGTGTAAAGCGTTTAAACAAGCGGGAGCGGCCTTCGGGTTTTCAGTGGTGGTCGGCGAATCCACCGCCGTGGAATATTCTTCGAAGGAGTTTATAAACCGGATGTGGCTCGAAGGATGCCGTGCCGGAATTTTTTTCGAACGGCTTCCCGTGGGCCGTGCGGCCGGCCGCGGACAAGCCGCTTGACCAACCCTGCGCGCTTTTGAAAAAATTCGCTGCCGACCACCTGCCGGGGTCGTTGGGGTCTCTTGAGCAATGAATTATCTAAAAAGCACGGAGCAGGCCCGTCCGGAATCGAACGGGCCTGCTCCATATACAAGAGGTCTTTTATCCGGCGCGCACGGCGCCTTGTTGATCAGCCTCACCCGCTGTCGCAATCTTTTTTCGAGCTCTTCTTCCGCTTTTTGCTCTTATTGATCTGGGCTTCTTTTTTGGCCCGGGCCTCGTCGACCTTGGCCAGGTACTTGGCGGGGTTCTTCTTGAAAGCAGTAACACATCCCTTGCCGCAGAGGCGGACGAGCCGGTTGGCGTAGATGATTTCGTGCGGCTCGCCCATGTTGCCGAGCTTCATTCCCGAGATCACGCATGTTTTCAGCGGATAACCGAATTTCTGTTTTGCCGTCACGGCCTTGTCGAGCTTGGCCAGGTACTGATCCGGGTCCTTCTCGAACTTCGGGATGCACCCCTTGCAGCAGAAACGGACAAGGCGGTTTTTGTGAACGTAATCGATGGGCTCGCCCATGCTGCCGAGCTTCATCCCGGAAACGACGCATGTGTTGACGGGGTAGAGGGGGAGCTGGCTCTTCGCAATGGCCCGGTCGAATTTCTTGAGGTAAGTGCTCGGATCTTTCTTGAATTTGCCGAGGCACATGTTGCACCAGAAACGGAGCTGCCGCCCTTCGTGAACATAGGTCACGGCGTCCTCCTTGCCGGTGAGATCTTTACCCGTTACGAGACAGGTTGTGAAAGGGTAGGGCGTGATCGCGGCTTTCTCCTTGGCCGGGAGCTCCCCGATCAAGAGGGCCGATATGGCGATCAACAGGAAGGCAAATTTAAAGTACGGTTTGTTCAGCATGTTTTTCTCCTTGTTTTTACATACAACGATATATAGCTCGGTTTTGTTTGAACAAGTAGCGAAATGCGCGCCAAAAATCCATGAATACATAATATGCTGCGATATGTGCGGTTATTGCGAGCTCGGCGGAGGGTGCGCCGGCAAACCGCCAAAAACTGGCCTCTCCCCGTGGCCAGATGCTGGTTATTGACGCAGTTCGTAATCCTGGATCTTCTTGCGCAGCGTGGTGGGCGAGATCTCGAGCTTCTTTGCTGTGTGCGTGATGTTCCATCCGAAGGCGATGAGGGCCTTTTCGATGTGGATCTTTTCAGCCGCCCGGAGCGGGGTTATTTCAGAAGCGTCGCTCGTTGATTCCGCCGCAATTCCAAGGGCGCGTTTGATCGTGTCGGCCGAGAGGGTTCTCTCCCTGGAAAGGGTGGCGGCCCGGGTGAGCACGTTCTCGAGCTCGCGCACGTTTCCGGGCCAGTCGTAGCCCTCGAGGCGGCGCATGGCGGCTTCGTCCACGGCATCGATCGTTCTGTGGATCTGCCGGCCGATCCGGTTGAGAAGGTGATGTACGAGAAGGCGGATGTCGCTTCGCCGCTCCCTGAGCGGCGGAATCGCGATGCGCGACACGGCGATGCGGTAGAAGAGGTCCTTCCGGAATTTTTTCTCCTTCACCAGGGCTTCGAGGTCGCGGTTCGTGGCCGCGATCACGCGCGCGTCGAGGGAGAGGGTCTGCGTGCCGCCCACGCGCTCGAATTCCTTCTCCTGGAGGGCGCGGAGCAGCTTGGCCTGGAGGTCGGGGGGCATGTCGCCGATCTCGTCGAAAAAGACAGTGCCGTCGGCCGCGATCTCGAGCTTCCCCGTTTTCCGGGAATCGGCGCCGGTGAAAGCTCCCTTCTCGTGGCCGAAGAGCTCGCTCTCGAGAAGGCTCGAGACGATGGCCGAACAATTGACGGCCACGAAGGGCTTCCCCTTGGCGCCTGCGTCGTGGAGGGCGCGGGCCACGAGCTCCTTGCCCGTTCCGCTCTCCCCCTCGATCAGGGCGGTGACCGCGCTCTTGGAGAGGAGGCCGATCTCCTTGATCACGCTCATAATCTTCTTGTCGGCGCCCACGATCTCGTGAGCGCCCGCGGGAGGGGAGTCGACGGCAACGCTTTCCCGCCGCGCCCGCCGGCCCGCGCGGAGCTTTCCGGCCTTTTCGATGACGAGCAGGATGTCGTCCATGTCGAAGGGCTTGCGGATATAATCGAAGGCGCCGAGGCGGATCGCTTCGATCGTGGCCTGCATGTCCTGCTGGCCCGTGATCATCACCACGGGGCGGCCGGGGGCGGTCTCTGTGATCCTGCGGAGCACGTCGAGTCCGGACCGGTCGGGAAGACCGAGGTCGAGGAGAACGAGGTCGGGCGCGGCCTCGGCGACGGCGGCGAGGCCCTCCCGGGCGGTGGGGGCGCTCAGAACCTCGTGCTCATGCAGCTCGAGCTGGATCTCGAGAGAGCGGCAGAGCGCCTTGTCGTCGTCGATGACCAGGATCCGGCTCATTTCGTCGTTCCCTCCATCAACTCCTTTTCGGAATCAGAATCGAAAAGATCGCGCCCCTTGTGCCGTTATCTGCACCGTTATCGGCACCGTTAACGGCGGAGACAGTTCCGCCGTGGTATTCGACGATTTTTTTCACGTTGGCCAGGCCGAGGCCTGTTCCGTCTTCCCGTGTTGTGACGAAAGGCTGGAAGAGCTTTTCCAGGACGGCCCCCGGAATGCCGGGGCCGCTGTCCGTAACGGCGATCCTGATCATGTCCTTCTCTTCGGGCATTCCGGCCACGATGATCGATCCCCCCTCGTCGACGGCCTGGATCGCATTCGTGACCAGGTTGGCCAGGGCGCGAGTGATCTGCTCGCCGTCGACGGCGATCTTGTCCTCTTTCAGGAGATCGGTGATCTTGATATGGACGTTCTTTTCGCGCGCTTTTTCACCGGTGACTTCGAGAACGTCCCGTACCAGTTCCTCGAACAGGACGGGCTCCGGGTTGATGTCGAGGGGTTTTCCGTACTGGAGGAGGTCGTTCAGCATCCGCTCCACGCGTCCCACCTGCCTCGACGCGATCTCGGCGAGCTCCGAATGGGCGCTGTCCCACTTCACCTCCTTGCGCAGCGTGTTGATGTTCATTTTGATGGAGGAGAGGGGGTTGCGGATCTCGTGGACCACGCTCGTGCTCAGCTCGCCGATGGCGGCGAGTGCGGCGGCGTGGGAAAGGCGCCGCTGCGCCGCGTCGAGCTCGTCGAGCATCCTGTTGAAGGCCGCAGCCACCTCGCGGGCTTCGGTCCCGCTCATCGGGCCGAGGCGCTCTTCCCGGCGGCCTTGGGAGATGCGGCGCGCCACGGCCGCCAGCTCTTTCAAAGGGTGGGAAATCCTGCCCGCGGTGCGGAGCGCGATGAGCAGGACGGCGGCGAGCGTTATCAGGCCGGTGACGACAGCGCGGTTCTTGAGGACGGCGAGCTGTCCGAAGGCCTCGGCCTGGTCGATCTCGGTCACGATCGAGAAAGGCGTGTCCGGGAAGGTCGTCGCCGCGCCGAGAACGTCGACCCCGCGGTGATCGGAATATTCGAACACGGCTTCCGATGAATCAGCCGGCATTCCCCCGGGCAGGCCGGCCGGTTTTCCGATCAGCCTGTCCCCGGCCAGGGGCTCGCTCTGGATCACGCCTTCCTTTGAAACGATGTAGACCTTGCCGGTCTCACCCAGGCCGGAGCGGTTCTGGAGAATCGGTTCCATGGCGCGGGAGAGGTTCAGGCCCGCCACGAGGTAGCCCACCTTTTCGCCGGAATCGTCGAGAAGGGGATGCCCCATGTCGAGGCATATCATGCCGTCCCAGTCGGGTGCGGGCGTGTTGACAACGAGCCCGTCGGCGCCGGCGAGGAGCGACGCGAAGCCTTCGTTCAGGACCTTTTCCCTCGTGCAGTGCTTGCTGCACGACCGCTGGAGCGGTTCCCAGTCGAGGTTGTACGACTCGATGATCTCGTAGGCGTGGCTCCCCTCCCGGAAGTTCTCGAGAAGGTCGGTGCAGCCGTCGACGCCGCCCGTGGCCCGGCCGCATTCCGTTTCGCACCCCCGGCGCGCGTAAGGCGTGGCCGCCAGGAAGCGCAGGTCGGACCGGCGTTCGTCGAGCCAGTTGACGAGGCAGTCCTTCCGGGATTCGAGGACGGTGCGGAGGTGTTTTTCCTGCTGTTCCACGATCGAACAGCGCGCGCAGCGGTATCCCTGCCATGCCATGACGACGAGGGGACAGAGGGCCACGAGGGCCATGCCGGCCAGGATGCGGACGCGGAGGCCGGCGCGTCCCGGCGGTTCGACTCTTGTTTCTTTCTCGGCGTTCATGTCCATTGTCGAAACCCGATTGTAATGGACGGGTCCGGCGCCATCCCATAGAATCCTATCAGTTAACGAGCCACTCGCATCATTCTTAACCCGGACATTTCATGCGATTTTGTGACGAGGAGCCGTGAGATGCGTTGTAACAAGGCGCCGCGGACTGTGCGCTGCCAAGGGCAGCGAAGCAGTCCGACGCGTTTCGACCGCAGGCCTGTTTTTGACAGGTTGAGGATCGGAACGCGATACGCAACGCAGTTA
>CAZWHE010000205.1:0-5616 GCA_964633825.1 uncultured Phycisphaerales bacterium | reverse complement strand
TTACCATCTCGACCTATACAGGATTGCCTCGCTGGAAGAGCTCGAGGAAATCGGTTTTAAAAAAGAGAAGCGTGCTTTCAGCCCCCACATCACTCTCGCCCGAATCAAGGGAAACCTCGAAGAGGGTCCCGTCGATAGGGGGAGCACGGTTATCGGAGAGCAGGAAGTACCCGAAATCGTTCTGTTCCAGAGCGAGCTGAAGCCATCGGGTGCGGTCTATGTCCCTCTGGCCAAGGTACCCTTGGCTTACCCATAACCAAGTATAAAGCGGAAAGATTGTCACTCGAGGCATTTTCTGTCCTCTTGCCGAAACGGATATTGATGAGCTATGATGATTCGATAAGACGAACAATATATGGAAGGAGACAAAATGGTGAGTAAAGTGCCAAATGATCAATTGAAAGATTCCAAACCGCTCGAGAACACCATTGAACAGATCGAGAGGCAGTTCGGAAAAGGCGCCATCATGCGGCTCGGAGAGGATTACAGGGATGATGTTCCCGGGATCAGCACGGGGTCTTATTCTCTGGACAGGGCGCTGGGAGGAAAAGGTGTCCCCAGGGGGCGCGTCGTGGAGATATTCGGTCCCGAGTCTTCGGGTAAAACCACGCTCTCTCTCCATATTATAGCAAGCGCGCAGAAAACGGGCGGGATCGCTGCCTTTGTTGATGCCGAACACGCCATGGATCCCTCTTATGCGCGCAAGCTCGGAGTCAACCTAGATGATCTCCTGGTCTCCCAGCCCGACACGGGTGAGCAGGCTCTCGAGATCGTTGAAATGCTCGTGCGATCCAATGCACTCGATGTTGTCGTCGTGGATTCGGTGGCAGCTCTCGTGCCGCGGGCCGAGATCGAGGGTGAGATGGGGGATGCCCACGTGGGGCTCCAGGCCCGGCTCATGTCGCAGGCTCTCAGGAAATTGACGGCCGCTATTTCGAGAAGCCGGACAACTGTGGTATTCATCAACCAGATTCGCGAAAAGATCGGCGTCTTTTTCGGAAATCCCGAGACCACGCCGGGAGGAAGAGCTCTCAAGTTTTACTCCTCCGTTCGGCTCGACATCCGCAGGATCGGAACACTTAAATCTGGAGACGAAGTCATCGGGAACCGGACACGGGTTACGGTGGTTAAAAACAAGGTGGCTCCTCCCTTCCGCAAGGCTGAGTTCGACATTCTTTTCAACAGGGGAGTCAACCTGAGCGGCGACATCCTTGACGTCGCTGTTTCGAAGAAGATCGTGGAAAAATCAGGGTCCTGGTATTCCTACGGCCGTGTGAAGCTTGGTCAGGGAAGGGACAGGACCGTTGAATTTCTCGAGGAAAATGCGGACCTCTTCGACGAGATCGAAAACAAGCTCGGAGAGCTTGAAGAGAAGACCAGGGATTCGAAAACGCCGGGGCAAGCCCCGAAATCGCCGGGACAAGTCCCGAAATCGCCGGGAAAAATTCCGGAAACGAAACAAACCGGCAGAAAAGCCGGCGTGAAGTCCGCTGATTCTGTGGAGGAAAAGTGATTCGATGAATCCCAACGACCTCCGCGCGGGCTTTCTCGATTTTTTCAGCAACAAGGGACACACAATTTGTCCCAGTGACCGGCTGGTTCCTGAAAACGATCCGAGCCTTCTGTTCACGCCTGCGGGGATGAACCAGTTCAAAGACATGTTCATCGGCGCAGGGAACCGGCCATATACACGGGCCGCGTCCAGCCAGAAGTGTCTTCGCATGCCCGATCTCGATAACGTGGGAAAAACAGCATCACACCACACTTTTTTCGAGATGCTGGGGAATTTCTCTTTCGGGGACTATTTCAAAGAGGACGCAATCGCCTGGGCGATCGAGTATCTCGTCAAGGTGCTTGGGATCGATTTCAAGGATCTCTTTGTTTCCGTATATGAAGATGATGATGAGGCCGCTCATATCTGGCAATCACGGATGGGGATCCCCAAGGAGAAACTTTACAGATACGGCGAGAAGAGCAATTTCTGGCCCGCCGAGGCGCCGTCAAAGGGCCCCAACGGCGTTTGCGGTCCGTGCTCCGAAATATATGTCGATCTTGGAGGAGGCTGTGGAAAAGCGGAATGCCACCCCGACTGCGATTGCGGGCGTTTCGTTGAGATATGGAATCTTGTCTTTACCCAGTTTTACAGAAAAAACGGCGGCGTTCTCGAGCCTCTTCCCAAGAAGAACATTGACACGGGGATGGGTTTTGAAAGGCTGCTTCGGGTTCTTGAAGGGGTTTCCAACAACTTTGAAACCTCTCTTTTCAAACCGATCATGAATACCGTCTCGTCCCTTTCAAACAGAGAGTACGGTGCGAATCCCGAAGACGATATCCGGATAAAGAGAATCACAGATCACGTCAGGGCCGTTGTATTTTGTGTCGCAGAGGGCGTGGTTCCGTCCAACGAGAAACAGGGTTACGTGGTCAGGAAAACGCTTAGGAGAGCCGTACAGGACGGGCACAAGCTCGGTATAGAGGGAGCTTTCTTCCACAAGCTGGTCAAACCGGTATTACAAACCCTGGGCGAGCCCTATCCCGAAATCGTCGAGCAGCGCAAAAGGATCGAAAAAGAAATCCTGCGCGAGGAAGATAAATTCGCCGAAACCTTTCTTCAGGGCAGCGCCCGCCTCGATCTCTTTGTCCGTGAAATGAAAAAAAGCGGAAATGCAACCCTCTCCGGACAACAAGCTTTTCTGCTGTATGACACGTTCGGATTCCCCCTCGATCTCACAGTCAGAATCGTCGAGGAGAATGGCTTTCGGGTCGATGTCGAAGGATTCGAAGCTGAAATGGATGCCCAGCGCACTCGCGCAAGAGCCGGCTCCAATATTGCCTCTGACATCTTCGATACGGGACCATTGAGTCGGGTGAAAGGCCGGATCCCGGTGACGGAATTCATTGGGTACGAAACAACCCGGAACGACGAATGTGTAATCCAAGCGATACTGACCGAAGAGGGGCTTGTCGATTCGGCTTCCGAGAAGACACGCGCCACTCTCGTCTTTGACAAAACGCCTTTTTACGCCGAAGCGGGCGGACAGGTCGGTGACAGGGGAAGGATCCATTCCGATTCTTTCGAGTTTCTGGTCGACGCCAACACGATCAGGGAAGGTGATTTCACCCTTCATCCCGGAGTCATAAAACGAGGATCTCTTTCGAAAGGATCTCGGGCTGTCGCTGAAGTCGATGAAGAACGGAGACGCGGAATTCAATGCAACCACTCTGCAACTCATCTCCTGCACCACGCTCTCAAGCAGGTTCTGGGCGATCATGTGGAACAGGCCGGATCTTTTGTCGAGGATTCGAGGCTGCGTTTCGATTTTCATCACGCCGCTGCCATGGAGCGCGATGAAATCGAGGAAGTCCAGGCTCGGGTCAATGGCATGATCCGCTCGAACCTGCCTGTTCGAACCGATATAATGTCCCTCGAAAAAGCGAAAAAGATGGGCGCTATGGCGCTTTTCGGGGAGAAGTACGGCTCCACGGTCAGTGTGGTATCGATCGGTATGAACGAGTTGGAGAAACCGAGTATCGAGCTCTGCGGTGGAACCCATGTCAACAGGACGGGCGAGATCGGCGGTTTCAGGATCATGGGAGAAGAATCGGTTGCCGCCGGAATCCGCCGTATCGAGGCGGCGACTTCCCTTGCGCTCGAGAAAATAGTGAATGAAAAATTCTCCCTTCTCGGGCAGATTGCGAAACAGCTGAAAACAACGCCGGACCAATTACCCCGGTCGATTCGGGATCTTCAGTCGGAAGCCAAGAACCTCCGCCGGGAACTGGCTCGATTCAGGGAAGAGAAAGCTCTGGAAGGGGTCCAGTCCATTATCGATTCGGGCAGCCGGGTTGGCGAGAACATGATGTTTTACCGGGGCCGGCTCGACGGACTGGGCCCGGCCGAGCTCAAAACTCTCGTCGACAAGATTCGATCGCTGAGTGGAACACCCTGCGGTGTTTTGCTCATCTCCAAGGATGGAGATCGCGCCAACATCGTTGTTGCCGTTGATAAGGTTCTTCTCGAGCAGGGCGTGAAGCCGGCCAGTGAGATCTGCCGCGAGCTGGGAAGGAAGATGGGCGGGGGTGGGGGAGGGCGCCCCGGAATGGCCCAGGGACAAGCTCCGGCTCCTGAAAACCTGGATGAAATGCTCGAAATGGCATATAATGAAATCGTACAAAGCCGCTCATCGTGAGGGACCCCTTGGGATCGAGGGAAGCTCGGTTCATCAGAGAGCAGCACTCATTCCGGCCAGCGATCCCTGTGTCGATATAACTTTTAAATAGTTAAGCAATAATGACCGCTGTGGCCATGCGGCACTTTTCAATACTTTGCAAAGAAACAGTTTGACCTTTGTTTAAGAATTCTTAGAATATGCCGTTTCGGCTTTAGCCCGAACATTTCACGCAATCTGGTGTGATCAATTCTGACAATCCAAGAAATTCTGATATGGGAGTGATAGTGTGGCAGTTCCGAAGCGCAAAACATCGAAACATCGCAAACGGATCAGACGATCTCATGACGCGTTGGCCGCTCCGGGGACATCTGTCTGTAAAAGGTGCGGCCAAACAATGCTTCCGCATGCTGTTTGTGATAACTGCGGCTATTACAAAGGGGAAGAAATCATATCCAAGGATTAACCTCAACTATGCAAAAAACATCGGCTCAGATCGGCAACCCTCGCACCATAGCACGGCATCTGGAGCCAAATATCGTTTTTTCTGAACCTCACGTATTGTTTGAATACGCTGCGGCCCAGAAAAAACGCTCTTCGGCTCCATCTGCCGCACTCTGACGCGTCTGCGCTCGATGTTTTTTGCATAGTTGAGATTAAGAAAGATTTGACCTTTGTCGGGTCATTTTAAGTTTTCATCGGGAACGGTTCGAAAAAGATTGGAATCCCTACTCGAGAGGGGGATTATTGACGCGAATAGGCATTGACGCTATGGGGGGTGACAACGCTCCAAATGCCGTTATTGACGGAGCGGCCAGATCTGTCGAGCGGGGTGACATCGAAGCGGGTGATATCACTCTGTTCGGTCCCAAGGAACAACTGAAGAGTACGGTCCGGAGCCGTGTCGCTAATTCCATCGAATTCGAGTACGTCGATGCATCCCAAGTCGTGGAAATGAAGGAATCCCCCGTCGATGCACTCAGGAAGAAGAGAGATTCGTCTCTTGCCTGGGGGGTTCAACTCCTGAAAGAGAACCGAGTCAATGCATTGATTTCCGCCGGGAACACGGGAGCCATGGTTGCTTATTCCACTCTCAGGCTCGGGATGCTCAAAGGGATTAAACGCCCGGGGATAGCTGTTCTATTTCATTCGCTGTCAGGAGCCTGCACCATTATTGATGTTGGAGCCAATATTCACTGCAAACCGCGCCATCTCTATCACTACGGCCTGATGGCATCAAATTATATGCGCCATGTTATCGGTGTAAAAAATCCGCGCGTTGCCATGATCAACATCGGGGAGGAGGGTGAAAAGGGAACCGGTCTCATCAAAGAAACACGCGATCTTCTCGAAAACTCTTCACTCAATTTCATCGGGAACATCGAGGGACAGGATCTCTTCTCCGGCAAGTGCGACGTCATGGTTTGCGAAGGTTTCGTGGGCAATG
>CAZWHE010000204.1:0-5651 GCA_964633825.1 uncultured Phycisphaerales bacterium | reverse complement strand
AAATGCTCTCGAAGCACAAGGAGATGAAGCTCGTGGGCACGAAGATCGACGAGACGGAAATGAAACGAATGTTTCTCTTCATGCAGCACATGAATTACCCCGCTCTCCTCCTCGGCGATTCGAAGCAGAAGGCCGCCATGTTCACCCGTTTTATGATGAAGAATTTCTTCCGCTTCTTCAGATACCCCAAGATCGCCAAATCGCTGTTCTAACCACTACGCCCACTCCTCCCACCACCGGGTGAGACCTTGATGGCGGAGGCGCCTTCCTTTCCGTCCGGCCCGGAGGGTGTTCCTCTTGGGGATGATCGCCCCCGGGCCGGGGGCCGGAGCGTCCGGCAAGCGCTACGCGCTTGCTAAGCGCACCCCCCTTCAAGCGAGGCTTTGCGAGCGTGGGGGGTAAGCAAACGACCTTCGAGCCCCCGACCGGCCCCGATGGTCCTCCTCGGTTCTCCCTCCGGGCCGGGCGGAAAAGCGGCCCTCCCCTTCAAGGTCCCACCGCGTCGAGAAACCGTGCGGCAACGCGGTCCCAGCCGTACTTTTCCCACGCTCGCTTGCGGGCCGATTCGCCCATCTTGGCCGCTGTTTCGCGATTGTCGAAGATCATTCTCACGGCGGACGCAAGCTGTTCCACGTTGCCGGGATCGACGAGGGTTCCCGTCCGCCCGTCCCGGACCATGTCCACGGCTGCGCCCGTTCGGGAAGCCACAACAGGAAGACCGGCCGCCATGGCTTCCGCCAGGACGAGCCCGGAGGCTGAATCGACAAGGGAAGGAAGGACCAAAAGAGTCGAGCTGCCGTAGAGGCGGGGCAGGTCTTCACGGGAGACGTCGCCCACCGTGAAAAATCCCTTCTTGGACATAGCCACACCGAAGGGCCGGCGCCACGGCCTGAGCCCTCCTCCCTTGAGAAGATGCCGGTGAACGGTCGGCGTGCCGAGCAAGCGGCTGCGCGGAGTCCTTCCCGCCGGGCCGGCCAGAATCAGCTCCACCCCGGGATAGCGCTCCTTCAGTTTGAGGAAAGCGCCGACGAGAACGTGAACGCCTGTCTCGGGAGAGCGGCGCCCCACATAGAGAACGCGCTGCCGCGCCCGCATTCTCTCCATCCGGAAAACCTGTGTGTCGACGCCGTCGGGCACGACGCGGATCCTGTCCTTGAGCGATGGGTAGCGGTTTCCGAGCCGTTCGGCCAGGGCGTCGTAGGGAGCGAGAAAACGATCGATGAGATTGAGATACCGTACAAAGCGCGCCGGAGCCGCGCAGAGAGCGTCGTTTCTGACGAGGAGAACGAGCCGGGCCGAGGGATTGAGATTCTTGAAGAGAGGCGCCCACTGGGGACAGGCCGCGAGCACGATGCAGCCCGCGCCTTCTTCGGTGCAGAGGGCGGCCGCGCGCCGCGCGAAGAAACGGTTTCTGTAAGACTGGAAATGGGGGCGGACGCCGCCGGGAACAAAGGAGTGAATCCGGGAAAGAGAACCCGTGAGGAAACGGTCTGCGCGATCGTCGATCCGGTGATGGGCGGTTCCTTTTTTACGGGACAGGTTGGATCGAATGTCGGTGACAACGAGCGCCCGGTCGCCGTCGGGCACGTGGCGGGAAAGGCCTTCTATAACGACATTGTCCGAGCCGATCGAAGGGGAAGCCGCGCCGGGCAGGAAGGAAGCGCCGCCCGGCTTTCCCACAAAGGCGATCTTATTCCCTGCGGCCAAACCGGCCTCCCAGAAGCCTCCGGCGGATCAGCCGGAAAGTTGCTTTGAGAGCCCTCGATACGCTGACTTTCGTATGGCCCCTCTTGAGGTCGTATCGCAGAATCAGAGGGATCTCTTCGAAAGCGAGCCCCCTGCCTCTCAGGCAGATCAACATCTCGGGCACAACGGTGAAATCATTCTCCTTGAGGACCTCGCCCCCTTTTTCCCCCCACGCTTTCCTCAGGGCCGAAATCCGGTAACCGCGGAACGACCCGGTGTAATCGGACACGTCCTCGATGGGAAAAAAAACATGGAGGAGCCAGTTGGCGAACTTGGCGAGGTAGATCCGCCACCGCGGCGCCCCCCACTCATCCCCGCCCCTCATGTACCGGGACCCGATCACCACGTCCTGCCCGTCGAGGAGCTTGTCGTAGATGCCGAGCACGTTGCCGGGCTGGTGGGCTGAATCGGCGTCGAATGTGACGATGAAATCGTCGTCGGACGCCTCCTCGAGAATCTTCGCCAGTCCCGAGCGAAGGGCGCCCCCCTGCCCCTTGTTCTTCTCGTGGGAAACCACTTCGAGCGGTATCTTCTCTTTGAGACCGTCGAGAACTTCCGCCGTTCCGTCCGTTGAAGCGTCGTTCACGACAAGAACCTTGTATTCGAGCTCCGCTTCCGACAGAACACGGCGGGTCTCTTCGAGGAGAGCGCCGATATTCTGCTCTTCGTTATAGGCGGGAATATAAATATGAATCATGGAAACCGCCCCCACCGATTCAGTGAATTAACTTTGGTTTTGGTGTGGTTTCAATCATTCAGAATCGACGCCTGTTCGTCAACGTGTTTATTTCGGCGGCGGCCCTTCGACGGGGACAAGAATCGATTCTGCCGTTCCAACCCGCACAAAGTCAAAAAAGCCTTGCTTCCCGTAACTTTATGCCCATATTATTTGAGCGGCCTCTTTGGGAGGGATCCGCAATGAAAGTATCGGAGTTCTTCCGCCGATCGGATCGGCAGGATCTTCGACCTCAGTCGCGGCTCGCAAGCCGCCTGAGGAACAACTTTTTTCGCAGGCGGGAATTCTTCAAGTGGTCGTTTCAGTTTCCGTGGAGAGAGCAGAGCGAAAAAAAGGAGGGGAATTCGACTCAGACCGAAATGGAAAAAGAGCGATCCGCCAGCGTATTCGATAAATGCATCAACTTCACCCGAGCCGCCGAAGTCAGGAAGTTGGGTGTCTATCCCTATTTCTCACCGATCCAATCCTCCCAGGATCCCGTGATTCGGGTCGACGGCAAAGAGATGCTCATGCTCGGCTCGAACAGCTACCTGGGGCTGACCACGCATCCCAGGGTCAAGGAAGCGGCCCAGGCCGCGGTGAAGCGCTACGGATCGAGCTGCGCCGGATCGCGCTTCCTCAACGGAACCCTTGAAATCCACGAGGAGCTCGAGGAGCGGCTCGCCCGTTTCGTGAGCAAGGACCAAGCCATCGTCTTCACAACGGGATTTCAGGCCAACCTGGGCGCGATCTCGACACTGATCGGAAAAGGCGACCGGGTCATCACCGACAAGGTGGACCACGCCAGCATCATCGACGGAGCCCGCCTCGCTTTCGGCCGCATGCACCGGTTCAACCACAACTCCACGAGCGACCTGGAACGCGTCCTCGTCGGCTGCGACGGCCGGGGCGGCAAGCTCATTGTCGTGGACGGCGTCTTCAGCATGGACGGCGACGTGGCCGACCTGCCCGGAATCGTCGAGGTCGCTGAGCGATGCAGCGCAGGCGTTATGGTGGACGACGCGCACGGACTCGGCGTGATGGGACCGGGCGGAAGCGGGACATCGGCCCACTTCGGTCTGACCGACCGCGTCGCTCTGATCATGGGAACCTTCTCCAAGTCCTTCGCCTCGATCGGCGGGTTCGTGGCCGGCGACAGCGCCGTGATCGACTACATCCGCCACCACGCCCGCTCGCTCATCTTCAGCGCGAGCCTGCCGCCGGCGCAGGTCGCGTCGGTGCTCGCCGCCCTCGACATCCTGCAGAGCGAGCCGGAGCGCCTCGAACGCCTCTGGGACAACACGGAATACCTCCGCAAGGGGCTGCGCGGTCTCGGCTTCAACACCGGCCTCAGCACGACGCCGATCATTCCCGTGATCGTCGGCAAGGACATGCTCTGCTTCAAGACGTGGCTCGCCCTCAGAGAAGAGGGGGTTTTCGTCAATCCCATCATCGCCCCGGCCGTCCTGCCCGGCGATGCTCTGATCCGGGTGAGCATCATGGCCACCCACACGCGCGAACATCTCGACCGCGCCCTATATGTTTTCAAAAGGACCGGGAAAAAACTGGGGCTCATCTGAAACATGAAGCCGAACACAACCGTTCAGCCAGTCAGGGGACGGCGTGAGCGGCGCGAATTCGTTGCCTTTCCTTTCCGCGTCCATGGACGTGATTCGAACTGGGTCCCCCCGTTGAACAGCGATATCCATGAAAAACTCGATCCGGCCCGCCACCCTTTCTACGAGTACGGCGAGGCGGAATCGTTCCTGGCCCGGAGGGGAAAGAGGGTGACCGGCCGGGTGACGGCGCTCATCAACCCCCTTCACAACGAATTTCACGGCGAGAAGGCCGCCGGCTTCGGCCTGATCGACTTCGAGCGCGACGAGGAAACGGCCGCCGCTCTCGTCCGGGCCGCGGCGGAGTGGGGCCGCGAACGGGGAATGACGGTTCTGCGCGGCCCCTTCAGCCTTTCCACAAACGAAGAGTGCGGCACTCTGATCGAGGGATTCGACACCCCTCCATGCGTCATGATGCCGTGGAATCCCGAATGGCACCCAGAGCTTCTGGCCGCCGCGGGGCTCCGGAAAGCCAAGGAGCTCATCGCCTACATCGTGCACGAAAACACTCCGGGATTCGAAAGGATGAAAGGCCTGACCGAACGCCTCTCCAGGCGTCATTCCAAAGGCAGCCCGTTCTCGATCCGGCCATTCGACCCGCGCCGTCTCGAAAGCGAGATCGACATCGTTCGCAACATCTATAACTCCGCCTGGGAGAAGAACTGGGGCTTCGTTCCCATGACGGAGAGGGAATTCAGGTGGCAGGCGAAAAAACTCAAGCCCGCGCTCGATCCCGAGCTCGCCCTGATCGCTGAAAGGAACGGCGAGCCCGCCGCTTTTTCGCTGACCCTGCCCGATCTCAACCCCGCCCTGGCTTCGGCGCGGGGGCGCCTCTTTCCGTTCGGCCTGCTCAGGTTCTTGTGGAACCGGAGAAAAATCAGCGGCGTCCGGGTTTTGACGCTGGGAGTGAAAAAAGAGTTTCGAGGGCTCGGGCTGGAGGGAATGCTCATCCACAGAACGATCGAAGCGGGCGGATCCCGCGGCTACAAATGGGCCGAGCTCTCATGGATCCTCGAGGACAACATTCCTATACGGCGCATCTTGGAACAGATGGGCGCAAAGATTTACAAGAAGTACGCCATCTGGGAGGCGGACGTGGAGGAGCTCCTGCGATGAGAGCACTCGTCACGGGCGCAACGGGCTTCGTGGGAAGCCACATGGCCGAACACCTCATCGCCGAAGGCTTCGAGGTGAGCGCCCTTGTCCGGCCCCGGAAGAAAAGGAGCTGGCTCGACGACCTCCCGGCGGTCGAGAGAATACCCGGATCCCTGGAAGACTTCGCCTCGCTCGACCGGGCCGTTCGGGACGCCGACTATGTCTTCCACGCCGCGGGCCTGGTGAAGGCCAGGAATGAAAGAGAGTATTTCCGGGCCAACGCCGACGGGACACGCTCTCTCCTCGAGGCCGTGCTCCGGTCGGGAAACAAGATCAAGAGGTTCGTCCAGATATCGAGCCAGGCCGCCGTCGGTCCGGCGAATTCCGGCACGCCAGTGAACGAAGAAACGCCGCCCCACCCGATCACACCCTACGGCCGGAGCAAGCTGGCGGGCGAACGGGCCGTTCTCGAAAAAAAG
>CAZWHE010000203.1:0-5654 GCA_964633825.1 uncultured Phycisphaerales bacterium | reverse complement strand
GACTGATAACAAGGGTGAGTCTGGTAGCGGAACCAAGGCAGCAAAATAATAAGAGATCTGCCGGGCCGCCTGATAGCGCAGAGGCTGATCCCCGCCGCGCGCGAAGCGGAAGATCTCGAGAGCCGTCTTCGGATCGGACTGCTGAACGAGACTGATCAGATAAGACCGCGTGGCGTCATCGCGGGCCGCCGTCAGAAACTGATAGAGATAAGCGTTGGCTTCCGAACCCGTTAAACGAGCGACGAGCTTGAAGGCGTCGCGCCGTTTGTTCGCAAAGGGAATCAACCAGACGATTTTGGCCACCCCTCTTCCGGCGTCGGCTTTCCCTATCATTTTCAGAGATCTGAGAGCAGCTCCGACAAGCGACTCTTCGCCTGAGTTCACGAGGACATTGAGCAGGATGTTGACGGCATACCCGTTTCCGGCCAGGCGGGAATCACCGAGTATGGAAATCAGATTCATCCGCAAATGAATCGGCGAGCTCGAGCTCAACGCGAGCGAACCGATTTCGTGAAGCAGATCGAGGACAAAAGCGCCCACTGCAAGACGGAAGTATTCCGACCCCCGGCCTTCCCCCTGGAAGGATTGGACATATTGATCGAGATACCATTTTGGAGAGACTCTCGATTCCGGCGGCTCAACCTCCGAGGCCTGAGTCTTGGCCTTCGCGCCGAAGGGCTCCCGCGACCGGGGTTGAAGCCTCGAGACCTCGCTGGCGAGCCAATCGAGCTCCTTGCTCATCTCGGTGATCCGTTCTTCGAGACGGCCGATCCGGTCCTCGTCTTGAGACCCGTCATCCGAGGGCGCGGAGCGGTCGGGGTTCGCTTCCATTTCCGGATCGGATCCAATAAAAAGAATCCAGGCGACGGCAATAATGGCAACAGCGGCCGGCAGACCGAGAACGACGGGTATTTTGTTCATTCGATCACCCCTGAACCACGCCGTGTCCTGTCATCGTCTTCATGTCGGTCATTCCTCATCGAGCCGGCCGCGGTATTCGGCCGCTTTCCCTTCATCGCCCCAGGCTTCATAGAGCTCGGCCAGCGCTTTCAGGGTATTCTTGATCTGCAGTGCATCATCCTCGAAGAGGGACCGGGATATCTCCAAGCTCGACTTCAGCCGGGTTTCGGCCTCGGCGAAGCGATTAAGGCCGGTCAGGCATTTTCCGTATTTGAGAAGGTAATCGGCCATTTCAGGGCTATCGGGCTCCACCGTTTCATCGAGGGTTTCGTCCAGCGTCCTGAACAGCACTTCCGCATCGGCGAACCGGCCCCTGTCGGCCAGCATGATGGCCAGGTTGTAGCCCACCAAAGCCTTGTCGAACATAACGACGTCGGGAAACCTGCCGCGCTTTTCGTAAACGATTCGATAGAATTTTTCAGCCTCGTCGAACCGGCCTATGTCCCTCAACATCTGGGCGCGGTGATACATCAGCCTGAGCATGGGAATATCGGGCCGGTCCGGGATCTCCTTCAGCTGAACAAAAAAATCTTCAACAAGCTCATGGATCTGCTCTTTCCTGCCGCCCTGCATTTTCAAAACACCGATGAGCCTGTTCAGAGATTTCCGCGTGTTGATGTGATCGATCCCGTAAACCCTGTGCTGCCTCTCGTGGTAGAGACGGGCCCAGGGTTCGGCAGCGACCAGCTTTTCCTGCTCCGTGAGCGCCGTGATGAGAATGGTGATGGCCAATTTGGAATACAAAAGGGCTTCGTCGGTGGACCTGTACAGAATCTTGACGTTATCGACCAGGCACTTTTCCGCCTCGTCGAAGCGCTCGAGATCCTGGTAAACCCAGGCCAGTCCGATATTGGAAAAGATCGTATCGGGGTGCTCCCTGCCGAGCATCTCGAGGCGGCGCTCGGCCACATCCTTGAAAAGCAACTCGGCTTCCTCCAGCTTTTTCGCGTTCTTCAGAGTGAAGGCGAGGCTGTTCATCGTTTCCAGCGTCTGTGGATCATTCTCCCCCAGCACGTCCTTCCGCTTGGCCCAAACGATGCGGAATGTTTCTTCCGCTTTCTCGAAATCTTTCCGCCCCGCCAGCACCCAGGCCAGGTTGTTGAGCACTTCCAGCGTGTCGGGGTGGTCCTCGCCGAACCGGGCCGAGCACGCTTTCCACGTCGTTTCCAGGAGCGCCCGGGCCTCGTCGAACTTGAAGGCTTCCCCCAGAATCCAGCCCAGGTCGTTCTGGGCCTTGAGCGTGTTGGGATGGTTTTCGCCCAGGTTCCGCCGGCAGCGATCGAGCAGGCCGCGCGCCAGCCGCTCGGCATCCTTGATGCTTCTCTGGTCGGAAACCAGGGTTAAAAGGTGGTCCATCACCTCCAGGGTTTCGGCGTGGTCCTCCCCGTACAGCTCCTCGAAAAGCGCGAAGGCCTCCCTCATGTAAGGCTCCGCCTTGTTGAACCGGCCGAGGGCATGATAGGTCATCCCAAAGGTGTCGAAGATCCTGGCCTTGATCTCGGGCCGGCCGGTGAACTCCGTGTCGAAGCCCTCGACGGCCCAGTCGAGCACGTCGACCATCTTGACGTCGTGTCCCTTTTTCCGGGGATCGGGCGAAGAGAGGATCTTCTTCAGGTAGTCGACGGTCACCTGGGCGTTCTCGGCCTCCCGGCGGGCCTTGACCATGCCGATACCGGTCCCGGCAAAACCCAAGATGAGAACAACGAACACGGCAACTGTTCCACCCACGATCGCCTTGTTCCGCTTGGCGAACTTGCGGAGCTGGTAGATGGCGCTGGCGGGACGGGCCACGATGGGCTGGTCGTTCAAATAGCGCTCGATATCGAGGGCGAGGTCCCGGGCGGAGAGATAGCGCCGGTCCTTGTCCTTTTCCAGGGCCTTGGACACGATCGTATCGAGATCGCCCCGGAAGATCTTGTTGACCGAGCTGAGCGGCGTGGGATCCTCTTCGCGGATGATGCGCACCGCTTCGGGAATCTGCTTGTCCTGCAGATCGTGGGGAAGCAGCCCGGTGAGAAGCTCGTAAGCGAGGACGCCGAGGGAATAGACATCGGAACGGCTGTCCAGCCCCTTCGAATCGAAGTCGCACTGCTCGGGGCTCATGTACGGAATCGTCCCGATCAGCTGGCCCACGTCGGTATGGAGCGTCGTGGCCTTGATATCCGAATCGGTCACGCGGGCCACGCCGAAATCGAGGATCTTGGGAAACCCGGCCTCGTCGACGAGGATGTTGTCCGGCTTGAGGTCGCGGTGGATGACGCCTTTCTGGTGGGCGTGGTGCACGGCGTCGCAGATCCTGGCCAGCAGTCTCAGCCGCTCCTTCGTGCTCAGCTCATGGCGTTCGGCGTACACGGTCAGGGGCAGGCCCGAAACGTACTCCATGGTGAAAAAGGGCCGGAGCCCCGTTTTGCTCTCGAAGAGGCCGGCCTCGAAAACCTGGGCGATGCCGGGGTGCTGGAGTTTACCCAGCACCTGGGCTTCGTGTTTGAATCGCCGGATCGCGGCGGGAGAGGTGATACCCGACTTGATGACCTTGAGGGCGACGGTCCTCTGGGGGTTTTCCTGCTCGGCGAGGTAGACGTTTCCCATTCCGCCGTAGCCGATGATCTCCTTGATTTTATACTGCCCGATCCGGCGCTCCTCCGGGATCGGGTCATCGAGGCGGAAAAGGGCATCGGCAAAGGAAGGGCCCATCTGCCAGTCGACGGCCGGGGTTTCGAGGAAATTCTTGGACGAATCGAAGTGCTCGAGCAGGGAGTTGACTTCGGCCAGGAGCGACTCGTTTCCGTGGCACCGCTCTTCGAGGAAGGCGGCGCGGCGGTCCTGCGGCTGTTCGATCGCGGCGGCGAACAGTCGTTCAACTTCTTTTTGAAGCTCAGAGTTCATTGTTCACAATAGTGAATCATATCAATGGTGCAAGAAAAGCACAAGGAGAGGCAACGGCCGTTATTCCGGCGCGAGTCAAGTTATACCGGATAGAGCACAGATGTTCTCTTTATAAGACATTGGACAAACACCCATATCTCATTGAAATAAATGTTGTTAGCTTATTACCAGCCTTGTGGTGTAATATTTTCCAATTGTCTTTTCATTAGTTATGTAATATTATCCAATTATCTTTCATTATATTCAAAACAAGAAAGCCATGACGACAATGGAAAGAAACGCAACAAACTACCTCGATCAGTGGAAAAAACGGCCGGACCGCAAACCGCTCGTCGTCCGGGGGACACGACAGGTGGGAAAGACTTTCTTGATCGAAGGATTCGGTCGTAAACGGTTTCGATCCTGCGCCACTGTCGATCTCGAGCTGTGGGACCAGCTTCATTCTCTCTTCAAAATAAAAGATCCCCTGAAAATCATCGAAGAGCTCTCCCTCTTTTCCGGGTTGAGTGAGGATATCGTACCGGGAGAGACCCTTCTCTTTCTGGACGAGATCCAGGCCTGCCCCGAAGCCCTTGCCTGCCTGCGCTACTTCCGCGAACGACTTCCCGAGCTGCACGTGATCGCCGCGGGTTCCCTGCTCGATTTCCATTTGAGGGAATTTCACCACTCCATGCCCGTTGGTCGGATCGAATTTCTCAATCTATATCCCATGACTTTCGAGGAGTTCCTGCTCGCCAACGGAGAATCCCGCCTTGTGGAGTATCTCAATCGCTATCACATCGGCGAGGAGTTCAGTGTTACGGTTCACACAGATCTGTGCAAACTGCTCCGCAAATACCTCTTCGTCGGAGGAATGCCCGAGGCGGTGAGAGGATATGCCGAAAATCACCAGCCCCGCCAGACCCAGCGCATCCAGAGCGAGATCGTCACGACCCTGGAGGGTGATTTCGCCAAGTACGGCACCCGGGCCCAGCAGCGCAACATGGCCCGCATCCTGAAATACATCCCGAAGAACGTGGGCCGCAAGTTCAAGTATGTCGGCGTCAGCCGGGAGATCCAATCCAAGGACCTGAAGACCGCGCTGGAGCTCCTGGAAAGGAGCCGGCTCGTCCATCTGATACACCACTCCTCCGCCAATGGAATTCCCCTGGGAGCGGAAGCGTCGGAGACCCGCTTCAAACCCCTTTTCCTCGACATTGGACTCATTTCCAACGTTGCGGGTCTGGAGCTCGTGGAAAGCGACGGGCTCATCACCGTCATGGAAGGACAGCTTGCGGAACAGTATATCGGACAGGAGATGTTGGCTCTGGGCCTTCCTTTTGAAGACCGCCGGCTCTATTACTGGCACAGAGAAGAGAAGAACGCCAACGCCGAGGTGGACTATCTCTTCTCGCTGGGTGAGGAGATCTTTCCCATCGAAGTCAAGGCCGGAAAAACGGGCAGCCTGAAGTCACTCCACCTGTTTCTCGCCGAGAAGGGCCGGCGGCGCGGAGTTCGTTTCAACATGGACAAGCCGGCGCTCGGTCACGTTCAACACCCCGTCAGGTTTAGGCACAAGCAACTGGATCTCTCTTATTCGCTCCTTTCCCTTCCGCTCTATCTCAGCGGCCAGTTGAATAGATTGCTCTCCGAGTGGGAGCCGCGCCCGCACCACTGACGGGCCATATTCTCGAGAATCCGGATCGCGGCTGTCACGCGCCTGCAAAGCGTCCGCGCGTACGGAGGCATATCTTGACGAGCATGAGCATGACGGGCACCTCGATCAGCACCCCCACCACCCTGGCGAGGGCGGCGCCCGAGGCGAGGCC
>CAZWHE010000202.1:0-5841 GCA_964633825.1 uncultured Phycisphaerales bacterium | reverse complement strand
AAACAGCTTCGCTCTTCATTCTGCGCAGGACATTCAATAGATCGGTGCAGAACTGGTATGGGGGGGGGATCAGGTTCCTGGCGGCGGCCAGAAAAGCCCTGTCAGAGATGGACAGGTACAATCCCGGTTTTCCTGCGAGGGACCAGCGCGGCCAGCTCACCCACATTCAGGCTGCGGTCTCGCTCTTTCCCAGGGTTTCGGTCGAAACGCCTCCTCCCCGCCCCCGTGTTCCGGCTCAGGAAAAGCCTTCCCCGAAAAAATTCTCCACGCGGCGGGTCTCTCGGGAATAGGAGAGCTCCCGGACCGCTCAGCGGGTCGGATCCGCGGCGGGCCGAAAGCCGATGCCGTATCCGCGGCCGTCGACAGCGGCCTTGTTGCGAAGCGCACAGCGGCAGTTGCGGGCCGAGTTGAGCCAGCATCCGCCGCGGCAGATGCGTTCGGCCGAATCGGCGGCGATTCGGGCAAGGCCCTTTTCAGGAGCGCCTTCATAACTGCCGTGCCAGGCATCGAGACACCATTCCCAGACATTGCCGTGCATGTCGAAAAGGCCGAGGGAGTTCGGTATTTTCCGGGCGACGGGGTGTGTCTTATCGCCCGAATTGGCAACGTACCAGGCATGCTTCGCCAGGTCGGAGTCGAGATCGCTGAAGGAAAAACGGCTTTTCGTGCCGGCGCGGCAGGCATACTCCCACTCGGCCTCGGTGGGCAGGCGAAGGCCCGCTCTCCGGCACCAGTCCGTGCATTCGATCCAGGTCATCCTCTCGATGGGGAGCCGGGGGCCCCGCCGGAACCGGTCGTCATTCCCTCCGATCTTGTCCCAGGCCTCCTGGGTGCACTCCGTCCTGCAGAGGAGGAAATCGCCGACAGTCACTTCGTGCACGGGGCCTTCATCGTCGAAGCGCCCCGCCTCGCCGGCCGGCGATCCCATGGAGAAACTCCCGCCCGGCACGAGCACGAACTCGAGGCCCGTTTTATCGTGTTTGTAGATTTTTGTGCTGTTTGCAGTTCCGCAGCTGCTGAATCTCTCCTTCCGCAGCAGGACGAAGCCTCTCTCGAGGAGAGCCTTCTCTTGCGAGAGATACTGCATGAAGGACTCGGCGCGCTCCCGGCTCAGGAGGCGGGGAAGGGCCTCGTCGATCGCGTCCGAGCCCGGCCAGGGAAGCCGCTTCCGGAATGCCATATAGGCTTCGCCGAAGAGGCCGGCTTCCGCCTTGCCGGCGGCTTCGTCGACGGCAATATTGTTGTGGAAGAAAGCGAAAGCAGCGTAGCCGGCGCCGGCCAAAACGACGGCGCAGAAGACTGTAATGGCGCGGAAAACCGTGCTCGTGCGAGGAATAGTCATGGAGAGGGGGGCCCGCCGGTCCGGGCCGATGTTTCATACAAGGTCGAAGTAAAAAATGGTGCCCCCTCGAGGATTCGAACCCCGGACCCGCTGATTAAGAGTCAGCTGCTCTACCAACTGAGCTAAGAGGGCACAGGAATGCAGCCCCTTTATCGAGGCTGATAAAACTTTGGGGTGAGTGAAGGGATTCGAACCCTCGACCCCCAGAACCACAATCTGGTGCTCTAACCGACTGAGCTACACTCACCGTATTCCGGAAGAAGGGATCTTTACCTTTTTACCGAATCTTGTCAAACAGTGTCGCAAAAAAAACGTCCCCCCCGTCGGGGAGACGCTTTGTTTATTGGCTTTCCCGGCCTTTTGGGAGGCTGGGCCGAAAGCCGGATCAGAATCCGCGGATCAGAATCCGCGGTTTTAAAATCCGATGACGAACTGGAAGAGGAGCATGTCGTTGCTGAGATGGGGTTCGCCCGTCATCGGAACATTTCCTCCTCCCGTGTGACCCTCATCGCGCATCACGTAGTTGAGCTGGAGCTTGGCGTCATGCACGTTCTCGGGGTCGAAGAAGTAATTGACGCCCACCGTCTTATAGTCGAGGTCCTGCAGAGAGGACATGTGGTCTTCCAGTGTCTGGTGGTCCAGGCGGGCCACCACTTCGAGCTGGTCGGAAATGAAGCCGAGGCGGTGCCCGAAAGTGATGTGATAACCGTACATGTCGTCGGCGTGATGGGTCCTCGTACGGATGAATTCGGACTTGAGCCAGGTCCGCTGCCTGTTGAAGCGGACCTCGAGGGCGATATCTGTCATGGTGTCGCTCAGCCTCCGGGGAGGGAGAAAAGTGACGGGGTCGACCCGCATGACCGAGTTTCGGGAATAGCCGGCCGAGACCAAACAGAAATAGTTTTCCTCGTCGAGGACTTTGACCTGGATGCGGGCCATCTGGGCGAACTGGTCCGCTTCCTCCCCTCCGGGAGCTCCGACACCCCAGACGGCGGGAGCGGGATTGTTGCCCCACGCGTCGACGGCGGGAGCGACTATGGCTCCGTTATTCATAATTTCCCTGTGGGCGCCGTTGTAAATGCCGGCCCAGACCTGCAGGATCTCGCGGTCAAAGAAACTGCCCCGCAGATAGATCCCCTTGTCGCGCGCCGTTCCCGGCGGGAGAATGTTCTGGACGATGAGGGGGTGCTCGATCGTGTCGAGGAAGAAGGTGTCCTCTTCACCTGCGGGGGAGATAAAGATCGGCCCAAGGCCTATGTTGAGGTCGAGGGCGTTGAGGTTCCGCGCACGGACGGGAAGCCTCCAGGTGAGCATGGCGTCGGTCAGCCTCCCGTTCCTGTCGTTCCGGTCGAGGTCGTTCTCGTTGGAGAACTCGTAGGCCACCTTGTAGAAGATATCCCTGTAAGCCTGGCCGGTCAGGTAGAGCCGGGCTCCGGGGATGCTGATCTCGTCGATATTATCCTCCTGCATCATGGGAGGCGTCCGATGATATGAGCCGTTGTTCACCCGGGTGAAACGGCCCGAGACGAAGAGATTGATGTTTAGCAGCTTGTCGAGGTTGCCGGTCATGTCTCCCTTCTTGATCAAACCGCTGTTATCGATTAACGGAGTATGGGAAGGCGGGGGGGCGGCCTGGCCGTGCGCTGCCGTCGATAAAAGGGCTCCGGCCAGGATGATGGTTAATATGACTGAAATCTTCATCGTCTCCTCCTTGTTCTCCTCTTTGAATAGAGAGCATGCTCGGAATCGTTGCATGGGATAGTGACCCAACCGCTAGTGGAGCAATTATGATTCGTCCCGGCGGACAAGTAAAGGGCTTTTTTCGATGCTTGCCAATCCTGTTGCGACAAAGTAAAAAGAGCCTTTTTCTGATACGGGGCGCGGTTTTTGGGTCTCTGTCAACCTGCGAGGGTTTAATCTCATGAAACGGACTTTGGTCTGCCTCCTCTTCTTCGCATCCGGGATCAGCGGGCTTGTTTATGAGGTCATCTGGATGCGGAAGCTCACCCTGATCTTCGGCTGCACCACCTATGCCACGAGCGCCGTACTCACCTCTTTCATGGGCGGGCTCGCTCTCGGAAGCTTTCTCCTGGGGCGTATCGCCGACAGGCAGAAAAATCCCCTCCGTCTCTACGGGCTCATCGAGATCGGGATCGGCATCTCGACCCTTCTGGTCATGCTCCTCCTTCTTCCCGTCTTGGATTCCGTCTATATCGGGGCTTTTCGGGTTATATCGGATGCGCCCGCCGGAATCGTCGCCATCCGTTTTATCCTCACCGTCCTGATCCTGATCGTGCCCGTCACCCTCATGGGCGGGACCCTTCCCGTGATCAGCCGCTACTTCGTCAGGCGGACCGGCTCGCTGGGGCTCGAGATCGGAAATCTCTATGCCATCAACACCATTGGGGCGACCTTCGGCTGTTTCATGGCCGGCTTCGTGCTGATCAGGTGTTTCGGCGAGACAACGACCGTGGCGATCGCTTTAGCGATCAACTTTGCCGTGGGCGTGATCATGCTCTTCATTTCGCCGAAGGCGGAACGGGCCGGCGCCGGCGAGTCGGCTCCTTCGGAAAAACCAAAAACCCCGCGGGACTCCGCCATACCTCAGCCCCGTATCCGCGCCGCGCTCTGGGCTTTCGGCCTGGCTGGATTCGCGTCCCTGGCCTACGAGGTGATCTGGACCCGTTCCCTCATCAACGTCATCGGGTCCGACGTCTACTGCTTCACCGTGATCCTGACCACGTTTCTCTGCGGAATCACCTTGGGCAGCTTTGTCATCGCCCGCTTCGTCGACAGGATCAAGAGCCTTTTCCTCTTCTTCGGGATGGCCGAGATCGCCATCGGCTGCCTGGCCCTTCTCTCCATCCCTCTCGTCGATGTCCTTCCCGACGTGAGCGCAGGTGTGGGGGGGCTCTTCCGGGAAGAAGGGATCAGCGAGACACCCTTCGCCGTCCGCACGGTCGCCATGTTTTCCGCGGCGTTTCTTATCTTCATCGGTCCCACCTTTCTCATGGGCGCCGTCTTCCCCGTGGTCAACAGGATCTATCACGAAAGCATGCGCAGCGTGGGCCGGAACGTGGGAGACGTTTACTCTGTCAACACGCTGGGCACCATCCTGGGCGCCGCGGCGGCCGGGATGCTCGTTCTGCCTCTTTTCGGCATCGCCGGGAGCATCGCGGCCATTTCGGTTGTCAACCTCGGCGTGGGGATCTGGGTCTGCTTTCTGGAGCGAAGGAGCGCTTTTGTCTCGGCGCTTCGCTTTGCCGGTGCGCTCGTTGCCGTCGGATCCCTTGCCGCTGTTTTCGGATTCGGCCTTCACACCGGGGTGCCGGGTTATTTCCGGGAGCGGCAGCCCGTTGTCATGCCCTATTACAAGGAAACCCCTGCGGCCACGCTCTACGTGAAGGAGTTCGAGAGGAAGAGAAACATCTGGGGACGGCCCTTCCGCCAGCTCATCATCAACCGCCACCCCACGGCCCACAACTCCCTTCTCGATATCGTGATTCACAAGATGCTGGCCCACGTACCGCTCCTTCTCCACGAGAAGCCGGAAAACGCCCTCGTCGTGGGCTTCGGCCTGGGGAGCACGTCTTATTCGATGCTGCGCCATCCCGGCCTGCGCGTCGATTGCGTGGAGCTGCTCAAGGAAGAGATCGACACGGCCCCCTATTTCGAGAGGGAAAACCACGACATCATCAACAAGGAGGAGCGGTTCCGTCTGATCATCAACGACGGCCGCAATTACATCCTGGCCGCCGACGAGACCTATGACGTCATCTCGGTGAACGCCATCGATCCCCGTCTGAGCCCGGCGCTCTACACGTGGGATTTCTACGAGCTCTGCCGGAGGAAGATGAACAGCGGCGGGGTGATGGCGCTCTGGCTCCCCACCTACGGCATCTCGAAGGCTTCCTATTTTTCGATCTACAAGAGCTTCGTCGATGTCTTTCCCGATTCCTATCTCTTCTACTGCAACCAGAGCCACGTCCTGGTCGTGGGTTCGGCCGATCCGCTCCGGATCGATGTGGCCCGGGTCAGGTCGGGCCTCTCCATCCCGGCGGTGAGGGAGAGCTTGGACGAGGTCTGCCTCGGCGATGCGGCGATCCTTTTATCGACGGCTGTTCTCACGCCCGACAGCCTCGGAAAGATGGTGGGGGGCGCCGATCTCAACACCGACCTCGATCCCACCGTGGAGTTCGACAGGGAAGAGGTGGCCAACCCGGCGATGAATCCCGAGTTCTTCAGCGCCCTGCTCGAGCACAGGAGCAGCCCGCTCCCCTGGATCGACGGCGACGGCAGCGGCGTGAAGAAAGAGATCGGGCGCTATGCGGATCAGCTCGGCATCTGGATGAAAGGGCAGCTCGAGTTCTACACGGGTTCGAAAAAGAACGGTCTGTCCCGCATGTTCCAAGCCCTGTCGCCGGGGGGCGGCCTTCTTGAAGACGGCCTTCAGAAAGGCGAGGGCCTTCAGAAAGGCGAGGGCCTTCAGAAAGGCGAGT
>CAZWHE010000201.1:0-5882 GCA_964633825.1 uncultured Phycisphaerales bacterium | reverse complement strand
TTTCCAGAGGACAAGGCGCGTCCCGGATTCGATGCGGGCATCCTCTCCCCCATCCGGAAGCGAGGGATCGTACATTGCTCTGGCGTCCCGGGGTATCCCAAGCGCGTTCGCCGTGTTCGCTCCAAGATGCTCGTCGGGTATGAACAGGATCGTCTTTCCCCGCTCGAAAGACCATTTCATGGCAGCACCTGCATTGGCCGACGTGCAAACGAGGCCGCCGTGGCTGCCGCAGAAAGCTTTGATTTCCGCCGAGGAATTCATATAGACAAGGGGGATGACTTTTCCGGCCGCCGTCCGGCTGATCTGCTCGAATACTCTTTCCACATCCTCAATATCGGCCATGTCCGCCATGGGGCAGCCCGCGAGAAAATTGGGATGGTAGACGATTTGATTCGACGCGCTCACGATCTCGGCGCTCTCGGCCATGAAACCCACTCCGCAAAAGACGATGTGGCCTGCTTTTGGTGAGGCAGCCGCTTTTTTTGCAAGCGCGTATGAATCGCCGATAAAATCGGAAAGCTCTGTAATCTGGATTCTCTGGTATTGGTGTCCGAGAATGATCAACGAATCTCCCAGATCCTTTTTGATTCGAGAGATCCCTTCGATCGCGCTGCGTTCACGCTGATCAATATCAACGTCGCGGTTCATGGCGAGTCTCTTATTCGACAGCCTCGACAGATTTCACCTCGGGCACAGCCATCTTGATCCTCTGCTCGACGCCGTTCTTCAGTGTGTACATCGCTCCGGGACAGCCCTGGCAGGCGCCTTTGAGCCTGACCTTGACCACACCGTCGACAATATCCACAAGCTCAACATCACCACCGTCAGCCTGCAGCAACGGACGGATTTCAGCGAGCGCTTCTTCGACCTTTTCGCGCATGGGTTTTCTCCTTTTATGAATCCGGGACATATGGATCCGGGACAAAAAGATGGTGGGCCGTAGTGGATTCGAACCACTGACTTCTACCGTGTGAGGATAGCACTCTACCACTGAGTTAACGGCCCACTTTAGCCGGGCTATCGTAGGGGGTTTGGCAAGAAAATCAAGAAAAAGTCGCGCACCGAATCGAGCAGGGTCTGACACGCCCGAATATGTAACAAGCGCCCCATTTCATTGGAAAGAATGGTGCCAGAGGGGGGACTTGAACCCCCACGCTCCTTACGGAGCTTCGGATTTTGAATCCGACGCGTCTGCCGATTCCGCCACTCTGGCTTCGCCATCCGCTAAAAAATAGATATCGCCTGCCGCCGAACGGGTCAAGCCAATACTTGTGGGCAATAGCAAATACATTTTAAAATCGCTCAGAGCCTGAGCCCCACTTCAAGAGCGGACAGTGTAACAACTCTGCGAATGGCCAGAAGCAGACCGGGCATGAAACATTCCCTGGACACCGCATCGTGACGTATCAAAAGGCTCTCGCCCGCCCCGCCAAAGATCACTTCCTGGTGCGCCACCCTGCCCGGAAGCCGCACGCTGTGAACCCTGGTTCCGTGATGAACGCTTCCACGGCTCCCTTTCTCCTCGGATGAATCGTTCCCTGTCGGTCGGGTTCCTTTTTTTCGTCCACCCCGTATCTTCTCCGCCGTGAGAATCGATGTTCCGGATGGAGCATCAATTTTCCTCTCGTGGTGCATTTCGATGATTTCGCAGTCCGGGTAATAGTTTGCGGCTTCGGCCGCCAACTTCATCATGAGCACAGCCCCCATCGAAAAATTGGGGGCCACGATTCCTCCGGTTTTCTTTTCTGCAATCTCCTTGCCGATCTTCTCCAATTCCTCGCCGGTCAGCCCGGTCGTTCCCACAACGGGCCGCGCCCCCTTTTGAATGACCGTCATCGTGTTTTTGAAAACCGCCTGCGGGACAGTGAAATCCACGACCACTTCGGCTCCCGACTTTTCGATCGATACGGCGAGATCGTCGTTCCTGTCCGCGGTGAAAACCAGATCGAGATCATCGGCCCGATCAACGGCCTCTGCAGAGAGGCTTCCCATGCGGCCTTGCGCTCCGTTGACGCCCACTCTGATCGGGTTCATTTCACTCCCTCCGGTTCGGCAAGAGCGGATTTTATGATCATGGTCACCAGTTCGGTCATTCCCATGCCGGCCGCGGCCGCTGCCTTGGGAACGATCGACTGCGGTGTCAGGCCCGGGATCGTATTCAATTCGAGGAACCAGAGGCCCTTCTCGTTCAAGAGGAAATCGGATCGGGAAAACCCCTTGGCCCCTATCTTTTCGTGAATCGACAGAGCCGCTTTTTCTATTTTACCAGCCTGAACATCATCCAAGCCGGCGGGGCAGATCTCGTTCGCTTTACCGGGCACGTATTTAGCGTCATAATCGAAGAAAGACGATTCAACCGGTTTGATCTCGACGAGGGGAAGGGCTTCGAGCTTTCCCCCTGCATTCCCAAGCACAGCGCACGTGATTTCCCGTCCCGGCACAGCCGTCTCAACCATCACCTCGGAGTCGGCTCTGAAGGCCTCGTTGACGGCGTTTTCCAGTTTTTCAGGACAGTCAACGAAAAAAACGCCGACACTCGAACCCGATCTCACAGGTTTGACAAAACAGGGCATGCCGATTCTGCGGACCGCATCTTCTGCGATCTCACAGCAGCCGGAACGCCATTTCCTGAGAGTGAAAACAAGGAACGGCGGGGTTCGGATCTCCTTTTCAACAAAAAAAGAATCATTGGCAACAAGGGCTTTGGTTAAAGCCTTGTCCATTGCCAGCGAGGAAGCGCGGATTCCAGAAGCCGTATAGGGAATTTCGAGGGTTCGAAAAAAACCCTGGATGGATCCATCCTCGCCGTTGGGTCCGTGGAGGGCAAGAAATGCTGCGTCAATCCCCCATTCCCTCAGAATATCAGCCGCCGTTTCAGGAGAGACGGGGTTTTCGTAAAGGGCTTCGCGGCCCTGGATATCCGATCCTACGCTGCAGACCTGCCACATTCCCTTCCGAGAAATGACTGCCGCCCTTCCTCGATAAAAACGCTGATCCAGGGCTTCGAGAACGGCTTTCCCGCTCTCAAGAGAAATGTCATGCTCGGGACTGGCCCCGCCCATCACGACGGCAATCTTCTTGAGCACGGCTGGCCCTCCCCATTCGTTACGGCCCATCGCGGCGGGAATCGGTGCGCAAAACAGGTCGGATTCCGTTACTGGATAAAGAGCTTTGACGATAAGAGAACGTGCTTTTTCTTGATTTTGTCGACAAACTCTTCTCGGTCAAGGGCGAACAGGGGTGAGATCTCGATTCTTTGGGATTCCTCCCCGTCCGTTTGAAAACCCGCTTTTTTCATCCACGAACAAAAGAGATTGGATAATGCCTCACTCGCGCTTTCCGGGCTGTTATCACCCTCCGCGTTCTTGACCGGCGAGAACTCCTCCTCGCGGACGACCTCCATTGCGGTTGTCTTTTTCGCGAATCTGAGAGCGTCGAAGACGAATGTTTCGAATTTGATGCCGTTCTTGTCTTTGGGAGTGACCAGATCACCCGATTCGTCGATGTAGGGAATATTTTTCTCGGCTTTGTGATAGGGAAGCCTGAATGATCCTTTGGTACACCTCTTGATAAAACCGACGTTGATGATATGAACGGCAATGCTGCCGGCAGAGAAACGAAGCTTTCCCTTTTCGTCGCGGGCGGCCATGTCCTCGGGCGTCATATCCGAATACTCGATGACTCCCGCCTTGCCGTTAATGATGCCGTGAACACCGACCTTTTCTTCCGGCTCCTTCTTTTCAACGACTTTCGACGACATCTCGGCCTTTTCCAGATCATGGTAACCCAAGAAAATAGGGTCGAGTATTTTGACAAGAGGATTGTCGACCTGGAAGTAAAAGAGGTAGCGGATGCCGCGTTTTTCCATCTCCTCCACAGCCCCCTGTTTGTAAAGGGTTCTGAGCGATCCGCCATGGCCGTCGGGGCTCATGAAAAGAGAGCCCTTGTCCTGGAGGATGAATTTGCCCGAACGATCCACGGCCGGCAGCATCTCCTGCATCAGGAAGAAAACGTCTTCCCTTGGAAAGCCGAAGTACTCATTCTCCTCAAAAAAGGCGATGGTTTCATCATGATTGGATTGGCTGGTCATGATGAAAAAAGGGATCGAGACCAGATATTTCTTGGACAAGGCCGATATCTTTTCGACATGGTGCTGGAAGAGCGACTTCCCCAAAACCGGAGTGATCGGGACTTTTCCCTTGGGACCGCGGAAACCCAGCCGAGACCCTTGACCTCCGGCGACAACGAAAGCGGCCGTATGTCCGGATCGGATCAGCTCTTCTCCACGGGCTCTTGCATTCCGTGCTCTCTTTCGTTTCTCGGCGGTTCGGGGGAGCGAGATCACAGGAGCGGGTTGAATTTCGGGTTGGGACCGGTTTTCTTGGGGCGTCAGATGACCGGCTGTCAGTTCTTTTATCAGATCGAGGTCGATCGTTTCGATTTGACCGACCAATCGTTCCCTTTCATCGGCGGTCAATTCGTCCCACCAGTTGAAGACATGGCCCTGCCCTTTGTCGCAAAACTCTTTCCTGATGGTGTTAATGGCTTCCCGCTTAGCCGTAGTGGCCATCGTTGACTCCTCTAAATACGTTCGCAGGAGGATGTTCCCGGCAACTCAGCGGCTCTATCCGTAAAAAGCAATGTTTGCCGGAGCGTATTTACGAACAGGGCCACTAAGGCGCGCCCGCAGCGAGGCAGACATTGTGCCCGCCGAATCCGAGTGAGTTGGAGAGCGCATTCCTGACCCGCATCTCCCGGGCTTCGTTGGGAACATAATCAAGATCACAAGAGGGATCGGGATTCTCCAGGTTGATGGTCGGATGAACCACCCCTCTGTGAATGGAGAGGGCCGTAGCCATGAACTCGACAGCGGCCGATCCGCCGAGGAGGTGCCCGACCATGGACTTCGTGGAGCTGACAGCCAGATTTTGGGTATGATCTCCAAAAGCTTTTTTTATGGCCGTTGTCTCTATAGCGTCATTGTATGGTGTGGATGTCCCGTGTGCGTTGATATAGTCGATATCCTCGATGTTGATTCCGGCGTCACGAGCAGCCAGTTCCATCGCCCGCTTGGGTCCCTCTCCGTCTTCTTTCGGAGCCGTGATGTGGTAGGCATCCGCCGTGGATGCATACCCTTTGAACTCGGCATAGATCTTGGCTCCCCGTTTCTTTGCGGCTTCGTATTCTTCGAGAACCAGGATCGCAGTTCCTTCGCCGAGGACAAAACCGTCTCTGTCCCGATCGAAAGGCCGGCTGGCACGCTGCGGTTCATCGTTCCGCGTGGAGAGTGCTTTCATGTTGGCAAACCCGGCGACTGTCATTGCCGTTACCGTGGATTCACCTCCACCGGATACGACGATGTCTGTTTCATTGCTGCGTATACTGTTCAGAGCCATGCCCAATGCAGTACCGGCAGAAGCACAGGCAGATGCAGTGACAAAGCTGGGCCCCATGAAACCGTATTTGATCGAGATCACTCCGGCAATGGCGTTGGCCATCATCTTAGGCACCATGAAAGGGGAAACCCTCGAAGCGCCACGGGTCATGATGATCTCTTTCTGCTCTTCCAGCGTATTGATCCCGCCGATACCGGTTCCCAGGATGCAGCCTACGCGGGTGAGATCGATATTATCGAGATCCAGTGCGGCGTCCTTGAGAGCTTCTTCCGCTGCAACGATGCCGAACTGAGAATAGCGATCGAGTTTTCTCGATTCCGGTTTTGGCATGAAATCGGTCGGATCGAAATCGCTGGCCTCTCCGGCGATTTGTGCTGGAATATCGGAAGGATCAAAACTCTTGATAATATCGATTCCGCTCCTTCCTTGGAGCAATGAATCCCAGGTTTTTTCCACACCGACGCCCAGAGCCGAAATTCATCCGAT
>CAZWHE010000200.1:0-5906 GCA_964633825.1 uncultured Phycisphaerales bacterium | reverse complement strand
ACCAGCTTTACAAAGAGATGGTTTCTAAAACAAACAAACGTGACACCAATGAGCTTATGGCTCTAGTGAAATGGTGCCAAGACCACAAATTAATTTCAAAGTCGAGAAAACACCTTAGGGAAATAATCGCCATAGACCCGAATCATGTGAAAGCAAGAGCATCGTTGGGTTATGTAAAATATGAGGGAAAGTGGGTTACGCAAAAACAGAAAAAACGGATGGTGCTCGAGGCCGAACGCCTTAAAAAAGAAGAGTCAGGACTTATCGAATATAAAGGAGAATGGCTTCCCGCAGAAGACGTAAAAAATCTCAAGAAAGGACTTGTTAAGTATAAGGGCAAATGGGTTACCCCGGAGGAAAAGGACCGTGCCGAAAAAGGCCTTGTTTTATATGAAGGAGAGTGGGTAACCAAAGAAGACGCCGAAAAAAGAAAGCAGGGTTATTTTAAAATCGAAGGCAAATGGGTCACTAAATCGGAAGCGGACAAATTACATTCCAACTGGGATTTGCCGTGGCGGATTCATTCCGATCATATCACGATTGTTTCTAATACCCCGTATGATATGGTACAACAGTTCTTGGCTGAGGGGGAAGAAACATACAAAACCGCAAAGGGTGTGTTTGGTATCGAACCGGACCTGAAAGAATCTAAAATAACAATATACGTGACGGTTGACTTTGATACATGGAGCGCTGTTGGCGCTCAAATCGGTGACGCACGGTCGTCTGATTACAGGGTTTTTTATATCGAAGAATCACCGGAATCCGGACCTGTTTCGGTAACATTTTGCGAAAACCCAAACGACTTGAGAAACACAAAAGGATTTATTCGACATGCAACAATAGAGCAGTTCTTTAAAAGACTGCCGTTAAAAGAAGAAATCCCAAACTGGTATGTGAAAGGATTTGCTGCAAAAGAAGAACGCTTTTTTCATCCCAAAATGATCACGTGGTCTAAGAAAAGATTGATCAGTTTTGGGGGAGAAATTAAATTCAAGCAATTTTTCGGATCATTCAATTTTTCGGAGAGAGAGATTCTATTTGCCGGAATCCTCTGCGCGTATCTCGATAGCAAAAATCTGCCGGATGCGGTCAAAGACAAATTTCAAGATGTCAAGGATGCCGTTAAAGCAGGAAAAAAAGTCGGCAGTGCATTCGAGCGCTTCAAGGTCGTTCTGATGAGGGCGGAGAAAGATTTTCTCAAATTCTATAAGGCCTATTGATTCAGAATATTATCAGACAGACGGCGGTAACGGCGATAATTGCGTACCAATAAGCGCTACCGGCTCCCGGAAAAACAACTCCGCCATTGTAACAAAGATCCACAAGGATGCGCCTAATTGGCACACGACCTACCTTTTGGCCTTCCAGCAAATAATATAGACCCATTTCGAATAACCGTCATGGCACGGCATCACATGGTGCCGTGTGGCTGTAACGTATTAGAATAAAAGAAATAACAGCCGCGCACAATGCCGGGGCTTGGGGGCGAACGAAATGGCATCTTCCTTGCTAAACCTATTGCGCTTAACTCGTTCTGTAAGAGGGTATTCAAAGCCTGATGAATCTGAAAAGCGCCCGGAAAAGAACCAAAGAGAGCCCATATCGGGCAGGAGACAGAAATAGCTTTCTGGAGGACCAAATGAAATCAATCGGTATGCGAAAATCATTACTATTCGTGGGTCTCCCTTTCCTTCTTGTGGCAGTGGCCGCCATACTTTTCATGAGCACCGAGGAAGCCTCGGCAATGGAAAGGGGAGTGAGTGCCATCGAAACCCTTCTTCCCCCTGATACGATTCTATACGGCGGGGTCGAGGATTCGACATTGGCCAAGGAATATTACGAGTCCATGCCTCTTTTCAAAATTCTGCAAGAGGAAGAAGTTCGGGCATTTCTGGCTCGTCCAAAGAAATTTTTCGATGAGTTGCTGGTCAAGTTCAAAGGGGTTGCAAAGGAAGAAGCCGAAAAAATGGGATTGGGCGGGGAAATTGATTTTGACTTCGAAAAATTCTGCAACGCCAAGGTCGGCCGGTCATTTTATGCTTTGACACATTTCGACGTTCCCGACTTCAAGTCACCCTTTGATCCTTCCCTTGATATCGGCATTGTAATAGGGATGGAGTTCAAAGATCCCGGCCAGAATTGTTTCGACTTTGTCAAAAAAGTCATTTTCACGCTTTCGAAAGCAGCAGGCCTCCCGTTCAAGCTCAATGTTTTGAGCGACACATATAACGGTGTGGCTTTTGAGACGATCAGGATCTCGGTCGAAACAGGCGGTTGCGATGAAGAATCGTGTGAAAACGTGGTGCCGATTTCGCCTTGTTTCTTCAAAATCGGCGGAATTGATTTCTTTTCAACCAGCTTGAAAACCATGCGCGGAATCGTGGATCGATACTCCGGCAAAATAAGCGACTCATTGGCAACGTGTCCTAAATACATTGAGCATATGAATCGCTTCGGAATTTCAAATCCCGCGGCCTCGAAAGACTACATGGACATCGGCGCCTTTATTACAACGATTCAAACGGGAGTTAATAAGCTGCTTCAGGCAAAAGGGCTCGATGAATATGTGCCCAAGGTGAATCGGCTGGTAGACAGAAGCGGGCTCAAGAGCTTTGGGAAAATATATTCCGTCACACTGGCAAAAGACGGGCTTGCCGTCGGCCGGGGATGTATGGCCACGGATGGGTCCGAAAGGGGCTTCCTCGCACTCGGCGGAGAGATGAAAGCGATCACGACGGAAAAATTGAAAATGATTCCCAAAGATGCGGTCAGCTTCAATATTTTCAGTTTTGACCTGCCCGGCCTTTACGATCTCGTCATGGAAGGTATCAGGGATTTTGACGAAGAAGCATATGGCGAGGTCATGGAGGGCTTGAAGGAATTTTCCGGAGGCTTAGCGGAAGCCAGCGGCATGGACCCCGTCGACATTCGCGGAGACCTCCTCGGCAGCTTGGGATCGGAAGTCGTTATGTACCAGCTCAAGCCGACGGGAATGGCCATGATGAGCGCACCGCCGGCGTTCTACTTCATCGAGATGAAGGACTTTGATCGCTTCTCCGGTGCGATTGATAGGCTGTTTGCCGGCTTGAACCAGAGCGGCCTCATGAAGCGGGCACCCGTTTCGCTCAAGAGCCTCGACTATGAAGGGCATAAAATTCATTACATGCAGATTCAGAGCGGGGCCATGCCTTTTCAGCCGGCCTTTACAAATGTTGATGGGTATTTGGTTATGGGCTTCCAGGTTTCCGGGCTCAAGAAGCTGATCAAAAACTTTGGGAAATCGGAAACATCCATTCTCGACAACGAAAAGTTTCTCAGCCATTACAAAAAACTGAAAAGAGAGGATGCTCCAGTTGCCATCAACTGGGTCGATGTGAAGGAAACCTTTACAACCATATACGAACAGGTCGCTCCCATGCTCGGCATGGCGCTTATGGCGGTTCCCCCGGAAGTTGAGCTTCCCTTCGATCTCCAGATGCTGCCCACATCGGAGGCCATTTCAAAACACCTTTTCAGCTCGCTGACAGTCAGTTACTCAGAGGGAGATGATCTGGTTTGGGAGAAGTACGGCCCCTTCGGGCCGGAATTTGGCCGCGTTATTGTCGGAACGCTTGTCGCCGGTGTCGCAGCAGGTGTTTACTATGCAACGGCAAAGAAGTTCGAGGCTGCCGAGGATAAAATTATCAAAGCCGAGTATAAGCACGGCGAGGTCAAACCGCTCGATGAAGGCGTCCCTCCCGACGCACAGGCGCGAAAGGATCTGGGAGCCTTGACCGGCGCTTGTTTCGTTTACAAGGTTGAACACGGCCGTTATCCCGATTCTCTGAATGATCTCTTGATTCCCACGGAGGGATATCCGAACGGATTCTATCCCCCGAAAGAGCTTCCCCTTGACCCGTGGGGCGGCTCGTATCATTACAAAAAGTTTTCCGGAGGAGATCACAAGTACATGATATGGTCCTGCGGGCCGAACGGCGTTGATGACGGCGGAAAGGGAGACGATATCGCCAAGATCAAGTAACGTTCTTTTGCAAAAAGAAGAGCTTTTTAAAGGCGCCCGGTCGGGCTGGTGGAAAGAGAAGCCAATCATTTCCCCCATCCCGGCGGGCGCTTTTTGTTTCCAAACAGGACAGCTCCTCGCGATGGAGTGTGTGAAATAACCGGGCCGGCCGGCCCTTCTTTGTGGAAATCTCACCGGCCTTCCGGTTATTTTGTGGCGCAATGAGTTTCAAGGACAGCACCCTTCTGTTCCTGGCGGAGTATCCCGGGTCGTTCGTTGTCCGTTCCCTGGGAGCAACCCTGCGGCTGCGCAGGTTTGGGAAGTGCTATTACGAGGAAAGGCTCCGCGGCGGGTCGAAAAGAGTTGTTTACGCTTTCTGGCACTGCCACATCATCCCCCTGACAATTGCTTATGCGCACCAGGAGGCATGTGTTCTCGTGTCCGAGCATCGAGATGGGGAGGTCATTGCGCGCGTCGTTCATCGCCTCGGTTTTAAAACAGAGAGGGGCTCCACGACTCGAGGCGGCATCAAGGCGTTGAAGGCTCTCGTTCGTTTCAAGGAGAATCCCAGGGGAGGCGACATTGCCATCACGCCCGATGGACCGCGCGGTCCCGCGCGAAAAGCTCAGAAGGGAGCGATTTTCATTGCCTTGAAAACCGGCTTTCCCATCGTTCCCGTCGGTGTCGCCATTGACAAGCCCTGGGTTCTCAATACGTGGGACGGATTTCAAATTCCAAAGCCTTTCAGCAGGTGCGCCGTTGTTGCAGGAGATGAGATCGATCCGGTCGGAGAGACGGGGGCCGGCGTCTCGATGAGCGAAGAATCGATCGAGGAGAATGCCCGCCTTCTAGAAGAACGCCTTGGAGAAGCAGAGCGCAGCGCCTACGATAAGCTGAGGCTCTGGAATAAGTGAGGGCTGCCCCTTTGTCACATGCCTATTGTTGTGATAACTTGATCAAGACAAAACCTTTTTAGGAGCACGAACATGTCTTCGGTTTCCGGAGCCCTAATGGAATTCGCACGGTCCTTCCAGGGCCGCAGCATTATTTCCGTGCGGGATTTCACCAAGGAAGAAATCCACTTGATCATGGCCTTGACCGAGGCGTTTGAAAAGGAGCGGCGGCCGCTTCTCCAGGGCAGGATATTGGGCTCGCTCTTCTTCGAGCCTTCTACGAGAACGAGGATCTCCTTCGATGCTGCAATGAAGCGCCTTGGGGGGAGCGTGATCGGCTTTGCCGGCACAAAGGGGACGTCCTCGGAAAAAGGGGAATCTCTACAGGATACGATCAAGGTCGTTGAAGGATATTGCGACTGCATTCTCATGAGACACCCGCGAGACGGGGCGGCTCGCTTGGCGGACGATGCGACGTCGCTGCCGGTAATCAACGGCGGAGACGGAACCAATCAGCATCCCACCCAGACTTTTCTCGACCTTTACACAATCAGCAAGGCCAAGGGCCGCCTCGAGGGGCTGAAGATCGCTTTTCTCGGCGATTTGAAGTACGGCCGCGCTGTGCATTCTCTTGCTGAGACGATGTCGCTCTTCGATGCCGAGATCGTCATGATTTCTCCGCCTTCTTTGAAAATGCCGTCATATATCATGGAAAACCTGAGAGAGAAGGGCCTGTCCTGCGTCGAAGAGACCGACCTCGATGCGATCGCGAAAGATACGGACGTTGTCTATGCCACTCGGATCCAGAAGGAAAGATTCCCCGATTTTATGGAGTACGAAAAAGTCAAGAACGCGTACCAGCTCAACAGATCCCATCTGGAAAGAATCGGAAAAAGCGTTTCTATCATGCATCCTCTTCCCCGGGTTACCGAGATTCACACGGAACTGGACGAATACGACGGGGCGATCTATTTCAGGCAGGCCCACAACGGCGTGATCGTCAGGATGGC
>CAZWHE010000199.1:0-6048 GCA_964633825.1 uncultured Phycisphaerales bacterium | reverse complement strand
TCTTTCTCCTGGTGCTGGTGAAGATGATCTTCCAGTACAACCACTCCCTCTATCCGCTCTACATGGAACGGATCGGGCTCACCGAATGGATCGGCCGCCTCTACGCTATCAATCCTCTCATCGTCATCATCCTCGTTCCGGTGATGACGGCCGTAACGGGAAGGATGAAGGGATTCAACGTGATCCTCGTGGGCAGCTTCATCGCCGCCGGGTCGGTTTTCTTACTCGGTCTGGGCGAATCGATCCTGCTCGTCGTGCTTTTCCAAGTCGTGCTCTCCCTGGGCGAAGCGATCTACTCGCCGCGCGTCTACGACTACACGGCCAGCATCGCGCCCCCGGGAAAGGAGGCGAGTTACATGGCCTACTCCAAGGCGCCCATGTTCTTCGCAAAGGTGGCAGCAGGACCGGCGACGGGCCTGCTCCTGGCCCACCTCTGCCCGGCCGAGGGTGCGCGCAATACGGAACTCATGTGGATCATCGTGGGCGCATCGACAATGCTCTCACCGATCACGCTCCTCATCGGCCGGAAGTGGCTCGACGTGGAAAACCGCAGGAAGTCTCCAGCGCGATAACCGGTTTCCCGTGTGATACCGATATATGAAATGCGCTCTCTGTTCGCAGCGGTTGTCATGCGGTACCCCACAGAAAAAGTGCGAACCCGTTCTTTTTTCGCATTGCTACAGCACCGCAAATGGAAGAGCCGTGACACCGGTTCCGAGAGGAAGTGTAATGTCTCCGGGGTGTACAACATACCCCGGCATCGCTTTGTCACCCAGATCCCTTCGAAATGTCTGAACGGCGGAAGCCATGGCCGGGCGCGGAGTGGCTGACAGCTTCACTTCGATGGGTATAAGCTTTCCACCGGTCTCCACAATGATATCGACCTCCGTCCCTGCAACGGTCCGCCAGAAGTAAATCTGCGGATCGATGCCACGATGCGTCAGTGTTTTCACGATCTCGGAAAGCACCGCCGTCTCCATGATTGCGCCCCCCATAGGACCGGAGGCAGCGTGCTCGGGATCCTTCAAACCCGCGAGGTGGCACAGCGTGCCCACATCCGTGAAGTAAACCTTCGGCGTCTTGACAAGCCTTTTCCCGACATTGGCGAAATAGGGGCGCAGCACGGTCACCTGGTAAGTGGCTTCGAGCACGGACAGCCACGATTTGGCCGTGTTGACGGCAACACCGAGATCCCGGGCAAGATCGGCCAGGTTGAGAAGCTGGGCGCTGCGAGCCGCCAGCGCCCGCAGGAAGCTCTGGAACTGGGACAGGTCCCCCACCTGCCGGAGCGTGCGTACGTCACGCTCTAAATACGTCTGAATATAACCGGCATGCCAAAGGTTGATATCGCGTTTCCGATGAATCTGTATCTCGGGATAACAGCCTCGCAGTAAAGACTCCCAGAGTTTCCGATATGAAAGCTTTGTTTCCGAACGAGATCGTCGCTTCGCTTCCCATGGCAGGGAGACCCGCGGCTGTTTATCCGCTTCTCGCATCGAAAGCGGCAAGAGGCGCAATATGGCGGCACGGCCGGCCAGAGACTCGGTCACCTTCACCATGAGAAGCAGGTTCTGTGAACCGGTCAACAGGTATTGCCCGCACCGGTCCCGGTCATCGTCGATCTTTTCTTTGACATAGGGAAGCAGGTCGGGAGCGTATTGCACCTCATCGAATATTACAGGCGGCGGGTACATCTCCAGAAAACCACGCGGATCTTCCATCGCAGCGGCCCTGACATCCGGAGGCTCTACCGATACATACCGATAGCTCTTGCTGAAAAGATGTTTCAGGAGCGTCGTCTTGCCGGACTGGCGCGGCCCCGTCAGCACCACAGCGGGAAATTCTGCTGCGGCTCTTTTAAGGACCGACTCGAGCGTCCTCTTGATAAATACCTGGGCCATTGCCAATCTCCTTGGTGGAGATTATGCATTCTGATTGCAATATTTCAAGCGAAATACGGGGGTGTTAGGTGCGGTTGCGATTCGGTCGAGTTTTTGTGCCCTACGGGCATTAGCGACGGAACGGCTGCCATTGCATGTAGGTCAGGGATCGCCACAGATATTCCAAGGGACCGAAGCGGAATCTTTCTAACCAGAGCGGGGAATACCAGAGCTGAAGCGTGTAAATGGTGACGACCAAAACGAGCTGCCAGAGCCGGTTCACCTGCCCGAAAAGTCCGAAACCGTGGCCGTAAAATAGCGTTGTACAGATCAGGGAGTGCATGATGTAGTTGGTGAAGGCCATCCTGCCGACCGCAGCGAATCTTCTCTGCAAACCGGGTAGACGCGCGGACCGGCAGAGAAGCATGATCATGCCGACGTATCCGAATGCGGCCAGGATGCTGCCAAAGTAGTTGAAGAGCCCGCCCACACCTATACCCTTCACGAGATCCCAACCCGTGGTTTCCAGGTAATTCACGCCGAAAGCTGTGAGCGTCAGGCCGGAGCCCAGACCGACGATCATTAATAATAAGTACAGCCCGCGCGGTTTTAACGCGCTGAACAGACCGATTCGGAAAAAGGCAATACCGAGAAGCATCAAACCCAGCACCCGCCAGCCAAAGAGCATGATGAAGGAAAACATATCCAGCCAAGCTTGATAACGCTCTTTCTGCTGGGCAAGCCAATCGCCCCGGTAGGCCGCTTCTTGCTGCGCTACGGTCTGGGGGGAGGGCGACCACATGGCCTTCATGACGTCCTGGGCTTCCTGCGATTCATTAGCCATATATTGGCCGAAATTCAAGAGCAGGAGCGACGGAACAAGCAGCAGAATCAGGGCCAAGGGAACGAGGATCCAGAGCCTCAGTTTGCGAAAGATCCATGCCAATAGGCCGCAGAGTGCGTACATGAATAGGATATCCCCCACCCAGATGAAGACGCCGTGAAGGACGCCGAAGCCGCCCAACCAGAACATTCGGCGGTAGTGCAACCCTGCGGACCGACCGCTTTGGCTGCGGCTTTTCTCCGTCATGAGGAAGATGCCGGCGCCGAACAGCATGGAAAAAATGGTCATAAACTTTTGGTCGCCGATAACGTGGTTTACAGTCCAGCACCAGAAATCGAGTGCTGTGGGCTGTCCCAGGGCCGTGGGATTCATGTAAAGGGCGAAGACCATGGCGAAGGCCTGCATGTTCATGAGCAGGACGCCGAACAGAGCGAATCCACGAAGCACGTCAATGGACGCAATCCGGTCTTGCTCCTGGAGAGGTATAGGCCGGGTGCGAACCGGTTTTGGTCTTGGTCTATTTTTAACGTCTTGCATTTTATCCATAACGGTATCTCATGTTCGGTGAAGTTGTAATTGTCAACCGGCCGGCGGACCAGTTGCAGTTGTCAACCGGCACACTCGGCACCCCGCATTCTTCGGCTGGGCGTGGGCCGGCAATTGACCGGATTTACCGACTACGGTCTTCACGATTCGAGAACAACCAGGATATCTTCCTCGCCCAACTCGGCCAGGACTTGTCCGATCTTTCTTTGCCATTTTCTGAGAATCGTTGAAAAGGACGATCGTAACGAAACGATCAACTTGTGCAGTGCAAAATTGGCCGGATGAGGCACTGTGACGAGAAGATCCTGAAACCGAATACTGATCGTGCTTCCGACCAGTACAGTTTTCTCGAGGATGCCTTCACCATCCAAGCGGCGCAGTACTTCGGCGCAGAGATCATACTGTTTCTTTTCCACGCAACGCGCTCCGTAAGAACCGTATCTGCTTTTTGACCTGGGACAAAAGCTTGCGATACTTCGCTCGATATTTTTTTACCGACTCGTATTTGCGAATTTCAGCCTGGCTGACCCTGCCCTTGTAAACCGACCTGACCTTGCCTTCCTCCCTGTAAACCAGGTAGTAATAGTTATGGCCCTTGATGTCTCTCTTGACCAGACTGCCCTTGGGGAGCTTGGCAAAATGCCCATCGTGAAAGTCGGTGGACGAGTATACCTCGATCATACGATTGAATGTTCTACTCGATACAAATGGCAAGCGTATGTCTCGAAAAGGATGGGAGAATCAAAAGTTTTACAGGTTCAAGCGGGCCTGAACCAGGCCGACCACCTCATCGGGGACTGCAGCCACGGGCACGGAAGCGCCGGCAAACGCATCGAGCTTGCTCTCGATGGTCCCTCGCCCCGAGGCGATGATCGCTCCGGCATGACCCATGCGCTTTCCCTTGGGAGCGGTCCGCCCTGCGATGTAGGCCGCCACCGGCTTGGTTATTTCGCCTCGCACGACCAGGTCGGCTATCTCTTCCTCCATGCTGCCCCCCACCTCGCCGATGATGAGGATCGCGCGGGTCTCCTCGTCCTCCTCGAAGAGACGGGCCACCTTGGCAAAGGTCGATCCCACGATGGGATCGCCGCCGACCCCGATGCAGGTGCTCTGCCCGATCCCGGCCTGGGTGAGGCGCGCAACGATCTCGTAGGTCAGGGTGCCGCTCCGGGAGGCCACCCCTACGGATCCGGGGATATAGTATTGCGAGGGTACGAATCCGATCTTGGCGCCCACCGGGGGCGCGATCAGGCCGGGGGTGTTCGGCCCGATGAGGTCGGCCCCCTTCTCCTCGGCCCTGGCCACGATCGCCATGGTGTCATGCACCGGTACATGTTCCGAAACCATGACCAGCAGGCCGATGCCCGCATCCAGAGCTTCGAAAGCCGCAGCCTTCATCACCTTGGCCGGAACGAAGAGGATCGACGCGTTGGCTTCCGTGGCCGCGATCGAATCGGCCACGGTGTCGAAGACGGGAACCCCGCAAACCTGCTCGCCCCCCGCACCGGGGCGCACGCCGCCCACGATCCGGGTTCCGTAATCCAGCATCAGCTGCGTGTGGTGCTGGGCTGCCTCGCCCGTGATTCCCTGGACGATTACGCGGGTGTTCGAATTGACCAGAATGCTCACGGTTTTCCCTTTGCTAAACAGAACACCGAGGGGTGTCACCCAGCTGATTTCACAGCCTGTTCGATCGCGTCCTCCAGCCGAACATAAGGTTTTATTCCCATCTCACGCAGAATCCGGTGGCCCTCTTCTTCGAAGTTTCCGATCATCCGCACCACGATCTCGATGTCGCCGGGATGCTCTTCCAGATATTTTTTGATGCCCAGAGCCAGCCGATCGCACCGGTTCAGCCCGGCGAAGATATTGACCAGCAGCAGGCGCGGCTTGCGCGCGCGAGAGAGCAGATCGAAAGCCTCGTAGATCCCCGTGTCATCGATCTGCGCTGTATCCAGGAAGTTGGCTGGTTTTCCGCCCGCCCGAATGACCAGGTCGAGGATGGCCATGGTGAGACCCGCGCCGCTCGAGAGCACCCCGATATCGCCCCCCAGATCGATATAGGTCCAGCTCTTCTCCCGCGCCTCCTCGGCGATCGGGTCATCGATCGGGATCTCTTTTTTCATGGGGAGGAGATCTTCGTGCCGAATGAGCGCTGAATCGTCTACGTTCAGCACGGCATCGGCAGCCATGAGCACGCCCTCCCGGGTCCTGACCAGGGGATTGACCTCCACGATCTCGGCATCGTAGGCGCGAAAGATCCGGTAGAGCTTTTCGAGATGGTCGGCCACATCCTGCCCCATCCGGGAAGCCACCTCCGAGAGATCATGCGGCCCAGGGCCCGTGAGAATATCCACCGGGATCTTCAGGATGCGGTCGGGATTCTTTTCAGCGGTCACCTCGATCTCGACCCCCCCATCGAGGCTGGCTATCATGACAGGGCGCCGGGCCGTGTAGTCTATGGTTACCGCGATGTAGAGCTCATCCTTGATTGCGACCTTTTCCTCGACCAGAAGGGTGCGGACCCTCTCTCCCTTGATCTCCATCGCCAGGAGCCGTTCCGCCTCCTTCCCTGCCGCAGTCAAATCATCGGCAAAGGCGATGCCTCCCACCTTGCCCCGACCCTTGACCCCGAGCTGAGGCTTGATCACCACTGGCCGGCCGAGATCGGCAGCGATCTTTTCCGCTTCCCCGTGCGAGGCAGCAGTGCGGCCCCGGGGGATTCGGATGCCCTGTTCCGAAAATATGGATTTGGCCTGGAATTCACGCAGCTTCATT
>CAZWHE010000198.1:0-6057 GCA_964633825.1 uncultured Phycisphaerales bacterium | reverse complement strand
GGGCAGCCGGAACGGTATCAGTGTCAACGGGAAGCAGGTGGTGCGGCAGGCTCTTTCCCGGAGCGACGTCATACTCGTCGGAGACTGCGAGATCTTTTTCGAAGCTCCTCCCATGGGGAACCGGTCTTCTTCAGCCGGAAGCGCGACGGCAATCATCGAGTCCGGAACGGCTTCCGTGAATAAAGGCCGCGCCCCCCGGATCTTGAAGAGAGAATCGAGCCTGAGACTGCTCCAGGAAGTGAACAAGGCTCTCAACTCAGAGATGGATCTGAAGCGTCTTCTCGAGCTTATTATCGATTGCGTCATCGAATTAACCGGGGCGGAGCGGGGTTTTCTCATCACTGTCCGCGACGGCCGGATGGAGTTCGAAACCGCCAGGAACTTCATGGAAGCCGAGGTGGAGCGTCCCGATCTTGCCATCTCGCGCTCGATCGCCACCACCGTGATCGAGGAAATGAAACCGGTCATGTCGATCAACGCGCGCGAGGATGAAAGGTTCCGGTCCGTCCAGTCGATCACCAATCTCGGCCTTCGTTCGGTGCTGTGCGTTCCGCTGACTCTGAAGGAGCGGAGCATGGGAGCCGTTTACGTTGACAACCGTCTCAGCAAAGGAATCTTTTCAGACGACGACAGAATTCTTTTGGAAGCCTTTGCCGACCAAGCCGCCATTGCTCTCGAAAACGCCAGGAGGATGGAGGAGCTTCGCCAGAAAAATATCGCGCTCGCCAGAGCCCGGAAAGAGCTGGCGCGCACGAACGAAGGGCTTGCCAGCACCGTTCGGTCTCAGGCCGCGGAGCTGGTGAAAGCACGGGCGCGTCTTGAGGGATCGGGAAAGGCGGGCGGTATTCGCTATCATTTCGGCATGATTGTCGGAATCTCACCCGCCATGTCGAGCCTCGTTTCCCTGCTGGAACACGTCATCGATTCCGATTTTCCCATCCTCATTCAAGGGGAAAGCGGCTCGGGAAAGGATCTCGTGGCCGGAGCCATCCACTGCAGCAGCCGCCGGGGGAAAAATCCCTTTGTTTCAGAAAGCTGCGCCGCACTTCCCGATACTCTGCTCGAAAGTGAGCTTTTCGGCCACGTGAAAGGCGCCTTCACGGGCGCCGTGACGGATCGCAAGGGGCTTCTCGAGATGGCCCATGGCGGAACGCTCTTTCTCGATGAAGTGGGGGACATGAGCCCGGCGCTGCAGGGCAAGCTGCTCCGTTTTCTCCAGGACGGGGAGTTCCGGCCCGTGGGCGGAACCGATCCGGTCCGGGTCGACGTGCGGATCATTTCCGCCTCGCACCGCCCCATCGAGGAGCTCGTCGAAGAGGGCGGCTTCCGCCACGACCTCTTTTTCCGTCTCAACGTGCTTCCCGTGAACCTGCCGCCCCTCCGTGAACGGAAAGAGGACATTCCGTTGCTGGTCAGGCATTTCATGGCTCTCCTTGCGGAGACTCAGGAAAAGGAAAAGGACATCGATCCGGAAGTCATCGATCTCTTCTGCCGGTATCACTGGCCCGGCAACGTCCGGGAGCTCGAAAACGAGGTGAGACGGCTTGTCACCCTCTCCGAAGACAGGATCGGCCCGGATATCGTCTCCGATCGCATCCGGTATGCGCCGGTTAATGAAACTCTTCCCGGTGATTTCGAGGATCTCGATCTCGCCGCCAAAGTGGAATCGATCGAGCGGCACGAGATCGTGAAAGCGATGCGCCTCTATCAGGGAAACAAGAGCCGAGCCGCGGAGAAGCTCGGGATCAGCCGCTTCACGCTTCAGAGGAAGATCGAAAAGTACGAACTGGCGCGGGAGGGCTGGAAATGAAAGGGGTCGCGCTTCTTCTCTGCGGTTTCCTGCTCTTGTCGTGGTTTCTCGATGATTTCGAAGAGCGGCTGAAACGCATCGACCGGGCCGACGGCCCCGCTCTTTTTGAGCTGGCGGTCTTGTGCAAGAAGAAGGGAAGAAAAAAGGAATACCGGCGGGTTCTCACATTAGTTCTCGAGGCGGATCCCGATCACGAGAAAGCCAACAAAGCGCTCGGGAGGGTTAAGTACAAGGGGAAGTGGATAACGCCCGAAAAACGGAAAGCTCTCGTTGCAGCGGAGCGCGCCGAGAGAATGAAAGCCATCGGGCTCGTCGAGTATAAGGGGGCCTGGGTGACTCCCGAGGAGAAAGCCATGCTCGAAAAGGGCCTGGTTCTTCACCGCGGAAAGTGGATGACCGCGGAAGAAATGAAAGCCGCCGAAGGTTATGTGCGGGAAGGCGGGGAGTGGATCAAGAAGGAAGACCTTCCTTCCGTCGTGGAAATGAATAAGTTCGAAAAGGAGTTCGGTGTTCCCACCGTTTTCTTTTCAACGGCTCATTTCGCGGTTTTTTCCGAGCTCGGAGACGGCTTCAACCGGAACCTGGCAGGGCGCCTCGAGAAGGGCTGGGAGTGGTTCGAGGGTTTTTCGGGATCGAAAATGAAAACATCCCTTCTCGGCGACCGGAAAGCCCATGTCTGTGTCTTCGACAGGAGGGAGAGCTACGACAAGTACGTCACCTGCTTCTCACGGTTTCAGGAGAACGTGACGGAAGAGTGGACCGGGGGGGCCAGGCAGGCGCTCGGATTCGCCTGGTGGGACCCGGCGTGTTATTCGGTAGCCTATAGAGGGCCGCGCGAGATCGAGGAGGTTTCCGGGCAGATCCTGCACCAGATCGGACACGTCTTGATCAACAGAAAGGGCTACAATTACCACTTCCTCCCACCCTGGCTGGACGAGGGATTCGCCGCTCTTTTCGAACAGACAGTGACCGGGCGAAACCGGGCCTTCTGTATCGAGGGGCGCAATCTCGTCTCATCGCTGCATGACAAGCAGCTTTTTTCAGGGGTGGGCTGGTCCGGGCTGCTGTCCGAGCTCGTGGTCCGTGGCGACGACATTCCCTTAACGGAGCTCATGGTCAAGGGAATGGATGAGATCGACCAGGACGATGCGGCCAAGGCGATCGGACTGGTCCGGTTTCTGGGCGAACAGGGGGGACGCAAAGTCGGAGTTTTCCTGGCGACCCTTCAGAGAATGATTCCGAGAGATATGAACGAATGGATCGATCCTGCTGTTGTTCAATCCCAGCTTGACGCTTTTCGGGCCGGGTTTGCCACAACTCCCGAGGATGTTGACGCGGCATTTCGGGCCCTTTGGAGGAAGGGGCTTCCTGGTCGGAAATAAGGAGAATCACCCGACAATCATGAATGAGCCGCCCGATGAAAAAGGAACCTTCCAACCGATCGAGGGCTTTGAGATTCTCGAGCTTCTCGGCTCCGGAGGAATGGGCAAGGTTTACAGGGCGCGCCAGGTTTCCCTCGACCGCATCGTGGCGATCAAGATTCTCAGAAAGTCGAATCTCAGGGGACCGCTTCCCCTGGAGCGCCTGCGGAGGGAGGCTCTCGTCACGGCCCGAATGGATCATTCCAACATCGTCAAGGCGATCGATCTCGGTCAGACGCGCCGTTATTTCTATTTCGTCATGGAATACGTGGAAGGGAGAAGCGTCAAGGACATCATCGACCGGGAGGGCAGGATCCCCGAAAAAGAGGCATTACAAACAATCCGGGACCTGACAAAAGCATTGGACCATGCCGTCGGCCAGGGAGTGATTCATCGCGATATCAAGCCGGGCAACATCATTGTCGGGCCGGACGGGAGTGCCAAGCTGACCGATCTGGGCTTGGCGAGAGGGATCATGGATCTCACCATCACCCACGAAGGGACCACGGTGGGGACTCCCCAGTATATGTCTCCCGAACAGGCGCGCGATCCCGGCAGCGCCGACATCCGTTCCGATATCTATTCACTGGGAGCCACTTTTTACCATATGGTGACCGGCACCCTGCCGATCGGTGGAAACACGGTCGCCGAGGTGATAACGTCCGTTCTCTTTGGAAAGGTTCGCCCTCCTGAAGAAATCTTTCCCAACGTGAGCTCGGCCGCCTCCAGAATCATTTCGAAGATGATGGCCAAAGAGCCCGCACGTCGGTACCAGACCCCCGGCGGTCTTCTGGACGATCTGGACGTCCTGGCGGAAGCCCATAACAGCGGCTCGGAGAGTCTCGCCGATTTCGTCGGAATCAGCTGGAAGGAATCCCAAAAAACTCATCGGCAGCTCCGGGGGCCGCTGATGGCCGCCTTGTTTGTCGCTGTGGCGGCCTTTGCCATTGCCGCTTATCTGCTGCTCGGCACTTTTTCCGCCGATCAAAGGGACTCGCCCGATACTCCAAGCCGGATTGTTCTGAGCGAGCTGAGGGAAGGATACGAAACGGGAAGCCTGTCGGCCGCAGACATCCTTGCCCGTAGCGCTGCTCTCATTTTTGAGGATGTCCGGGGCGATCGGATCGAAGCGTCGGCCTTCCGGCGGGAAGTGCTCCGTGATTGCCGGGATTCGATCGCTGATATCGTTCGCACCGACTCACCGCTTATCAGGGAGGCCCTGCTGGCCGGAGGTATGGAGAAGGCCGAGCATATTCTCAGCCTGGATATGACGGCGGAAGCATGCCGAACGATCGGGTGTGACGAGACCGGGATTCCGACCGAACTGAAGCCGTTCCTCGATGAGAGGTTGAAGGATGTCTCCGCCGCACTCGGTGAAATGGCGGGCAGGCTGCGTACGCGGATGTGGGAAAAATCACTTGCCCTCCTCGAAGAGAAGAAACAAAGAGCCGGAACCCTTCTGGCTCAAAGAGATTTCCGAGCGGCTCGGGATCTGATCGATTCTTTGGAAAAAGGAGGGGAAAACGGCAAAGGCTTGGCTCGGATCGCTGTCAGCGAAGCCCTGGCCGCTGAAATCCCCGAAGCTGTACCCTTTGGCGCCGATCGATCGGGGGGAGGTTTGTCTTTCGAACCGGAAGCGGTTGAGCGGCTCGATGGGAAGATCGATGAGGCGTTGAGGGAGCTTCGTCTCCGTTTTAAGGAAGCGGGGCAGGAGGCCTGGAAGGAGTATTTCGAGAAATTCGATGACGAGTTGACATCTGCCGTCGAAAACGCCGATCTCGATGCCTGCCGCAAGGGGATCGATCCTCTCGCTGCGATTGTCCGGGGGAATCTCGAAAATCTGGCAGCGGCTCTGCCGCAGGGACCCGAGTTCGAGTCTGCCGATTTCCATGCCGAGATCCTCCGAAAAACCGGCCCCCTTCTCGATGCAAAACGCGTCGTGCTGGAAGAGTCGTTCCGGAAGATCGAGATCGAGAGGATTCTTCTCGAGATCGAGGGGCCTTTGCGTTTGGGAGACGGTGCGGGGGCGATGCGCGTCATCGACGAGCTCTCCCGGAGGGATCCCCCTTTTCCGGATCTTGATTTCATCGGTCGATGGGAAAAAAGAATTTCCATTCTGGCGGGCCTGGACAAGTGGGTGTTCGACGCATTGGCACGCCATGTGGGTTTCGGCATAACGCTGTCGACCCGTAAAGGCATTACTTATAAGGGAGAGCTTCTGAAAGTCGATTCCGCTGCGGAAACCCTCGAACTGAAAGGGCCGGCCGATCGGATCATCAGGATCAGCTACGACGTTTTCACCACTGAGGAGATTTTGAAGTGGGCGGGCATGTCGTTCAGGCTGAGCAATCTCGACGAGTTCCTTTGTTACTACTATGCGGGCGAGCTCGATAGGGCGGGCGGGATTCTCGAAGACCTGGATCGGTTCGATGAAAAAATGTTTTTCAAAGACCGTCTCGCCGCCAAGGAGCGCATCGACAGGGAAGCGCGCGAAGCGGCGGAGAAGGAGCTTGATTTCCTGTTGAACGAAGGTCTCAAGGCCCTCGAGGCCGGCGATGTTCGATCGCTGGAAGATGTTCTTCGCAGGCTCAGGGATTGTGAAAAGGAATTATCGGAGGGAAAGATCTGGAAGCGCCGGAGGAAGGATAGGATCAAGCTGGCGCGCGGGCTCGATAGATTGAAAGAGGATATAAGCCTGAGAGATCGCCTGGCGAAAAGCTTTTCCGTGCCAGTCGAAGTGACCGAGGAAGGTGAGATCGCTGTACAATACCTCTTCGACGGTCCGGCCGAGCTCGACGACTTCAAGGTTCGGGACCAGGGATTTTC
>CAZWHE010000197.1:0-6078 GCA_964633825.1 uncultured Phycisphaerales bacterium | reverse complement strand
GGCTGGCAGCCCGACGCCGATGATATGGAGAGCCGGATCAACGAGAAGACGCGCGCCGTTGTTCTCATCAACCCCAACAACCCGACGGGATCGCTCTATCGCCGCGAGACGCTCGAGCGGATCGTGGAGCTGGCGCGCGAGAAGAACCTCGTCGTCCTCTGCGACGAGATATACGACAAGATCCTCCTCGACGACGATGAGCATGTGTCGATCGCATCGATGGCCGACGATGTGGCCTTCGTCACGTTCAACGGGATTTCGAAATCCTACCTCGCGCCGGGCTGGAGGATCGGGTGGGGAATCGTCTCGGGGCCCGACGCGCTCGTGGGGCCCTATTGCGAAGCGATCAAGAAATACACCCGGGCGAGGCTGTGCGCCAACAACCCGATGCAGCACGCTGTTCGGCCCGCTCTCGAAGGACCGCAGGACCATCTCGGCTCCATGATCGAAAAGCTCCGCCGCCGCCGCGACGTAGCCGTTGAGAAGCTGAACGCGATTCCGGGTATTTCGTGCGTCCGGCCCGACGCGGCTTTCTACGCGTTTCCGCGGCTTCACATCGATGAAAAGGACGAAACATTCGTGCCGAAAATGATTCGCGAAACGGGAGTCCTTGTTGTTCACGGCGACGGTTTCGGCCAGAAGCCGGAAACGCGCCACTTCCGTATCGTGCTCCTGCCCGATGAGGAGATCCTTTCCCGGGCCTGCGACAAGATAGCGGCCTTCATGGCGAAGCACGCGGCGAAGCACGCTTCATAAAAAAAGCTCCCGAAGACCGGGAGCTTTTTTCCATTAATCTCCGCACCATGCGGAGAGAGGGGCTTCTAGTTTCAGCAGCTGCCGCCGCCGCCTCCGCCGCCCACTGCGACAACATCGGCCCGGCCTTTGGTCTCCATGTTGAGATTGTTCATGGCCAGAAAATCGTTGGTTTGAATGGGACGAAGGGTATCACGGACGATGCCGATGCATGACAGGCGATCGGGCTCTTTTTTACCGTTGCACCGTTCCTGCATGTATTTGTTGTAGGCTTCGGGCGAGAGGAGCTTGTCGTAAGCATCGTAAAGCTCGAACTCGGGAAGAAGCGACGTCAGCTTCATTTTCAGCTTCCGCGCTCCATCGATCATGACGATTTCGGCCGAGCTGTTGAATCCTGTTCGGATGAAGCAGGTCGGTTCGAGCTTTTCACCTTTTTGCAGGGAGCGCCAGGGTTCCTCGTATGACTTCTTGACCTGGACCAGGCCCGTAATGTTTTCCGCCTGGAACTGGATCAATTCCTCGTTCGGCCCGGCAGAGCCCGGGTTGAAGAAGCGGGGAAAGAACATGTGGCAGGAGCAGAGGGTCGCGCAGAGCAGAAGAGAAAGACAGAGAAGCGTCATTCTGGCCATAAACAGAACCTCCTCATAGATGATTCGGGAGAGGCTTCGACTTTGTTTCGGCTTTGCAGAACCATTGTAAAATATGTAAATATATTATAACAAGGAATTTCAGATGATCAATCTTTTTATAAGTGTTGCCCGGCTTTCTTTTTAAACCCGCCGCCCGTCAAAAAATCCGCCTGTGCAATAATATTGAGCACTTCCTGGCCGGGCAGGCAACACGAGAGGCATCCGGGCGCCATGATTTCGTGGTAAACGAGCTCCTTCAGGCAGTACCTTTCGGAGGGGCCGAAAAGGGTCATGAACAATCCGCCCCTGATGCCGCAGGCCCGGCAGATCATGTATGCGAATTTTCCCTTCGTGAGGGGCTTGGACTCGCTGATCTTCCATTCCGGCCTGATTATGGAACGATCGATAAGGATTCCGACAAGATCGTCCAAGCTCTTTTCCCAGGGAACGATATCGATGGAAAGGGCGACGGCCTTTACGGCGTCGGCCGTTGATGCCGCCGGCTTTTGCTGGAGATAGAGGAGAAAGTCCATTTCCCTTTTCCATTCGAAATGGATGTCCCGGATCTCTTGGCTTTTTGCGAAATCGGAAAATGTGCTCGGATCCAGATTCCACCACCGGGCGGGTCTCTTCAGGGATTTTTCCGGTGTCTCCTCGACGTAATCGGATGGGCCGGTACAGCCGAAAAGGCCGACTAGGACTGCGGTCAAGGCAAGGGGAGCGATCCTGTTCATGATGGTTCTCATACAACTCAAAAATAAACGATCATCCCCAATGAAGTATAGGAACGACGCGATGTGTCGGTGAAGGAGTCGTGGTCCGGTTTGAAATGGCCGTAGAGGAATATGAGAGAGAGATCCGAGTAAGGACGCCAGGCCACGTAGAAATCGAGCTCGTAGCCCAGGGCGGAGCCTTCTCCGGCCAGGTCGAGACCCCGGTCGGACATCCCTCCGCGCGATGAGTGTTTTCTGTATCTGAAGTAGTTGAAACCCCCTTCCAGGCTTCCGAAGATTTCGTGGTTTTTAAATGGAGTCAAGTCGATGCCGGTTCTCCAGACTTCCACGTTGGAGACAAGGGGAAAAAAGGCATACCCCGTGTTGATGTATCCATAGGAAAAGAAGGTGTTGTCAGTGGTTCCGCCTTTGTTGCCGCCGTACTGAGGGTCGAAGGGGTTGGTCGTATTGCCCCATGTATCCATTCCCGAACCGACGCCCATGTCGTGGTCGCCCGAACCGAAGACGTGCTGCACGCTCAGAGTGGGAGTCAGCGGTGTGTCGAGGAATGTATAGTCCGCGCCCGCCTGGAAGCCGAAGGCATCGATATCGTCGCGGCTCCAGCCCCATGTCAGTATCGTATGCTGATAATCGGAATACCTCTTGCCTTTCTGAACGGCATATTCGCCGTACCAGGAAAGGGACGTTCCCAGGGTGCCGCGGAGCCCGATGCCGTGATAACGCGAATTGTACTTGAACTTCTGGTAATCGTAGTTCGGCAGGGGAGCGAGCGTGAACCGAGAATCCCTTCTCTTGTCGTTCAGGAACGTGGTGTATCCGAACAGTTCGACCTCGTCGGAGATCTTGGCGCCCACCTCGAATCCGCTGTGCAGGTTCTTGTTGTGGCCGTAATCGGGATAGGACCTGTCGTATCCCTCCTCGCTGTAGATCGATCTGAGAATAAAACCGGTGAAAGCGAAAGTGTCCCCCTTCTGTTCCACCAAGGCGCCGTCGCCGCGCGTGTCGAGCACGAGGCCTTCTCCGATCCTCACATACTGCCGTCCCACTTTCAGCCTGAGGCGGTCGATCATGGCCACGCCGAGGTATCTGCCCACGTCGCCGTAATAATAACCCACATCCAGCCTGGGTACATTGAGGTCGTTCTCTTCCATGTAGCTGTATTCGTCGTTGCTGCTGTAATCGCTGATATTGCCCATGACCCGCACGTAGATCTGTTGGGAGTCCTTGTAGACGAGGTTGGACCAGAGGCGGAGGTCGTAATAGCGGAGCGTGTGCATGCGAATGTTATCACGGTAATGGTAATAAGCGGCCCTGGCCATACCGCCGTAGTCGAGGTCGAGATCATGCTCGATCTCCTTCGAGAGGGTGTCGAGTCCGGCCTCGGTTTCGAGTAATTTCGACTCTTCCAGGACGCGCCGCTCCTCATGCTTTGATCGATCCTGTTCAAACTGGGCGGAAAGCCTGGGGGCGGCCAGAAGGAAAAAGGCGATGGCGAGGAGAGAGGGTGCGGTGAAACGCCGTGAAGAGAACAAAAGCGTATGACCTCCATCTATATAATGAGAGCTTGTATATATTTCATTGATGAAAGACGGAAACCTAACATTTCAAAAAAAACGATTCAACCTGTATTGAAAATGTCGTACCGGTGTGAATTATCCGAGTTAAATGTCCTTCCTGCTGAAAATATAAAAGGACAATCCCGAGGCAGCGACCGAGATCAGGGCCAGAACAAAGAGATCGCCGGCCGGAAGAGATGCATTGCTCACCACTTTTCCGGGAACGTAGTATGTAAAGAGGGACAGGAGCGCGGGCACCTCAAAGAGATCCCAGAGCTCGCCGGCGAGGCGGAGGAAGAACATCAGCGCAATGACGAAAATGGCGATGCCGACGGCCGAGCTCCTCAGGCGGACAAGCGCGGCTGAGAGGAAGGCCAGGCTTTGAATGCCGAAGAGGAAGAAGAGAGCGTTGACGGCGGCGTAAACAAATGGGGGCCGCTCCGGCGTTGCGGGAAGCGAGATGGTCAATACCCCGACGATGTGCCCCAACCACATGGAGATGACGAGGACCACGCAGCAGCAAGCCCCGGCCGCCATCCGGCTTGCCAGGAGCGAGGCGCGGGAAAGGGGCTGCGACAGAAGGAGGTCCGTTGTTCCCTCTTCGGCACCGCCCGAAGCCGTGCGGCTGGCCAGGGCGATGGCGACCGTGCAGAAGAGAAAGATGTTCAGCGGGTGGGTGAATCCGTAGGCCAGGAAACCCGAGATAGTGAGGAGATCGAGGTACTCCCCGCCCACGAGGTTCTTGAAAGCCTGGGGGACGAGGTCAAAGAGCCCGGTCATGGTCTCATCGGGACGCGTTGCCGCGTAAAAGGCGACGAATACGAACTGAAAGACCAGCAGCCCGCCCGCGCAGAAGAGGAGAGGCAGCCGGTTCAATCTCAGTTCGAATCGGATGATGTGGAGGTTCATTTGTTTCCGGGCTCGCTGTAGTGGCGCATGAAAAACTCTTCCAGCGACGTCGACGAGATCTCGATATCTTTCAGCGGTTCTTGCGAAAGAATCCTGAGAAGGGGCGGAAGGTCGCCCTCGCAGGTGAGGACGATCCGGCCGGCCCGGGATTCGACCACGTCCACTCCCGGGAGGCTGTATTTTGCAGGATCGATATTCCCATCGACGAGGGCTTTCACCTTTCTCGTGCTTTTGTTTCGCAGATCGGCAATCTCCTCCACGGCAACGAGGCGCCCGCTGCGGATGATGCCGACGCGATCGCAGATTTCCTGTGTTTCGGACAGGTTGTGGCTCGATAGGAAGATCGTTTTACCTTCCTCTTTGAGGCGGCGGCAGATCGAAAAGAAAGCGCGCCGGACGAGCGGATCGAGGCCCGAAGTCGGTTCGTCCAGGATCAAGAGATTCGGAGCGTGCTGCATGGCGGCCGTGAGCCCGAGCTTTCTCCGTGTCCCCCGGGAGTAGGTGCGCACCTTGCGGTTCAAGAGATCCCCGTCGAGGTTCAGCCGGTCGAGCAGGGTGTCGCGAAGCCGCAAAGAACCGGAGGATCGAATGCGGCTGAAGAAGTCGAGAATCTCCCGGCCGGTGAGGGAGGGCCACCACGCGGTTTCGCCGGGAAGATTTCCGATCTCTTTCCGCAGGCGCCACGCTTTTCCGCACACGGGAGCCCCAAAAAGGAGTATCCTGCCCGTATCAGGCCGGAGCAGGTCGAGAATCAGGCGGATGCACGTCGTCTTTCCGGCGCCGTTCGGCCCCAGGAATCCGAAGATTTCGCCCCTCCTGACGGAAAAAGAGACATCCCCGGCTCCGAGAACAGAGCCGTAATACTTCGTCAAGTTCTCGACTGAAATAACGGTTTCGGGCAAAGACATGCCGGAATTATGCTCTTGAGCCTTCTTCTCTTCAAAGAATCTTTATTTGATATGAGTTCCTTGGGCGGGTTGGCCGGGCTCATTGTTGACAAAGGGCTTCGCTTTTCTTAACCTTTCCACTTTCATCTTTTAAGCGAATCTTTAATAAACAAAAACAGCTTCTGGATGTGAGCAGCGGGCCCTGCATGACGGAAACCGGTGGCTGCCTTTTGATAGTATATGAACAAAAACATCGAATACCTCCCTGAGGAACGTATTGTCCTGATCGTGGGCAACTACGGTTCCGGCAAGACCGAAATCGCCGTCAATCTGGCGATCCAGCTCTCCCGCCACCGGAGTGTTTCCATCGCTGATCTCGACATCGTGAATCCCTACTTCCGCTGTCGCGAAGCCAGGACCGAGATGGAGAAATACGATATTCGTGTGATCAACCCCGAGGGGGGCTTCGAGGCCGCGGACCTGCCCATTATCCTTCCCGAAATCCGTGGTGTGCTCCAAGATGGCGCGGGAACCCTGATCTTTGACGTGGGGGGGGACGACATGGGCGCCAGGGTTCTGGGTTCTCTCGTGGATCTTCTCGAAAAGAACC
>CAZWHE010000196.1:3731-6231 GCA_964633825.1 uncultured Phycisphaerales bacterium | reverse complement strand
ATATTTCGTCGTCAGGGAACCCGGCCAATATTCGGACTACATCCTCGAATGGTGGGAAGCGGCAGAGAGAGCGGGCTGTGTGATCAAGCCCCTGTTTAGGGCTGAATGATAAGTTCTTTTATAGAGCAAAGCGACTCCCGAGATTTGGAGGATTGGCCATGTCCAGATACAAGATCGTTCTGATGCTTTTGACCTTCTCTATTATGTGTGGTCTGGCCGTTCGGATCGCACCGGCACGGGAAGACCGAAATCACACCGCTTCCCTCCTTGGGTTTAATTCCCCGATTGCCGCGGAAATGCTGGGTTCAACGGTACTGGTAATGCCCATTTCTACGGATGTCAAACCGCCCAAAGGCCCGCGGTCCGCTCCGAAAGTGAAGCCTCAGAAAGGCCCGCGGCCCGCACCGAGAGTCAAACCCCAGAAAGGCCCGCGGCCCGCACCGAGAGTCAAACCCCAGAAGGGTCCGCGGCCTACTCCGAAAGTGAAGCCGCGTACGGGACCGAGACCCAGGACGAACACCAAACCACAGAAAGCCCCACGCCGAGGAACAAACGTCAAGCCGCGGGCGAGCTCAATACCCGTTAAAAAGGCCAGACGGCCTGCACGTCCTGTCCCTTCCGGGCGAGCTCCGGCTTTTACCCGACAGACACAAAAACCCAAGACGGGCCGGTCCTCGGGAGCTCCCCGTATCGCCCGGGGCGCAACCCCATCGGGCAAGCGTTCGGGCCCTGTTTCCAAAGTACCCGGCTCCATGCCGTCGAAGCGGCCCTCTTTCAACTATAATCCTCCTCCTCCCCAAGGGGGTTCCGGTGGTGGAAGCGGCGGCGGGAATTCCGGCGGGATCTCGGGAGGAAAAGTTTCAGGCGGCGCACTGAGTCCGTCGGGCGGGAAATCCGGTTCCGCCACCGGCCGGGCTTCGGGCCGTGGGGTAAACGGCCGGGCGGGCGACAGTGTCAATATCGCTTCGACCACCGCCAAAGCGGCCCCGGGGGTTGACGGCAAACCCAAAGATGACCCGGGCGGAGGCAACGGCGGTAATGGAGGCGGCGGCAACGGAGGCAACGGCAACGGCGGAGACGATGACGGAGACGACACGATCATCATCTACTGCCACTGCTGCGGCTGTCCGTGGTGGGATTGCCGGTGGTGCAGCTACTGGTCGCCCATGTACTGGCATTACTGCGGCTACGATTATTGGTATTGGCAGGATTATTGGTGTGATCAATGGACGTCGAGTCTCAGGGAATTTCACCGATATTACGATTTTGACAATTATTATCCCAGCATCTACACGCCGCCTGCCATGATCCTCGATCCGCAATCCCTCGCCATTCAATACATCGACGAGGGGGCGGCCCTCTTCCGGCAAGGGCTCTACGTGGAAGCCGTCCGGATGTTTCGTCTGGCCGTTCTGGCCGATCAGGATTTTGCCGTTCCCAGGTTTGCTTATGCTCATGGCCTCTTTGCAGTCGGCCTGTATGATTATGCCGCGCAAGAGATTCTCGTGGGCCTGAGCCTCATGCCGGAGTGGCTCGACATGGGCGGTGATTTGAGACTCATGTACGGCAGGAGCGAGGATTTTACGACACAGCTGAACGCATTGATCGCCCACCTCAAGTTTTGGCCGGGCGATGATGAAGCTCTCTTGGTCCTGGGTTATGTTGCCTATTTTTCCGGTGATCTTTACATGACCGAAAAGGTCTTTCAAAAGCTGAGGATTTCTTCGACACTGGACATGGTCTACACGGCCGAGCTCTTTCTGGAAGCCGTCGACCGGATCAAAAACGAGCTCGCCGGTCAGGGCAATGCCGGCGCTAACCAAGGGGACGACTTGACAATCGACGAAATTCTGCAGCGGATGTAAGCCGGGGCGGGATTGTTTCGGTTAATCGCGGACCCTGATCCCGGTCCGAACCGGAACCCAGGACACGTGACAGCTCAGCGATTCCATCCATTCGGCCACAGCGTCATTGCAGTTGTGGAGAAACCAAAACCAACGCTCGTCGTGGACAAACTGCATCCCGTAAAGGCTGTTGTCGACAAGGCTGGATCTGTTGCGCGAGAAGCGCCGGTTCAGGCTTTGCAGAAGTTTTCCGGCCTCGGCGCGGTCCACGGTGAGCCGGCTCAGTTTACCGCTGAACAGAAGGGAGTCGATTTCGATTCGGCTGAGTTTTCGCCGGCCGAGGCAGCCCTGCGTCGGCCACAGAACCGTGTCAAAAACGTTGTACCACCTGTCGCGGTTCAGGGCGTACCAGTCCCGGTCGCCGAACCCGTACTCTACAAAACCTTTCTCCCAATCGGGGAGAATGATTCCCGCGTGCATGGCGTTCTTGATCAGGTAGACCGAACAAGGATCCTTCGGATCGGCCGGCGGCGTGATGGTTGAAACACAGGCGTTTAAACAAGCCGGGACAAGAGCCGCCAATAGCAGAGCCGGAAGAAAGCAGCCCAAAGGACGCCCTATTCCCATAAAAAGCTTTCTTTTCTTGGAAAGGGCCG
>CAZWHE010000196.1:0-3721 GCA_964633825.1 uncultured Phycisphaerales bacterium | reverse complement strand
TGCATCTCGGGCGGAATCGGGGCGGGATTTCGAATCATCAGGAATCAACGGTTTGGCCGAATCAGCGGGTTTCACGGGGATTGGCTCTCCACGATGGCATTCATCTCCTTCTTATTAAAACACCCTTGCAGAGATTGACTCAGCAAAATCATATCTATATATGATATAATCATTTCACCTAAATGCAGGACAAACGGCGCCAACGCCGGTATGTCAAACGAACCGATTATTTAGTTGCTCTTATCCGACCAGCCGTGAAAGGAGAAAAACCATGTCAACGGGAATACAGTATCGCGCTTTAAGCGTTTTTTTCATGCTCGGTCTTATGGGGGCGGCGGCCGCGGCCGACTCGACCCAGGGGGCTCTGGTGCCGGTTTTCGAGCCCGATTTCACCCTGAACTGGAACGGCGGTGTGATCCACGACGACAACTACGGCGCCGTGCCCGACGCCGTGGACTGGAACGGCGACGGGAAGAAGGACCTGCTCGTAGGAGTGTTTTACAACGGAAACATCTATTACTATCCCAACTACGGGACGAATGAGAGCCCTCTGTTCCAGGACCGGACGAAGCTGGAAGCAGACGGCCAGGAAATCTCTCTCTCCCACGGGTGATGCATGGGCGCGAGTCCGCAAGGCGTGGACTGGGACGAGGACGGAGACTTCGACCTTCTTTCCGGCGAATACAACGGAAAGATCATGCTTTTCCTGAACATCGGCACGTCGACCAACCCCGTCCTGACGCAGCACGGGTATATCGAGGCGAACGGCGTCGATATCGACGCGGGCAGCCTCTCCGTTCCCGAGGTGAACGACTGGAACGAAGACGGCCGCAAGGATCTGATCGTTGGATGCGATTCGGGCTACGTTTACGTTTACGTGAATACGGGCACCAACTCGGCTCCCCAGTTCGGCGGTTCGATGAAGATCAAAGCCGACGGAATCACGATCGATAAGAACAAGAACTGTCCCCGGATCGCGGACCTCAACGGGGACGGATTAAAAGATCTCGTCCTCGCCTGGATTGAGGGGAGCTGCCTCTTCTGGCCCAATTACGGCACCAACGCCAATCCTGTCTTTTACGAGCATTACGAGCTTGTCGGTTACACCGATCCGGTCGATCCAGAGCCCGGCCAATACAACTGGAGCCATTTCTGCGTCAGCGACTGGAACGAGGACGGGCGTTTGGATCTCGTTTACACGAGGTGGGAGAGCGAGATCAATGTCCATCTCAACGGCTCGCATTATCTCGACTGCCAAGTCGATCCCGTCAATCCTCCGATCATCATTCCCTCTCAGGGTGGATCTTTTCAGTGCCAGATCGCCGTGTCCAACAACAGCAAGCACGATGCAATACTCGACGGTTGGATCGAGGTGAAGCTTCCCAACGGCAATCTGTACGGACCCATCCACAGCGCCGTGGGCGTGACTTTCACGGGAGGCGGGACCGTACAATACACGATCGGGGAGAATGTGCCCGGCATGGCGCCGGCGGGCGCCTATTCGTACCGTCTCTGTCTAGGAAAAATGGGCAACGGCACTTTTGTGATGGACAGTTTCGATTTCACTAAGCTGTAAAATGAGGTGTGAATGCGTTGATTGCTCGATCGTGAGTCGCAATCACCGGGATTGAAACGGGGCCGAACTGTCCGGGACGGTCTTCTCAATTGCTTGGAATAGTGAGGTTTATGCGATTTAGCCGGGCGATCGATCCCATTAAACGCCCCTAGTCTGTAACACGGCTTCAATCGGGATGATTATCAGTGCAACTTTTATTGAAGATATTGGTTTGATTACTTGCCTGTTTGTCATATAATCATAATTAGATCTATCTGATCTCCATTCGTGTTGGTACTGTAATAATACTCGATATCGGGATTGCAAACCAAAGTGGTTCCAGATCCGCCTACTAGACCTCTCTCATTGGATTCTTTGCTCGAATTCGGAGCTTTGGATAATTATATTCCGCCCGTCGGGAGTTTTAATCCCACATACGGATGGGAACATCATTACCGCATCTGGCTCGTCAGGTTATTCGATTACGGTCTCTTGAAGCTGAAATGTTCGCAGACTTCACCCGAAGAAACCGGCGTTTTGACCGTGAATCAAACGGTTAGCCAGACGACGGGCTCTCTCTTGCATACAACGGATGCCGAGATCGGATTCAAGGGCGACACCTTGGCCACACCGGTCTGGTGGGACGTTGATTCGGTCGTGGTCGATTCCAAGCCGGTTGAGGAAACCCGTTATCAGGAATCGGCCGTTGTTGCAGACGGCCGGATCGAGGTGACGATCGACAACAAAGCATTCTTTCGCAATGCGCCTTCTGTTTTTACAAACAACTGGCTCCTGTTCAACGTCGTGCAGCGCCTTCAGGGCTTGTCCCAAACGCCTCTTGTTTTCGACCTGTTGGAAGCCCTCGATCTTCTGAAGAAGGATCAACGCCTGTCATTCCAGGAAACACGCAGCTTCGATGTCAACGGCTATACACTCTCGCTGACGGGCTACCACCTGATCGGAAAGGGGATCCTGCCTTTCCAGTTTTGGGTGGACGACGCACAGCGGCTGCTGTTCGCGTTTACCGGTCACCGCGCCTATATCCTCGAAACCGCAATTGCAGAGAGGCTGCGCGAGAGCTGGAATTCGGCAACACTCCCCCAGACGTTTTCTCCGGGAAGCTCGGGAACAGTGGCCGGGGCCGATAATACTTGGGACTACCTTCTCGAGGAAAAAGCGAGCTCTATGGCGATTACCGAAGAATCAACGAACGGCAATCTCCGAATAGAATCGATGGGCGATGGGGGAGATATTCCGAATCTGGCCCGCTTCTCGTCGACCGGTTTTACCATCGATTATGAAGCATCCGGCTCGGTTACGGTAATGGCCAAGATAGAGCTGAACGCGGCGACGGCGAAGACGGGTCAGCAGGTCTCGATCATGGTGAATGACGGCAATCCGTCCATGTCGGGATTCGGCATTCGATTTACGGCCAACACGGCCCGTCACGCCCTCTCGGCCCACGTGGTTGACAAGAATGTTATGAATTCCGTTTTTTGCGGCGGCCAGGGGGAGCAGGTTGCGGGTGAGATTTTTTCAATCAAAGTGACTTTCACTCGAAACGGGACGGACACCGTTATTGACTACCGTGTGGAAAAGATGAACGGCGGCGATCTCATTCCCCCCGGAACTCAGACCATTGCCGGCGCCTCACCGCCGGCGGGGGTGATATTGAATAAAGCGGATCTGGCTGTCAGCCATCGATTGAAATGCACTATAGACGACATCATCATCAGAGCATGAAGGAAGAATAAGAGTGGGATCATCTCGGAAAAAACGGCGCGATTCGGTCCGGGTGACACGCCGGGATTTTTTGAAAAGCGGCGCCTTTTCAAGCGCCGCCATGATGGCGGGAGCGAGTGGCGGCATCGATCTGGCCCGGTCGTTCAATCCGAGCCGGCATCCCAATTTTCTGTTCATTACCACGGATCAGCAGAGCCTGGATACCATTTCGGCTTTAGGATGCCCTTACGTTGACACGCCCAACCTTGACCGGCTTGCACAAAGAGGAACGTCGTTCACCGAATCGCATTGTACGAATCCTCTTTGTTCTCCTGCGCGCAGCAGCCTGTTCACAAGCCGCATGCCGTCCGAAACACGTGTTGTCACGAACAGGCTTCCCATACGGTCCGATATTCCGAACCTGGGACAGTGGCTCCGTCAGCA
>CAZWHE010000195.1:0-6335 GCA_964633825.1 uncultured Phycisphaerales bacterium | reverse complement strand
GGAATCTCGTGTCTTCCGTGGGTTTGTAGCCTTTGGGAATGGAGATAAAATACCGGTATGTTTTATTGTTGTCTCCCTCGTCGATGAAGAAGTTTTCCTGGAAACCCTTGCCTGCTTTGGACTTGATTATTTTATCGCTCGTGTCGATGGTGAGTTCCTTCACGCGGTAGATTTCGTCGGTGAATTTAAGCAGGTTTCCGACTTTTTTCTTGGAGGCAATGCTTTCCAAATTGCTGACCAGGGAATTCCTCGATTCAATTTCATTGGAACGATCTCCCGTCGCCATGGCTATGAAGATCGATTTCAAATCCTTGGCCAGATTTTTCAGTTCTGACTTATCAAAGGAGAATTCGTCCTCTGCTCTAACGGCCGGGGAGAACACCAGTGATAAGGCTGCAAACGCACAGAGGAATAAAAGGAGTTTTCTCATCATGAAAAACCTCACACATTGTTGAAGGATAATGAACGTAAGTATCTGTCTATACTGTCTATTACATCTGATTAATGGCAGTGTAACGACATTTCCTCCGAATGTCAATCGCCATGCCGGTTTCGCAAGGCGGAAGCGCCTTGCCGGAATCGGTCTCGGCGAATCGCCTCGAGCAGGACGAGCACCTTTTCCCGATAGGGCTTGGCAGCGGCCACGCTCATCAGATATGATTCCGCCTTGGTTTTGTCGCTGCAAACGTAGAAATAGTATGATCCGAGATTTTCACCGGCGTCTGAGTTGCCATCGGAAAGAAAGGCTTCTTCCAGGATTTTCAGGCCTTCCTCGACGCGGCCGATTCCCTTGAGAAAGAGACCGTACTCATTGAGCATTTTCGAGTCTCCGGGAATCAATTCGAGGAACGCCTTGTAGGCTTGTTCCGCTTCTTCGAGATGACCGCTTTGAGCAAGGGCCAATGCCCTGTTTGCAGTAATGTTTGTATCGAAAGGATAGAAAGCTCGGAGGATGTCATAGAGGGCGATCGCATCTTGGAAGCGTCCGCCTGCCGCTTCCAAATAAGCTATGACTCTCAATCGCTGAAGCGATGATTCGAAATAATTCCCATTCACTTTGAGAGCTTCGAGATATCTCTTACCGGCGCTGGCGTATTGCTTTCGTTTTTCCTCGATGAGGCCGAGAAAAAAAAGAGCTCCGTCATGATCAGGCCGGCTTTCGAGAATGGTGGTGAGATGGATACGGGATGATTCGGATTCGTTGAGGCGATACTCGGCGATGGCCAGAAGGAATCTTATCTCCCTGTTGTTCGGAATGATTTCGATAAGGGCCTTGTAAAGCTCTGCGGCATCACGGTGCCGACCCAACGCTTCGAAAAGGGATTGAGCCAGCGCAGGGATCTCCGGGCTCTCGGGGTATTTTCGAGCGAGTGCCAGCAGCGCCTCTCGCGCCTCGATCCTATTTTCCATGGCCATAAGAGTTCTGATCTTTCCTGTCAGAGCGTCATGGAATCCTGAATCGAGATGGAGTGCTTTCTCGAAATGATCAAGAGCTTGTTTAGGGCGGCCGGACCGGAGCTCGATTTCGCCTAACAGATAAGCGGCGTAAGGTTCGGGATGGCGGTTCAGTACGGCCAACGCCTGCTTGTGTGCCTCCGGAAGGTCACCGAGCAGGAACAATGCGTATGCGAGATGAGTTCCGGCGGGCACGCACTCTGGATTTCGTTTGAGCGCCGTCCTGAAAGACTGAATGGCCTGGGAGAGCACGCTCTGTTGAAGCGTCAATTCGAAGCGGGAGCGGTTTGAAAGGCTGACGGCTTGAGCCAGATAAACCTTGCCCAGCAAAAACCAGGCTTCGGTATATTGATCCAGATCTTCGGTGAGCCCAAATGCGACATCGACGAGCTCGGTATTCCGTTCCCGTGAAATAAAAAGATCGAACACCCGCCCGGCGAGGTCCCAGGTCGCTTTGTTTTCCGGTTGGCGGCGGACTAGTTCGGGGAGAGCTTCGAGAGCTTCCTCGATCTTTCCGGATTCAATGAGTGCGGTGATTTTCCCGGCATCTTCGGGCACCGGGAGTGTGCAGGTCAGGAAGAGCACGAAAAAGCCGCAGCAGCAAAAAAGTCCGGGCTGAATCATTTTGTGGAAAGAAGACTTCCAGGAGCTATATTCCCTCAAAACGCACCCCTCCCTCGCCTCTTTCGATTTCGCCGATTTTGAAAGAGGTATAACCGGCTTTCCGAAGAAGCCCCATCGACTTTTCGGCATCGCCGGCTTTCAGAACGAAGATGAATCCGATCCCCATGTTGAAAGTTCTGAATGCTTCCTTTGTGTCGAGACCCGCCAGGGCCACGATGAGTCTGAAGATCCCGGGTACATTCCAGCTCCCCACATCGATTTTTGCGTAGTATTCCTTTGGAATAACGCGCGGTATGTTATCGAGGAAACCACCCCCGGTGATATGAATCATTGCCTTGACGGGGCACTCCTTCCGAATCGCTGTAACGGCTTCCAGATAGCTCATGTGGGGTTCGAGAAGCTCGTCGCCCAAAGGGCGGCTGAGCTCTGTAGGGACCATGCTCAGGTCGAGATTCTCCATGTCGAAGAGAACCTTCCTGACAAGAGAATAACCGTTTGTGTGCAGGCCCGACGAAGCGACGCCGATCAGGACATCTCCGGCTTTGACCGAAGATCCGTTGATGATCTCATTTCTGTCGGCGTTCCCGATGATGAAACCGGCAAGGTCGTATTCTCCCTCCCGGTAGAAGTCGGGCATTTCGGCCGTTTCTCCACCGATGAGGGCGATTTTGTTCCGGGAGCAGGCGTTGACAAGCCCGTCCATAATCGACTCGAATACTCCCTGGTCGAGCTTTCCCATGGCCAGGTAATCGAGAAAAAATAGAGGATGGGCGCCCTGAACAATAATGTCGTTGACACAGTGATTGACGAGGTCGATGCCGATCGTATCGTGGCGACCGGCCATAAAAGCGATCTTGAGCTTGGTGCCGACTCCGTCCGCGCTGGAGACCAGCACCGGATCTTTTCCCACGTGGCCGGTCAAACTGTACATCGCCCCGAAATTTCCGATATCCGAGAGGACATGATCGCTGAACGTGGCGGCCACCTTTCTCTTGATGGAACGGAGCGATTGGGTCGCCTTGTCGATGCTGACACCCGCCTCTTCGTACGTGACTTTGCGGCGCTGTTGAGACATGGCACTCTTTCCTACGACTGTTTGCTTTTGCTTAAACGACATCCTCTGAGTCTTCAGAGCACATCTGTAACCATATCATGAAGGAATCTCCTTGAAAACTCAAAGAACCGGTTCAGATTACTTCCCGGACATGCTTCAATAAAGGCGTTAACCCTTTTTTGCTTCATTACCCAATCGAGACGATGAAAAGCGTTATTGTTCTTGGATCGACCGGCTCCGTCGGCAGGCAGGCTCTCGATGTTCTGAAAGAGCTGGATCATTCCTTCAGGGTTGTCGGGCTTTCCGGACACTCCAACCACGATCTTCTCTTGGAACAAGCCCGGAAGTTTCATCCCGCAGCGACGGCCGTTGCGTCGGATTCCGCGGAGATTCCGGCTTCCGTCAGGCAAGGCATCGCGGATGCGGGATCAACCCTTCTCTCCGGGCCCGGATCGCCGGCCGACATGGTCAAGAAACTGCATCCCCGGATCGTTTTGCAAGCGGTCACGGGCGCCGCTGGGCTTCCGGCCTCGATTGCGGCCGTCGAGGAGGGAGCGCGTCTTGCATTGGCCAACAAGGAATCCCTTGTGATGGCGGGCCATCTGCTCATGCCCTTGGCTCGAAAAAAGGGTGTTGAAATCGTTCCCGTCGACAGCGAGCACAGCGCCGTTTATCAGGCGCTCCGCGGTGAGTCGGCAAATTCGATCAGGCGAATTTTGCTCACGGCTTCGGGCGGCCCCTTTATCGATACCGATTCCCGAGATCTGAAGAATGTCACACCCGAACAAGCACTGAACCATCCCAACTGGGACATGGGGAACAAGATCACAATCGATTCGGCCACGATGATGAACAAAGCCCTGGAGCTCATCGAGGCCTGCTGGCTTTTCGATTGCGATCCCGATTGCGTCGAAATCGTGGTTCACAGGCAGTCGATCGTTCATTCCATGGTGGAGTTCGCAGACGGTTCCATCATCGCCCAGATGGGCGTTCCGGACATGAAGGTCCCCATCCGTTACGCCCTCACGTGCCCGGAGCGTCCCGAAGGATCGAAGACGTATTTCGACTTCGACCGCTGGAGCCGCCTGACCTTTGAGCGGCCCGACAGAAGTCGGTTTCCGGCGATCGATCTGGGATACCGCGCGGCACGAGAGGGCGGGCTCTCCGGAACGGTTCTCAACGCCGCCAACGAAGCGGCCGTCGAGCTCTTTCTCGGGGGACGCATTCCTTTCGATGAAATCAGCCAGACCGTTGCAAAAGTTCTCGATCATGCTAAGAACAGGGAAAAACCGACGATCGAGGAGATCTTGGACGCCGACGCCCGTGCTCGAGAGGAAACCGTGAAATGCATCTGACCATCGCCGTTATGGCCGCCATTACCTTCGCCGACATCATCGCCTATCTGGAAAGAACATGGCTCACCCTCGAAGTCATTCTCGGCATCGGCTTGATGATATTCATCCACGAGCTCGGGCACTTCATCGCCGCAAAAAAAGCCGGCGTTCGCGTTGAAACCTTTTCCCTCGGGTTCGGCCCCGTTCTCTACGGATTTATGAAAGGGGACACTCATTACAGGATCAGCCTGATTCCGCTCGGCGGCTATGTCAAGATGGCGGGCGAGAATCCCGGCGAGGATCTCTCGGGCGCCCCCGACGAGCTTCCCAGCAAAACGCCCTTTCAGAAGATGATGATTTTCAGCGCCGGCGTTTTGATGAACTTCCTCTTTGCCTTCATCACCTTCCCCGTCATCTTTGCGACGGGCGTTCCTTTCGTTTCGCCCGAAGTCGGAAGGGTCGTTCCCGGGGGGCCGGCCTGGAAAGCCGGGATTCTGGAAGGCGATAAGTTTCTCGAGATCAACGGGAACACGATCTACGAGTTCCACGATATCCCGCTCAACATCGCACTCGCCAAATCAGGCACGAGCCGCATCCTCCTCGAACGAAACGGAGAGAAGATCGAAAGAGAGGTTCTCCCCGAAAAGGACGGCGAAGCCGGGCGATACAAGATCTCCATCTCGTCTCCCACTCGGTATGAAGTCATCCTCGAACGGGGAGGGGCCGCCGAAAAAGCCGGCATGATCGACGGGGACAGGGTTGTCGCCATCAACGGCGTTGCGCCCGATGAATGGTTCGATGAACCTCCGGATTCGGGGGAGCCCATCTTTTTTGAGGTCGTGCGAATCAGCGACGGGAAGGAAGAACGCCTCTCGTTCAACATCGAGCCCGAATGGAAAGAGGTAAAAAAGATGCGCCGAATCGGGGTCCGCGTTCCCCTGAACAAGGTGCGTGCTCTCAGAGGGGCGCTGGCCCGGCCGAGAGAAATATTCCGGGAAAGCCTCCAAGTGGGCGACGTCATTCTTTCTATCGGCGAGAAAAAAATATTCAGGCAGAACGAGCTCATCGAAGCACTGGAAAAAGAGCCCCTCGTTTTCCAGGTCTCCCGATCGGGGAAGACGATCCCGATCGAATACGAGGAAAAATGGCGCCCCATTCTGATAAACGACCTCGCCATGGAGCACAATTTCGAGTCGAGTTTTTCGGCCGTCGATTCCGGAAGCGCTCTGGGCGATCTGGGCCTGCGGGACGGCGTGACCATCCTTTCCGTCGACGGCGTCGAAACGTCATCGTTCAAGGACCTCTCCAAGATCTTTCGCTCTTCAGAGAAAAAAGAACATCTGCTGACGCTGTCCCGCTCCGGCTCCGAGAAGAAAGAGAGCATTCACATTGCTTCCAGGCCTTATATGACAATGGACCTGGGAATCGACTTTCGGCCTTATCTCTTGACGAGAAAGCTCAGCGTCTTCGAGGCAATGAAGGCCGGCTTCATTTGTGCCATTTACCAGGTCAAGGCCTGTTACCTGACTCTTTCCAGGATTATCAGCGGGGATGTGGCCGGCAAGAACCTCGGCGGCATCATAACGATATCCGTCGCATCGTATTCGTTCGCCCAGCTCGGTATCGCCAGGCTCTTTTTCTTCCTGGCCATCCTGTCCATCAACCTCGGTTTCATCAACATCCTCCCCATCCCGGTTCTTGACGGCGGACATCTCCTGTTTCTCTTGATCGAAAAGATCAAAGGATCTCCGCTCAACGAAAAAGTCGTGGGGTATGCCCAGATCGCCGGCCTGGTTCTGCTCCTCGCACTCCTTGTTTACGTGACCTATAATGATTTTCTGAGGCTTTTCAGCTGAGAACATCCAGCA
>CAZWHE010000194.1:0-6365 GCA_964633825.1 uncultured Phycisphaerales bacterium | reverse complement strand
GTTTCTTGGAAAAAAGCACGGCATTCTCTATCTCGTTGTGTTCTTTCTCGTTATATGCGGCTTCAACCGGCTCGCCCGGGCGGGATGGGACCCCCAACAAGGCGAGTGGGATAAAAACGATCCGAAGCACGTGCGCGTCATGACGTGGAACGTGAGCGACGGGATCTGCTCGACGAACGACAAGCAGGAAGGGATGAACAACTGGACCGCCCTGGTCGTTATCGTGGCCGCCTTGAAGCCCGATGTGCTGATCCTCCAGGAAACGGGAGACAACGACGGAAACGGAACCGGATCGTATGCCGATTCGGTCTCGGCTGTGGCGGCGACTCTCGGTCTTTTTTTCGACGGCGGCAACGATCCCTTCAACGGCAATATTCCGGTTACGGCGTATGTTCAAAAGTACGCTCCCGGCTACACCCTCCCTTATGTTTTCGTGAGCAGCGAGACCGATGGATTCAACAGGAACGCCATTGCCAGCCGCTATCCCTTCACCGATCTCAACGGGGACACGAGAAGCAGCATGAGCGACATTCCCTATGTGAACCCTCATCAGTACGCGCCGGGAGGAGACGGTGAAATCCGCGGCTTTCAGCTTGCCGAGCTCGACCTGCCTGATCAGGATTACCTGGGGGATCTCGTGATCGGCAACTGCCACCTCAAGGCCGGAAGCTCGAGCTCCGACAAGGCACGGCGCCTCGAAGCCGCCCAGAATGTGGCTTATGTGATCGACTACTGGTTCAACGGCGCCGGAACGGGAATCCCCGACCCAAACAACAAGATCAACGACAACCCACCCGCCGCCTCGATCCTCGATGCCGATACACCCCTCATCTGGGGCGGGGACATCAACGAAGATGAGGACACGAACGGCAGGGACGGTCCCGCCCTCTGGATGGTCCGGGCCGAGTATTATCAAAGCTCGGGAAACGATGGAACCGACCGGGACCGTTCGGACAGCATTTTCGACAGCGCCGTGGAGCCGATTTCGGGAACGAGAGGAACCTATGGATCGAGCTCCAAGCTCGATTATCTGGCCAGGCAGGACAGCATCGCCGTTCAGCAGCTTGCTTTTATTTTCTATTCTTCCTATCTCAACACGATACAGATGCCGCCCGAAGTGGATAACTTCCCGAGCCCGACCCAGGCCAGCGCATACGCCTCAGACCACAGGCCGGTTATTGCCGATTACGTTCTCCCCGAATCGAACTCCTTCTCCCTGGCCGTCTCCCCTGATCCGCTCCTTGCCGGTCAGAACGGAACGTTCTCGATCACGGGCGGGCAGGCTTATACCGACACATATCTTATCTACAGCCGGCACGGCACGGGCAGTGTCTGGATTCCCCAGCTGAACGTGACCATCGACCTGGCCAACCCCAAAAAAGCCTTCGGCCCCACCCACACGGACGGCAGCGGCTCGGTGACATGGATCGCGCCGATACCGGGCGGCGCCGCGGGTCTGAGCGTCTGGTTTCAGGGCGCTCAGTACGGGCAGACAACGAACGTGGTCGCCACATCGGTTCAGTAAGCTTATGTCGGAAGGGACGGTGATGAGCTCTGGTTCTTATTTTTTCGAGTTAAATCCTATATGTTCGATAGGAATATCTTTTTAACACATAAAGGATCGATCAACCCGACCCATTTCAGAAAGGAGAGAGTCACCATGATCCGCATAATTTCGAGGAGCCTTTCCGTCTTATCGGTTGTTCTTTTTTCGATGCTCCTTCTTTTGGTCTGCCGCAATTCGACGGCAAGCCCTGCTCCCCTCCCGCACAGTCATTACTTCACCAGCATATGCACTTCGTGCCATGTTGATGACGACCCGACATGCAACGGATGCCATAAACACGGCAACCACTCACTGAACGCCGTGCCGGACAAATCGCTCTACAGCCCCGGCGAGGAAGTGATCATCACTTTCAGCGGCGGCAGCAAATACGGCTGGGTGAGGGGGATGCTGAATGATATCGAAGGAACGGAGATCGATCGGAAAACCGGTCCCACATTCAACGGCAACAACGGTGGAGCTTTGGTGGAATTCCCGATGGAGCTGAGGGGCCGCGCACCGGGCACAGCCGGTTCCCACACGTGGACGGCGAAATACTTCGGCAACAACAACGGAAGCGGACATGCTGCAATCGATGTGCCCTTCACAATCGATGTGGGATCGACGGCAGACCTTGTTGTCAATATTATCCCGGCAACCACTCCCATGTTTCTCGGCCCGGGGGGCGGCGCCGTTCACTGCAGCGTCGAGCTGGTCAACACGACTGCCTTTCCTGTTCCGCTCGACGGGTGGATCGATCTGACACTGCCCAATGGGAACCATTACGGCCCGGTTCTGGGTCCTGTTCACACCACCCTTCCCGGGAGCGCCAACATCACGCAGCCCGTTGTTTTCAATATCCCCGGAATAGCGCCTTCGGGAGTCTATTCATTCAACGTATACATCGGTGATTACCTGGGAGGCGCCTTGCTCGACGCCGATTCTTTCGCGTTTATCAAAGAATAACCGGTCCGAATTCCGACCGCCCCTTGCATGTCCGCGGGCTTCGATCTGCGAATTCATGGCCACGATGCATGATATATGCTATTATATTATAAGTACCGAGCCTGATCTCCAATGAGACATGCAAATCCGTAGCCGGCCCGCTGCATGCGGACTCCCGTCGATCGGAATAACCGCCGCTTTACCAGATAAGGAGAGGTCTTAAAGATGCCGAACAACTCTTCATCCTCCAAACCATCGTCCTTTCACAGAGCTCTTCCTCTTATGCTTTCCATGGCCCTGTTGATTCTGTTTTCCGGCCCGGCTCCGGCTTCCGATCGGGAGGGGCAAAACATCTCCCCCGAGCTGAGAGGAATCGTCAATTCGGCGGACCGGACCGACCGGCTCGTCGTGGGATCTCAGACGTTCGTGCGCCGCGAGATCCGTGCGAACACTTTCACTGCTTCGAGCCAAGGATCCTCCACCCCGGCTTTCGACGGCAGGAGCGGATTCCTGATCGTCTGGGACAGCCGCCGGCAGGAAAACGGAGGATACGGGGTCTATGCCCAGCGCTTCAACCCCCTCGGCAAGCGGATCGGAGAGGAGAAAAGAGCCAACCTCTTCGTCAAGTCGACTCAGTGGAAGCCTTCCGCGGCCATGACTCAGGAAGGCGATGTCTGGATCGGATGGGATTCCTTCGGGCAGGACGGCCATCTCTTCGGCTGCTTCGCCCGGAGATTCGACGGAGATCTGAATCCTATGGAGGATGAGGTTCGGCTGAACGACATGTGGCGCGGCAGCCAGAGCGGGCTGACCCTGGCCGCTCTCAATGACGGATGCGTCGCCGCCGCGTGGATCGGACCGGACCAGGCATCGAATCGCCGCAAAGCCTACGTGTGCCTCATGGATCAAGAGGGCAAGCTCTGCTCCCCTCCCCTTCTTGTGGACGAGGAATCAAAAGGGCAGGAGAGCATCGCCTGCCTGGCGCCCCGCCCCGACGGCGGCTTCGTGGCCGCCTGGGCCGCGCAGGGAGAGGACCTTCGTCCGAAGGGGATCCGCGCGCGCCTGTTCGACGCCTGCGGAATCCCGGAATCGAAACCCTTCACGATCAATGAAGAGTCCGGCGGATACGGCATCGAGCCGAAACTGGCATCACGGCCCGACGGCGGCTTTGTTGCCCTTTGGATGGCGCATAGATCGGGAAGCGACGGATACGACGTCATGCTCAGGCTCTTCGGACCTGACGCAAAACCCGCGTCGCCGTCCCTCTTGGTGAGCCCGGCAAAAGGAGGGCGCCGGAGCGGCGCCAACCTGGCAGTGAGCCGTGACGGCGGTTTCTGCGTGGCCTGGAACACCGAGAATCCGCCGCCGGCGAAAAGGGATATCATGGCCCGGCTCTTCGATTGCATGGGAAAGCAAAAGGGTCCCGCTTTCAGGGTCAACCAGATCAGCGAGGGAAAACAATCCCTCCTCGCTGCAACAGGGAGGAACAGCATGGCCTACGGTCCCGAAGGGCAGCTCCTCTTCGCCTGGTCGGGCTTTTCCGGATTGGGAGACAAGAAAGCTGCGAATGCCACGCTCTTGATTCCGGTTCCTGAAACGGCCGGGGCCGACCTCGAAACACTCTTCGACGTCCTGGCGGGCGACGACACCAATCCCGGCCGCTATGCAGCCTCTGATCTCACAGGCGACGGGCTCGTAGACGCCTCCGATCTGGAGGCATTTCCCGGGGCGGACGAAGAGCGGTTCGGCTCCCTGACCGAGAGCGGAAAGGAGCGCATCGCTCTCCGAAAGGAATCGCTGCGAATGGCGTCCGAGATCGTGGAAAAAGAGCGCCAAGCCCATGCCCGAGCCATGGCGAAGGCGCGCGCCCGCGATCCGAAGCTGACGGCCCTGTCAGACTCGGCCGTGCCGCACCGGCCGCCTGTTCGAGATGCCAGCACCGTGCCTCTCGATCCTTACGGCGGAGATCCTTCACCCTTTTCGGGGCGGGCCGATTTCGGGTTCCTGGGGATCACGAACACGGGCTGGACTCCGCCCGACCCCCATCTCGCCGTGGGTCCCAATCACATCGTTGTCATGACGAACGGCGCCATCGCCTTCTTCGACAAGACGGGCACGAACCTCTTTCAGGACGAGATCGAGGATTCTTACGGTTTCTGGGGGGCTCTCGGCGCCACAGGGTTCGTCTTCGACCCGGAGGTCATTTACGACCCCCACTCGGGCCGTTTCATGGCGATGGCCAACGAACGAACGCAGGTGTCGGGGAGCGGGAGCTCCTACTTCCTTCTCGCCGTGTCGGACGATTCCGATCCGAACGGCACGTGGCACAAGTACCGCATCAACGTCACCAGCGAAGGCGGTGGCGGCGACATCGACTCGCCCAACATCGCCGCGGACTCGGACTACGTCTATCTGTCCGCCGACTTTTTCACGGGCGGACAAAAGTATCTGATCTACATCATCGAGAAATCAGATCTGCTCGTGGGAGGAACGACTCTCAACACCAACCATCTTCTGATCACTGGGGAACAATCCCACGGGTTGCCCGTCATTTACGGGCAGGCCCCGGCCATGTATCTGATCGAGCACTTCGAAGTCTGGAGCGGCAATCAGACGGTGCGGCTCCACGCCATCACCGACCCGCTCGGATCGCTGCAGCACACGACCTACTCGCTCACAGTGCCGACCTACACTCCCCCCGAGGACGCGCCACAGATGGGGAGCAGCCTCAGGATGGAAACGTTCGACTCCCGATTCTGGAGCTGCGTCTATCGCAACGGATCGCTCTGGGCCGCCCACCACCAGGGAAAAAACAGGGTTCTGGCCAGGTGGTACGAGATCGACATGGGAAACTGGCCCGTATCAGGAACGCCCGCGCTCGTCCAGTCGGGAGATATCGATCCCGGATCGGGCGTGCGCACATTTTTCAATTCGATTTCCGTGGATGATTCGGGCAACGCACTCTCCTGTTTTGCGCGCTCGTCCAATTCGGAATACATCTCCGTATCGAGGGCTTACAGGCTTGTGAGCGATACGGCCGGAACGATGCCGAGTCTGGAAATCGTCAAGAACAGCTCGGGGCCATACACGTATTACGGACGCTGGGGTGACTACAGCGCCGTCGGGGTCGATCCTTCGGACAACGCCACGTTCTGGTACCACCACGAGTACGCGCCCTCGCAGAGCTCGTGGAACACGTGGATCGCCTCGAAGACGATCGCGGCCCCGGTGCTTGCCGCGGACGCGAGCACTCTATCGGCGACACTGGGAGGAACGATCACCTTTTCGCTCAACAACCCCGGCCACGCTAACATGGGATATATCCTCGTGGGATCCGCGTCGGGCTCTTCGCCCGGCACGGCGCTCCCTCCTCCTCCGGGCGGGGTCGTCATTCCCATCAACTCGGACAGCGTGACTTCATATATCTTCAGCCACCTGAACAACTCGACTTTTCAAGATTTCAGGGGGACTCTCGACGGCAGCGGACAGGCCGCGGCGATTCTCAATGCTCCGCCCGCTCCCTGGCTGGCGGGGACAACGCTGGACTTCGCCTATGCGCAGAGACCCGGATACTGGGACTTTGCCTCGAACAACGTGACGATTCAGGTCGTGCCTTAGCCCGGTCAAGAGCCGGTCTGGTTCTCGATCAGGTGCTTGTGAAAGAACTCCCACTGGGTGTCTGAGCCTTCCGTGCCGTGCCCCGATCTGGGGAAGAACCGGCTTTCGTATTTCTTGCCCGCCTTGTCCAGCGCGTCGATCAGCTGCCAGGCGTTGTTGGGGTGGACGTTGTCGTCGATCATGCCGTGCATGATCAGTATATGCCCTTCGAGTTTGTCGGCGAAAGGGGCGCATGATCCGTCGTGATACCCCTGGGGAT
>CAZWHE010000193.1:0-6499 GCA_964633825.1 uncultured Phycisphaerales bacterium | reverse complement strand
GATGGGCAATTCAGCCGATGGGCAATTCAGCCGATGGGCAATTCAGCCGATGGGCAATTCAGCCGATGGGCTATCAAGCCGATGGGCTATTAAAAGAAATGCTTTCCGAAAGGTAAATGGCCTTGCCTTTAATTCCTTGACTTTTACTCCCATTGCGATCATGGTGTGCTTTTTACTGGAAACGGTTTTTTTTGGGGTTTCTTGCGATGCTTTCCCGTTTCCCGAGCCGCCGACCGGAAAGGGCTTTCCGCCTCTCCACTCTCTTCGCCATACTCGTCTTATGCGCCTGCGGCTGCACCGCGACAAACCCCCTGGCCGAAAACAAATCCTCCCTCGTTCGCTGCCGGATCGTCGGCAGCGGGAAGCCCTCTACGACTCTCGAGCTCATTTTGATCAACAAATTCCACCCCGAATGCAACGCACTCGTCGAAAAATACAGCAGCAGGGCCAGCGTTAAAAGGGTTCCGCCCGGCATCTTCGAAACACTCCTCGAGGAAATGAACGACCTCGGATTCTTCGAAACAGCCGTGGAAAGAGGAGGGTGGTCCCCAGACAGCGAGAAAGCCAAACGGGTGATTTCGGCCGAAACACCCCACAGGAAATGGGTCCTTGCCTGGACAGCGAACAAACACAAGAACTTCTATGACCTGGTCAATGTAATCAGGAACTGCCACGACAGCGTCCTGACGATCCAGGTGATCGATAACCCGAAGGGCGCCGGTCTGTTTCTCGAACAGAAAAACAGGCTGAACAAGAAAGGAATAAAAAGAAAAGAACGATGACTCGTTGCGTGGCTCTCATCCCGGCCCGGTATGGATCCACCCGCCTTCCCGCCAAAGCCCTTCTCGACAAAACCGGCAAACCTCTGATCCGGCATGTCTTCGAGCGCGTCTCTCTCGCCCGTCTGGTGGACGGCGTCATCGTGGCCACGGACGACGAGAGGATTCTCCGGGCCGTCGAGGGATTCGGCGGACGGGCCGTGATGACATCGCGCGAACACCGGTCCGGATCGGACCGCATCGCCGAAGCCGCTTCCGCTCTGGATGCGGACCTCATCCTCAACGTCCAGGGGGACGAGCCCGAGATCGACCCCGAGCTCCTCGACCGGCTCGTCGAGCATCTGGACGAAAACCCCTCCTTACCCCTCTGCACGGCGGCAGTGCCGATCGAGGATCGGAATGTCTTCAACGACCCCGACACGGTCAAGGTGGTGATTGATGGAAAACGTCCCGTGGGAAGGGCCCTCTACTTTTCCCGGTCCCCCGTTCCCCACGGAGCGGCGCCGGGCAAGCCGAACGGCCCCCTCAAGCACATCGGGGTTTATGCTTTCCGGAGGGAAGCCCTGATCCGTTTTGCGTCCCTCCCGCAGGCACCCATCGAAAAGGCGGAACGCCTCGAACAGCTCAGAGCGCTCTGCCACAAAATGGAAATCAACGTCATCGTGACGGACAAGGATTCGCACGGCATCGACACACCCGAAGATTACGAAGCGTTCGTGAAAAGAGAAGCCCTCGCTCGAAAGCGGGCCGGAGACAGCTCATGACCAAGCACATATTCATCACAGGCGGCGTTGTTTCCTCCCTGGGGAAAGGCCTGACAACGGCCAGCATCGGACTTCTCCTGGAAAAGAAAGGCCTGTCGATCCGGATCCAGAAGCTCGACCCCTACATCAACGTAGACCCGGGCACGATGAGCCCGTTCCAGCACGGCGAGGTCTACGTTCTCGACGACGGATCGGAAACCGACCTCGACCTCGGCCACTACGAGCGTTTCACGAACGCCCCGCTTTCCAGGGACTGCAACTACACGACGGGTCAGATCTACAGCTCGGTGATTCGCAAGGAACGGCAGGGAGAATACCTGGGCAAAACGGTGCAGATGATCCCCCACATCACCAACGAGATCAAAGACGCCGTCAACTCCCTCGCCGGCGAAGACGTGGACGTGGTCCTCACCGAGCTGGGGGGCACGGTGGGCGACATCGAGGGGCTTCCCTTCCTCGAAGCGTTCAGGCAGTTCCGCCTCGACAAGGGGAGTGAAAACGTCCTCTACATCCATCTCACACTCCTTCCCTATCTCGGAGCGTCGGGCGAAATCAAGACGAAACCGACCCAGCAGTCCGTGGGAAAGCTTCGCGAAATCGGCATCCAGCCCGACATACTGATCTGCCGCACCGAGCACCCCATGACACAGGAGATGCGTGACAAGATCTCGCTCTTCTGCAACGTCGAGCCCGAAGCCGTGATCGAGGAAAAGGGCGTGGACCACTCGATCTACGAGGTCCCGCTCGTCCTCAGGGACCAGGGCATGGACCGCCTCATCGAATCGAAGCTCGGGCTTCCGGCGAGAAAGAACGGTCTCGACGACTGGATCGAGATCGTCAACATCATCAAGAAACCCAAGGACGAAGTTCTGGTCGCCGTGGTGGGTAAATACATCCAGCTCCACGACTCCTACAAGTCGATCTACGAATCGCTCACCCACGGCGGGATCGCCAACCGCGTCGATATCCGTCTCCGCAAGATCGATTCCGAGGAGCTCGACGCCTCGAAGGGCGACGAACCGCTGAAAGACGTGAACGCGATCCTCGTTCCGGGCGGTTTCGGCCAGCGCGGCATCGAGGGGAAGATCAAGGCCGTACGCCATGCCCGCGAGAACAACATCCCCTACCTCGGCATCTGCCTCGGCCTGCAGATGGCCGTGATCGAGTTCGCCCGGAACGTGCTCGGCCTCGAAGGCGCCAACTCGACCGAGTTCGACCCCGACACCCCGCATCCCGTCATCTGCCTCCTCGACGAGCAGAAAAAGATCACCGACAAGGGAGGAACGATGCGGCTCGGCGCTTATCCCTGTACGCTGAAGAAGGGACGCGCCCGCACGGCTTACGGTTGCGCCAGTGTTTCGGAGCGCCACCGTCACCGCTACGAGTTCAACAACGATTACATGGAAAAACTGGAAGAGGGCGGCATGGTCTCCACCGGATTTTATGACGACAACGGGCTGGTGGAGATCGTCGAGATCCCGAGCCATCCCTGGTACGTGGCCGTGCAGTTCCATCCCGAGTTCCGGTCGAAACCGACCGCCGCGAACCCCCTCTTTCGCGACTTCATCAAAGCCGCCGTCAAGAGTTGATCGGGCCATGAAGCAAGCCGGTATCTTGTTCCTTTTCTTCCTCGCCGTGTCCTGCGCCGCGCCGGACCCGTCCTCCAGGACGGCGGACAGCGATCACGGCGACTTCCGCGCCAAGGGGATCATCTCTCCCATCCTGGCTGTCGGCTCGATCGAAACAGAATCGCAAAAACTGACCGCCCGATCGGCGGGATTCGGCCTCCTTCCCTGGCTTCCCCTTGTAGACGACGCCTTCAGGATCGATCTCCTCACCTGGTCCGAAGCACGCTCCCGGGCGGGAGGAATGACGCACCGGAACGCCATCGCCCTCCCCATTCTCGACGTCGGCTTCTATGACAGGAGAAGCGCCGGCATCGAAAATGAGACGACCTTCATTTCCTTCTGGGGAACGTCCCTCTTTCGCAGCGCTCTGAACACTCCGGGGAAAGGCTTCCGGCCGTGGCTGCGCGAATTCGATTCGAGCGCGTTCCTCCGGAGCACGTGTTGGCGGCCTGGGAAGCGTTTCGCCACAGCGGATTCGAGCCGCTTCGACGGCCTGGAAAAGATCATCGACGGAACGCGGAGCGGCGTGCCCGTCGACGGCTGGGGCGTGATCGATCCGATGATCACCTGCAGCAGGCGGGGCGAGTCGATCGACTCTCTCGGGGTGAAACCCCTCTTCTTCTGGAACGCCCGGGAGGGGCTGAGCCTCCCCTTTCTCCTGACCAACCTCTCCTCGCGGGGCGTGCGGTTCGGGCGCCCGGCCGCACGGTACCTCTTTCCCCTTGTTTACGCCGACGGACAGGGTTCGCGGTGGCGATTCCTGGCCGGATACGGGACGGTCTATGCCTTCGACGGATACACGGCCTGCGATCTCAAATTCTTGTTCAACAGCCAGAGCATCGAGGGAAGGGGATCGGCCTGGGGCTTTCTGCCTTTTCCCTTCGGGCATTATCCCGGCTACGGCCTGAAACCCGAAGCCCGCTTCGTCCAGCTCAGGAACCACGCCATCGGATGCTGGAACGTGGACGGCCGGAAAGGATTCGACCTCTTTCACCCCATCCTCTTCTCCATGGAAAGAGAAGCCGGCGGATTGCGCTGGGACGCCCTTCTCTATCTGATCCGGTTCAAGAAAGACTCGGCACCCAACAACCTCTCGACGAGGATCCGTCTTCTCTGGATCTTCGAGATCGAAAAAGTCCCTGAAGGAACGGGTTTCTCGATCCTGGGTCTGCCGCTCATGAATGCCGGACCACAGGAGGAGCAATGACAAACGCTCGCTGTCCCGTTTGCGGTTATTCCCTATCGATTGACGAAGAATGTCCGCGTTGTTACGGAGAAGCCGCTCTCGCCGGCGACTATACGCCCCCCGACAGGCGAAAGGGCCCGATCTCCCAGTACGCGCTCGGCCTGAACTACTATTTCGCCGGTTTCTCCTTCCTGAACACGCATCGGAAACTCTACCGCTACCTGGTCATACCCTTCGTCATCAACTTCCTCCTCCTCTGCGGGATTTTTTACGTTGGTTATCTTTTCATCGATCCCATCCTGTCCGTTCTGGAAGGGGAGCCCGACTTCTGGCTCTGGAAGTGGCTTCTCAAAAGCCTCTACTTTATCTGTCTCATCCTCCTCATCGCCCTCGACATCCTCGTCAGCCTGGCTCTCACCTTCATCCTCTCGGCGGTGGTCAATTCTCCCTTTTACGAGATCCTCTCCGAGAAGGTCGAGGATCTCTACCTCGGCCGGAGACACGAAGACCCCTGGTCGTGGCAGTACATCGTATCCAACATTCTCATCCCCTTGAAAGAATCGCTGAAGCTCGCCCTCTTCGAGATCCTCGTCATGGGCCTCCTCTTTCTCGTCTCCCTCTTCACCGGCGGTCTCGGCGCCGTTCTCTTCGCCCTGGCCGGCATCTGGTTCGCCGCCCTCGCCTTCTTCGATTACGTCATGTCGCGGAAAGGGTATACCCTTGCCGAGAAGCGGAGGTTCGTGCGCACCAACCCCGGTTTCACCCTCGGCTTCGGAACACCCGTTTACTTCATTCCCTTCATCACACCCTTTGCCGTGGTCGGAGCGACGCTGGCGTTTCTCAGATGGCCAAAGTGATACCGAGCGGCAGGTCGCTCGGTATCTGGGGGGAATGTGGTGAGGAGGAGGTACAATTTAACATACGGGAATAAAAGTATTACGCGGCACAAGTAAAGGCTGTAACCGAAAACCATGATACTCGACAAATAGGGTATGGTTACTATGGAGTGCTTTTAAACCCTCAAACTTGTCTCCATGATTTCTAAATGATTTAATATTTAGACAGCAGCTTGCTGCAGAACTTATCTGTGAAATATTTAATCCCACATATCCCAAAGAAAGAACAAAAGGGCGTAGCATTGGTTAGGTGTAAAAAAAGAGAACTGGATATCTCTCATTATATCCCTGAGGAAATAGGGGATATTAACACCAACCATCAAACCGAGCTTCCTCGTATTGCCAGGGATCCAAAGCTGACTCGCCTTATCGACCAGGCACTCTTGCGACTCCCCACAACCCACGATCTGTACCTTCACGACTCACGCAAGCTATCATTCCTGAAGCCGGAGACCGTACACATGATCGTAACTTCTCCTCCTTACTGGACCCTTAAAGAATATCGACAATATGAGGGGCAGATGGGATTTATCGAGGACTACCAGAAATTCCTCTCCGAACTGGATAGAGTTTGGAAGCACTGTTACCGGGCACTGGTTCCTGGTGGGCGTCTCATCATAGTAGTAGGTGATGTTTGCCTTTCGCGCCGTAAGAACAAGGGGCGTCATACAGTGGTTCCGCTGCATGCATCGATTCAAGAACATTGTCGGAAGATGGGCTTTGACAATGTTCAAGGCATTATATGGCAGAAGATCGCAAACGCCTCTTATGAGGTCGAAAATGGGTCCGGTTTCCTCGGTAAGCCTTATGAGCCGAACGCGATCATCAAAAATGATGTCGAGTATATCCTCATGCAACGCAAACCCGGAGGTTACCGCAACCCCTCCGTGGCAATGCGGATCATGAGCGTCATTTCAGCCGAAAATTATCAAAAGTGGTTCCGGCTGGTCTGGGAGGGGCTTACGGGAGCTTCAACGAAGAAGCATCCGGCTCCTTACCCAGTTGAGCTTGCGGAGCGCCTCATCCGGATGTTCAGCTTTGTGGGAGACACTGTTCTAGATCCCTTTATGGGGACTGGATCCTCCTCCATCGCTGCCGCCCGCTGCGGGCGAAACAGTATTGGAATCGAAATCGACCCTCATTACTACGAGATGGCCTTCGAGCGAATAGCCAACGATACGCGGCAACTATTCAGCCAAGTCACGATCAATGACCATGGAGGGAAGCAAGTTTCGAATGGATAACC
>CAZWHE010000192.1:0-6508 GCA_964633825.1 uncultured Phycisphaerales bacterium | reverse complement strand
GCCATAGGCGACCTCCTTTTCACCATGGATGTCGAGGCGATATGCGGGACGAACAGGTGCCTGGGCGTGGACAACGACAACGGGTACTGGTACGTCACCGGAAGCGTCTACAACGGCTCGACCTATGACTGCTACCTCTGGCGAATCGATTACAGCCAGGTCCTGCAGAACACCTGGAGCACGGGCCACACCGGCTGGGGCTGGAGGGACCTCTGCTACGACGGCACCTGGCTCTATGGCAGCGACTCCTATTCCATCGAGCAGATCAATCCCAACACGGGCGCGGCGACAGGCAATACCTGGTCCTCGCCGATTTCACCGGCCCGCGCCCTCGCTTTCGACGGCACGAACTTCTGGACCGCTTCGTGGAGCAGCGATATTTATAAGGTTCCCTTCGACCACTCGGCCGCCACCGGTACCACGAGCATCCTGGGCGGCACCTACGGCATGGGCTTCAAGAGCCCCAGCACTCTCCTGATCTGGTCGCAGGACGGCTCCTACACAGCGCAGTGCACGGAGTTCAATACCACGTCGCTCACCTTCGGAACCGCTTGGAACGGCAACAACCTCGGTATGGCGGGCGGCGCCGACTACTACAACGACGCCACTCACGGCTACGTGCTCGCCGGCCTGCACCAGGGTACGCCCGACGTGGTCGCCGGCTACTCCTACGAAGGGGGCGCTGTCGCGAGCTTTCCCTTCTACGACGGATTCGAGTCGGGCGGTTTCGACTCGCACTGGGCCACCGCCACCACCGGCGCGGGCCGGATCCAGATCACGACGGCCAACACACCGATCGGAACTTATCATGTGACCATGGATTCGTCGAGCAACGGCACAAACAGCACCGCGACAATGACGCTTTCCATCGACCTCTCGTCAGCGGCGGAGTGCGAGCTCGAGTTCCAGTGGAAGGAGTTCGGCGACGAGAGCCATGCCGACGACGGTGTTTTCATCAGCGAAGACGGCGGGACGTACCACAAGGTCCTCGACCTGTGGAACGGTTCGAGCACTTACGAGTTGAAAACGATCGATATCGACCAGGAGGCTTCCAACCTGGGCATTTCGCTCACGAGCGATTTCAAGATCCGTTTCTCCTGGTACGACAACTACGGGATCCCGACGGACGGATTCGCCTTCGACGAGATCACCCTCTACGACCCGACGCCCGCGCTGTCGCTGACGACCACTTTCGCCAGCAACAACGGCCATTCCGGTAATACATTCGATATCCTCCCGAACCGGTCGCTCATCATCACGGCGATCGATGTCAACTCGTCCAGCAGCGTCGGCAGCGTGGTCACGGCCGACGTCTGGTACAAGGTCGGGACCTGCGTCGGCTACGAGAACGATCCCGGCTCCTGGACCCTGCTCGACACCGGCATGGGAACGTCGGTCGGAACCGACAGTCCGACCTACATCGCTCTGCCCGGCGCCTCGGGTGTCGTCTTCGACGCCGGTCAGACCTACGGCATGTACGTCGACCTCGGCAGCAACTGCCGCTACACCAACGGCGGGCCCAACACCTATTCGAACACCGATCTCGCCATAACCACCAACGGCGGACACGGCCCGTCATTCACTTACCTCTTCTACCCCAGGCAGTGGAACGGGACATTCTACTACATCCTCGATCCCGACCTCGTCGAGCTCGTCTCCTTCATGGCGGCAGGTCAAAGGAAAACAGCGATCATCAAATGGGAGACCGCTTCCGAGATCGACAACGCCGGTTTTCACATCTGGCGGAGCAAGAGACAAGACTTGGGGGAGAATCACTTCATCCGGATAACCGACCAGCTCATCCCGGCCAAGGGGAGCCCGACCCAGGGCGCTTCGTATCTCCATATCGACAAGGGTATTGTTCCGGGCCGCACGTACTGGTACAGGCTGGAGGACATCGGCTACAACGGGCGGAGCACATTCCATGATCCCGTCCGGATGATCTGGTGGACTCCCGCACAAGGAGGATATTAACCTTAAAGCGTCAAAAATTTCCGGCAAAAAACGCCACGCTTGCCCGATAGCACGCCATTTGGAGACAAAAAACAGGATTTTCCTGTCCTCACTTGGCGTGAACCAAGCTCCGGAAGAAAAATCCCGTTTTTTGCTCCATCTGTCGCACTCTCGAACATTTCTGCTCGGAAATTTTTGACGCTATAAGGTTCATAGAAGATCTGCCCGGTACAGACCATCAGCCGGCTTGAAAGTGACCTCTTAAAAAGAACACCCACGTTCTCTTGGATTATTCTCTTCGACAGGAGTGGTGATTGTTTCGTGTTGGTTTTGGACGGCTTGAAGCCAAGGGAGAAGCGGAAATGAATAAAACACTATTTGTCCTGACTCTGATTCTGGGCGCGACGCTCTTTATCGGAAACGCGAGCTTTGCCCAAGAGACCGATGACAACGGACAGCCCTCGATCACTCCGGCCTCGGACAGGTCGATCCAGGTCGGATCGTCCCAAAGCGGGCGCCCATCGCTGACGACCCTCTTTGCCAGCAATAACGGCCATTCCGGAAACACCTTCGACATCATCCCGAACACGCCGATCGAGATATCGGGGATCGATGTCAACTCGTCCACGACCGCCGGCGGCGCGGTCACGGCCGACGTCTGGTACAAGGCCGGAACCTGCGTCGGCTACGAGAACGACCCCGGCGCCTGGACCCTGCTCGACACCGGCACGGGAACGTCGGCCGGAACCGACAGCCCGACCTACATCGGCCTGCCCGGCGCGGCGGGTGTCGTCTTCGACGCGGGACAGACCTACGGTCTCTATGTCGATCTCGGGAGCAATTGCCGCTACACCAACGGCGGGCCCAACACCTATTCGAATCCCGATCTTAGCTTGATCACCAACAGCGGACACGGCCCGGCCTTCACCTACAACTTTCACCCCAGGATATGGAACGGGACCATTTACTATGATCTCGGGTATGCCCCGCCCCTCCCCGACATCAAGGTGAACGGCTCCGACGGCCCGCTCACTCTGCCGTTCGGAACCGTCGTCGGCTCGACGGTGGCCCTCGACCCGAAGGACGGCATCGGCGACCCGGCGGATTGGTGGATATGGATCACGCTCGCTTATTCAACATACTGGCGCACCTCCAACGGGTGGTTCGCTTCCGCAACACCTATCCGCGCCCACGGAGGACCTCTCTTCCTGCTTCCGGCGACGCCGATAATGAGCGGAATCACACCGCCTGTTGGAAATTACGTCTTCAACTTCGCCGTGGACGACAACATGGACAATATCATGGACGCCACCTACTCGGATTCCGTGTACTTGACCATTATGTGACCGGCTCAGGGTTCGAAAAGGATCCATGCCGCGCAGCCTCTATAAATCAATTTCCATGAAAAGAGCCGGGAGCTCGACTCCCGGCTCTTTTCATGCCGTCCGCCGCAGCCTCGAATATTTCCGCCCGGAAATTTTTGACGGACCGCGGTCCGGTATTGTTTCTATAGGTGGTTGGCTTTTGTGAGCCGGACACAACGGATCCGCTGTTTATCGTTCCCGCTTGGACGAGTACGAGAAAAAGCGCTGATGCGGTTGCGCCCTGCCGGTTTTCGCTTTATTCGCCGGATAAGGGCCTGGAATATATTTTGGACCGACCTTTATATATCAAACTATATATATCTAACAGATGAGAGTTTCTTAATATTTGACAATCCCAAGGTTTTGTGCCAATATGTTTAAGTTCAATATAAGCCTTTCATATACAAAATCACTGTTTTCGCCAGAATTCTGTGCTGATTGAGCCAAGCACAAGAAGTTGAAACAGGATTCGGCATAATACAGGTTTCAAAACCCGGACACCAATATTATGGGGTAACGACTGATCATATTATTAGGAGGAATGACATGAAATCCTTGGTCATTTCGATTGTGACCATTGTTCTCCTTCTCTGCCTGGCTCCGGCCGGGATGAGCCAGAACATCGATAATTCGCTGCCATCGAGCGGCTTCAACAAGGCCGCGATCCGGATCCCGCATGGTGCGACACGCGGCAGCTGGTCGGACGACTTCAACCGCGCCGACGGCACCAACATGGGAGCGGACTGGACCGAAACCGAAGGCGATCTCGGGATTCAGAGCAACCAAGGTGTCGGCCTCTCCTCGGACCACAGCAAGATGCAACACACCTCGGCGTCCATGGCCTATGCCGACTCTCTGAGCAGCGTGGAGTTCTACAACACGACGGGAACCATCGTCTACACGGCCCTGATCGCCGGCTGGGGTACGGACGGCGTGTTCGTCAAGGTCCAGGACAACACCTCGGACGGTTACTATGACCGCGTCTTTTTCTACAATGTCGCCACTGGCAGTTACTGGACCGGAAGCACGTACTTCGATCTCGCCGTTCCGACCCTTTCGGGAGTTGCCACCCTCTACTTCACCAACGGAGGCGACACGGCCAACTTCGACATCGACCGCGACTTCGACGATGTTGTGGACGAACATTTCGAATGCAGCGGCGTGACCACCATGGGCGGTCTCGGCACCGGTTTCGGCATCGGGACTTACAAGCAGCCCGCTTTCGACAACTGGGAAGCGGGCACCCCCGGGGTGGCGTCCGTTCCTTTTTACGACGGATTCGAGTCGGGCAGCTTCGGCTCTTACTGGGCCACGGCCACGACCAACAACGGCCGGATCCAGATCACAACGAACAACACGCCAATCGACACCTATCATGTGACCATGGACGCCTATCCGACCGGCACTTACAGCAACGTGACGATGACGCTCTCCATCGACCTCTCGTCGGTGACCGAGGTCGATCTCGAGTTCATGTGGAAGGAGTTCGGCGACGAGCCTCATTATGATGACGGTATTTTCATCAGCGATGACGACGTAACGTACCACAAGGCCCTCGATCTGAGCGGCGGTACAGCCACCTACACAAAGAAAATTCTCGATCTCGACCAGGCCGCTTCCGCGGCGGGCATTTCGCTCACGAGCGATTTCAAGATCCGCTTCTCTCAGTATGACAACTACGCGATTGCTTCGGACGGATTCGCCTTCGATGAGATCAAGGTCGAGGTCCCGATTGTTGCGGCGACCGTCCCCTTCTACGACGGATTCGAATCGGGAAGCTTCGGCCCTTACTGGGAGACCGACACCACAGGCGCGGGCCGGATCCAGATCACAACGGCCAACACACCGATCGATACCTATCATGTAACCATGGATTCGTCGACCAACGGCACGAACAGCACCGGAACGATGACACTCACCGTCGACCTCCTGACAGTGCCGGAGTGCAACCTCGAGTTCATGTGGAAGGAGTTCGGCGACGAAAGCGATTCCGAGGACGGTGTTTTCATCAGCGATGACGATATAACGTACCACAAGGCCCTTGACCTGTGGGACGGTACGGACACCTACATGCTGAAAACGCTCGACATCGACCTAGCCGCTTCCAACGCCGGTATTTCGCTCACGAGCGATTTCAAGATCCGCTTCTCCTGGAAGGACAACTACGGGATACCGACGGACGGGTTCGCCTTCGACGAGATCAAGGTCGAGGCTCCGCCGAACATGGGAAGCTTGACGACCCTCTTCGCACAAAACAACGGCTCTCAGGGCAACACCTTCGACATCATCCCGTACTGGGATATCGAGGAGATCATGGGGATCGATATCAACACAAGCGCGACCAGCGCGGTTTCGGTCGACGTCTATTACAAGAGCGGCACATGCGTCGGCTACGAGACCAACCCCGGCGCCTGGACCCTGCTCGCCTCCGGCACGGGGACGGGCCAGGGCTCCGACAACCACACCTATATCGATCTTCCCGGCGCAGCCGGTGTCAGCTTCAGCGGGGGCTTGACCTACGGCATGTATGTCGATGTCGTCACAGGCGGTCTCAAATATACCAACGGCGGGCCCACCACCTATTCGAACTCTGACCTCAGCCTGATCACCAACTCCGGACAGGGTGGTACGTTCAGCAGCACATTTTACCCCAGGCAGTGGAACGGGACGGTCTACTATAAACTCGGCCCCGATCTCGTCGAGCTCGTCTCCTTCGTGGCCGCGGGTTATAAAAGAACAGCGGTCGTAAAATGGGAAACCGCTTCCGAGATCGACAACGCCGGTTTTCACATCTGGCGGCGCAAGAACCAGATTTCGGGGGAAAGCGAATTCACCCGCATAACGGACCATCTCATCCCTTCGAAAGGGGGCCCCACGCACGGCGCCAGTTACATCCATATCGACAGGGGGGTGGATCCGGGCCGGCCCTATTGGTACAGGCTGGAGGACATCAGCAATAACGGACGGAGCATGTTACACGATCCTGTTCTGATACGCTGGTGGGCGCCCGAAACAGGAGGGGGCCAGTAACAATTTTCCATAAAACCGGTTCTTACTGACGATCGATCGCAGCGGCCAGAACCTCGACCACGCGATCGATCTCTTTTTCAGCAAGATTATTGTGGAAAGGCAGCGCCATCGTCCTCGGGGCGATCGATTCGGTTATTGGAAGCGCTCCGACTTCCTTTCCG
>CAZWHE010000191.1:0-6577 GCA_964633825.1 uncultured Phycisphaerales bacterium | reverse complement strand
ATTCGTTGGGATGGTTGATTTTCTTGGTCCACGATAGGTCGGAAACGTGAAGGAGCCCGTCGATCCCCTCTTCGATTTCGACAAAAGCCCCGTAGGAGGTGATATTTCTCACAAGGCCTTCGATGATCGTTCCCGGAGGATAACGTTGTTCCACAAGGTCCCAGGGATTCACATCGGTCTGTTTGATGCTGAGCGAGATTTCCTGTTTTTCCGTGTTGATGTCGAGAACGGCCACTTCCACCTGATCGTTGAGCGAGACAACTTCCGAAGGGTGATTGACCCGGCGTGTCCACGACATTTCCGATATATGAACCAGTCCTTCGATTCCTTCCTCGAGTTTGACGAAAGCTCCGTACGGCATGATATTGACCACCTCGCCGACCACTTTGGAACCGACGGGATATTTATCATGCACGGTCAGCCAGGGAGACTGGGTTTTCTGCTTGAGACCGAGAGCGATTCTTCCACGCTCCTTGTCGAACTTGAGAACCATCACATCGATTTCCGCATCGATTTCAAGCAGTTCAGAAGGATGATTGATTCTACCCCAGGACATATCGGTGATGTGAAGCAGGCCATCGATGCCGCCGAGATCTACAAACGCGCCGAAATCGGCGATGTTCTTGACCACGCCGGATCGGATCTGTCCTTCTTCGAGCTCGGCAAGGATCTTCTCCTTTTGCTCTTCTCTCTGCTCCTCGATCAACCTTCTTCGCGAGACAACGATGTTCATCCTCACCTCGTCGATCTTGATGATCTTGCACTCCACCTCTTTATCGATGTATTCGGCGATATCCTTTGAGCGACGGATCGATACCTGTGAAGCGGGCAGGAAAACGGGAACGCCGATATCCACGAGAAGCCCGCCTTTGATCTTGCGGATGACCTTTCCCGTAACAGTGTCCCCCTCCTTGCATGTGGCAATGACCTTTTCCCATCCCCGCGCGCGGTCGGCTTTGCGCTTGGAAAGAACCATCAGGCCCGATTCGTCCTCAATGGTTTCGAGAAGAACTTCTATTTCATCGTTCTCACTGATTGATTCGGGATCACTGAATTCCTGTATATTGACGATCCCTTCCGATTTGTACCCGATATCAACGATGACCTCATTGTTGAGGACTTTGAGAACTTTGCCTTTGATGATGGAGTTCGCAGTAAAATGCTTGATGGAATCCTCATAGAGCCCAACGAGCTCATCGTCGGACGAACCCCCCATGGCATCAATAACGGCCGTATCGAGCACTTCATCTTCCACATCGTACTTCTTGAGTATTTTTTTGCTTTTTCCAACCATTAAACGAACCTTCCGAAACTGATAAACAATCTACAAAACAACAACACAATAACAGCCGCCCTCACCGCAAGGGCGGTCCCACTGTTTTCATCGATTATCAAACCTTCGACTCTGTTGCACCCTTTTCAGAATCGTCTCGACAACTTCATCGAAGCTCATGTCGGTCGTATCGATGACCTCGAGACCCTCCCGAATCAAAGGTGAATGCCGGCGCTCGCTGTCCTTTCTGTCACGCCCCTCCAGATCGCGGATCACGACCTCCTGAGGCGCGTTGCTCCAACCCTCTTTTTCTTGCTGGAGGATCCTGCGCCTCGTCCGTGTTTTCAAATCCGCGTCGAGAAAAAACCTGCGGGGAGACTCGGGAAAGACGACAGTGCCCGTGTCCCGGCCTTCAACCACAAGGGGCCCCTCCAATGCAAACGCCCGCTGGAGGGCAACCATTTTCTTTCTGACCGCGGGAAGCGCGGAGACAGCCGAAACCGCAGCCGTCACCTCCTCACTCCTGATCTCGCTCTCGACCTCCTTGCCGTTGAGGAGAACACGACCCCCCTCACCAAGCTCGATTTTGATCTTTTCAAGAAGCCGGCCGATCTCTTTCTTGTTCGGCGGATCGGTTGTAAGACCGGCCCTGAGGACCGCCAGCGCGACAGTGCGGTACATGGCGCCCGTATCGAGATACCGATAACGGAGCTTCCGAGCCACCGCCCGGGCCACAGTGCTCTTGCCGGCTCCAGAGGGGCCGTCCAGTGTTATGACAACGCTTTTTTTCATAACGAGCGAAAGTGGAAAATCTTAGCCGCTGAGAGAAAGGGAAACAAGGAAAAATGCAAAGATATGATTTTTTCTGTTGTTCAAAAGGATTTACTGAGTTTCGATCGAAGTCTTTGCCTGACAGACCTCGAAACACCCCTCCCTGCAGACGATATAAGTCCCTTTTTGGTCCCGCCACTCAGAGAGGACGATCAGCCGGCCCCCTCCTTCAAGAATCCGGTCTTGGGGTTGATGGAAATGGCCGCAAAAAACAGCATCGATCCCCATTTCACACGCGAGAGTCTCCACGAGAGGAACATGGATCGACATGATCTTTCTGTCCTTGCGAGAGAGGGCTTTCTTCGAGCGCGTGCGCAACCATCCGGCACAGAAGTGAAGCAACAAATCAGGGATAATGCGCACCATGCGGCGAACCAATGGGGTTCTGAGGATTTTTTTGAGTCGCTGATATGATTTATCTTGAGGGCAGAAGATGTCGCCGTGGGTCAGAAAAAGACGTTTTCCCTGGATGAGCCTCTCGACGCTCTCGCCCGGGATTTCGGCCCCGAGCGCTTCCGATTCAGCCCTTCCCAGTAAAAAGTCTCTGTTGCCGTGAAGAAGCGTCACCTGCGTGCCATTTTCAGAGAGCGTGCGGAGAGCATCAAAAGCAGGGCGGAGAACGGATTCATCCAGCTGAGACGGGCCGATCCAGAGATCAAAAAGATCACCGAGAATATAAAATGCGGCGGCTCCGGACACCCTCTCCTTGATGAAAGAAACGAAGGACTCAACCCCCCGGGGATCTTCGGATGAAAGATGAAAGTCCGCCGCAATCAGGACATCGCCCTTCATGTCAGGCCTCGATGTTGTAATCCCGCAGTTTTTCCCAGAGACTCTTGCGGCTGATCCCGAGGATCATCGCCGCCTGGGCGCGGTGCCCCCCCGTTGACTTGATGACTTTGATGATCTGTTTCCTTTCAGCCTCCATCACGGCTTCCTTCAGTGTTTTTTTACGGCCGGGAAGTTCCGGAGCGTTTCTGAACTGATCGGAAAGACGAAGAAGATTTTCCTTTTTCAGGTAGCGCCCCGCTCCGGCGAGCACTATGGCACGCTCGACGGCGTTCTCGAGCTCCCTCACGTTGCCGGGCCAGGAATATTGCAGCAGGGCGTCCATGACCTCGGGCTTCACGCTGTATTCACGGCCGGGCTGGGACTGGATCCGGATGAAGTGGTCGACCAGCACGGGGATGTCGTCCTTTCTGTCACGGAGGGGCGGGAGCTTGATGGGGACAACGTTCAGACGATAAAAAAGATCTTCCCTGAACTTGCCGTCCGATATCAGTTCTCTCAGGTCTCGTTTCGTGGCTGAAATCACGCGGATATCGACACTGATCGCTCTTTCCCCCCCCACGCGAACGATCTCGCGCTCCTGCAAAGCACGGAGTAGCTTGACCTGCGTGGAAAGAGGAACGTCATCGATATCGTCGAGAAAGATCGTTCCCCCGTCTGCCACCTCGAAACGACCCTTCCGCTCCTTGCGGGCATCGGTGAAAGCTCCCTTCTCATGGCCGAAGAGCTCTGTTTCCAGCAAGGTCTCGGGAAGGGCGCCGCACGACACCGCCACGAACTCCAAACCGCTCCGGTCGGAGTTCATGTGAATCGCCCGGGCGATCACTTCTTTCCCTGTGCCGCTTTCCCCTTCTATCAAGATCGAAGCGTCGCTGCCGGCAACGCTGCGCACTACCTTGAGCACTTCTTGCATAGAACGGGACTTCCCGATGATGTTCTCGATGCCGGTCAGTTTTCCCAGCTGATCTTTGAGCCTGCGGTTGTCTTCGAGCAGACCTTTCACTTTGATGATCCTGTCGAGACAAAGGAGAATGTCGGTGTTGAGAAAGGGTTTGAGGATATAATTGAATGCCCCGGCGCGCATCGCTTCAACAGCCGATTCCACTGTTCCAAATCCCGTGATGACTATAACCTCGGTTTCGGATCGGATCGTTTTCGCCTTCTTCAGGATCTGATGCCCGTCGGCGCCCGGCATCCGGATGTCGGTAATAACAAGATCGAAAACATCTTCTTCAAGAGCCCTGACAGCGTCATCGCCGTGTCCCACATCGACGACATCGTGACCGGCCGCCCGGAGATCATCTCCCAGAGTGACCCGAATCGTTTTTTCATCATCAGCAAGGAGAATTTTGAGTCTGCTCTCCGATGCCAAACCGATCGCCTCCTCTCGAAAATTTATATCCGACCTTAAAAAAATCTTTCAGTGCTATCATCAGGAGATCATAGAGGATTTCAAGGAAAATCACCCGAGGTCATGTTGGACCGTGTTTACGAAAAATGTTACTATCATTCGACTTATTTCAATCGACACAGGACAATCCATCCCCAACCGAGGTCATCATGGAATGTGTGAAAAGAGCGTTTCACGAGCATGCCGAGACCATGAGAAAAACGATGGAGACATTGTCGGATAAAATCGAACAGGCCGCTCAGACGTTGATCGCATGTTACAGGGCGGACAAGAAGGTCGTTCTTTTCGGGAACGGTGGGAGCGCAGCCGATGCCCTTCATATCGAGGGTGAGCTCCTTTGCCGCTTTAGAAAGGATCGAGAGGGGCTGCCGGCTTTGGCAATCGGAAGCGGGCTCTCGGCCCTCACTGCAACTTCCAATGATTATTCTTATGATGAGGCTCTATCCCGTCTGGTCAAGGCATCTGTTCGTTCGGGTGACGTCGCCCTGGCCATCTCCACAAGCGGCAATTCCCAAAACATCGTCAAAGCGGCGGAAACTGCAAAAAAAATGGGCGCTCATGTCATTGCACTCACCGGAGAATCGGGCGGGCTTCTGAAAAAACAATCCGCACTCTTACTCAATGTTCCGTCGATCGACACGGCACGCATTCAGGAAGCACACATCATGATCGGTCACATCCTCTGCGAAATCGTGGAGAGCGAGCTTTTCGGAGGAGATTAAAATCCGATAGACCCTATTGAGCTTTCAATTTCAAACATAAAAACACCTCCAGATGAATTCCCGTTAAGCAGCTTGTAATATTGTTAATACAAAGGCATTACACAGATTGAGGAGTCGCCGCAGTCCATTGTATTTAAAATTATTGATATCTTGTTGATTGTATGGTAATATATTATAAGAACAACTTTTAACCGCGGTATCAGTCCAGAAAGAGAAACCTATTCTCAATTTCGGACGAGAGAGTTTTTATGCTTCCGGCAATCCTGGTCACCAAACGGAGAAAGAGTGAGCTCAAACTCCTTATGGAAGGGGCTTTAGGCGACCAAGCCACAGTCTGGGCTTACTCATCTCTCTCCGATCTCTTCCCGGACATTCTCAAGATGGAGCCGGCGCTTTGTCTGATAGACGGCGAGTCGATTCTTCCCGAAGAGCTCAGTGTCATCAAAACTCTCAAAAAGACTTATCCCGCGATTCGTATTATCTTCACTTTTCAGGCTGATCAAAGAGAAACAGCCTCGCGCGCACTGATCAGCGGGGTTGACACCTATATTCTCGAACCCTTTTTTATTGATGAGCTCGCCTTTATCCTGAGAAGGGAATTCAAGAATTCACTCGAGCAGAGCAGGCTCACCATCGATCTCAGAATGGATGCTCTCGCTTCTTTCGTGGAAGGATTGGCCCCTGAAGTGAACAATCCCCTCACAACGATAAGGGGTTTTCTTCAAATCCTGCTCTCTCGGGAAGCATACAAGATGAGCTCCCATGAATTCGAAGAGATCTACAATCTCATGGAGAAGGAATCCGGCCGAATCGTCCAGATAGTACGGGAACTCGAAAATTTCTCCAGGGCGCGCAAGCCGAAAAAAATGCCCGCCAACATGAACAACCTGATTACTACGGCAATCAATCAAGCCAGAACAGAGACCGGTTTAGAAATCCCCGTCACCGTTGATTTTGGAGATTTCCCGGAAGAATCGATGATTGACTATGACCAGATACTGGCGGCACTCAAGAGTGTGCTTCAGTTTTTGTTGAAAGGAACAGATGAAAAGAAAGGCCGAATCGAGGTATCGCTTTCCCTCGCCGAGAAAGACGAGACCGTTGTCATCGTATTGGAAGGAATACACTCGGTCTTGCTTGCGCAGGACGTGGACCAGGCATTCATTCCGATGTACTCACGTAAGATCATCAGATTTCGCGAAGAACTCGGTCTTGCTTCCTCATACGGGATCATCCGAGCGCATGGTGGGAGCATACATGTCAATGTCACGGAAAACGGCTCCCGATTCGTTGTTGAGATTCCGGGTTAGGCAGGGGGGATACAATACGTAATAACATTTAATACTTTGCCGAAAGAGTGAAAGCCTTTTCCTTGGTTTTGATGTTCTTTTTCAAGATCTTGATTTTGGCTTTCACGGGCTTGGCTTGTGTAAATTCCTTATCAGGATTTTCCTTCTCGAACGCTTCCTTTGCCTTTAACCAAGCTTTAATTTCATTGAAGTATTTTTCTCCCAAGCTGTATTTGAAACCATCGATTTCGGTGGCGGAGAT
>CAZWHE010000190.1:0-6583 GCA_964633825.1 uncultured Phycisphaerales bacterium | reverse complement strand
AGCTGCCAGACTGCTCCACCCCGCGTTCTATATCCATAACCTGAAGAAATTCTATACACTCTTATCGAACCGGTCAAGGGATCGGTTCACCTTTTTTTCCCCTTGTTCGCCCGATTCCTTCCCACTACAATCAGGCCTCACAGGGCAAGAATATAGGAACCTATCGGGATCACTATGAAGGAAGAAGTTCAGGTTCTGCTCACCCGAGCCCGGGATCTGATTCTTTCGTCCATTGACGGATCCTCTCCTCCCCCAAATCTCGACAGGTTTCAGGACGTGTGCAAAACCCTGCTGCACCACTACCAGAAAACGGGGAAAAGCGACTTTTTCGACCACTTCTACCGCTTGACGGTCCCCCTCTTTTCCGCCTACTGCGGGAGGGTCATATATTCGATCAGGGCGAACGTGGAAGCCCAAATCGTGACGAACAGGATGTACGCTCTTCTCTTCATGAAGCTGACCACTCCCAAAGAGCGCTTTCCCATGAAATATCTCTTTCCCTGGTGTTACCGGGTGATTGCCAACTTCAGCAGGGAAGAAAAAAGACGGACCCAGAGGAGGCCCGGGCTTCACGACAACCTGATGAGCCGCGAGGCCTGCCATTCCATGGTCGAGAAGCTGATCCGGAAAGAAGAGGAAGAAGAGGAGGAAATGCGCCTGCAGAGGATCCTAGAGATTCTCCACGCCGGTGAGGTCGGGATATCGGCCCGCGACCGGGAAATCATGCGTCTCTTCTATCTGGAGGAGCACTCTCTCAGAGAGATCGCCGAAATAACCGGCCTGACCAAGTCCAACATCGGCGTGGTCCTGAAAAGGGGGAGAGAAAAGATCGCCAAGATCATCGGCTCGAAGAAACCCCCGGCTTGTGGTTCCGGTGCTCACACACCAGATCGGCGAGGGTAAAACTCTTAAGAGTCTCGGAAATCGAATCGGTCAGCTTGCTCCACAATCCCCGTGTCACACAGTTCTCGACCCTGTTGCAGCTGCACGTGTCTTCCACACAGCCGACGGGAGCGATAAATCCCTGCATGGCGAATATGATATCGTAGATAGTCACTTCAGCCGGATCCTTGATCAGCATGTACCCCCCCTTGGCTCCCCTGATCCCCTTGATGACCCCGGCCCTCCTCAGAGTGGCGAAAATGCTCTCCAGATACTTGACGGAGATGCTCTGACGCTTCGCGATATCCTTGAGAAGAACAAGGCTTCCGTTCGAGTGAAGAGTCAGGTCGAGCAGGGACCGAACAGCATACCGGCAACGTGTGGAAAGCTTCATTTCATTCCCTCAATAAATGTTATCGCTCAATTGGAAAGTTCCATTTAAAGCGTTAATTTCCTATAAAACAAGTGTAAATCAAAATAATACGGTGCTGTTTGAGGGAAATTGAGCTTTTAACGACGCGCGGCCTCGACAAGACGGGTTATAATCGAACGTTTTGTTACAGCCGGTGATACAAGACGTTTCAATGAGGTTCACAACATGTGGGACACCAAGCTTCCGCCGGAACAGGAAAACGCCGTCGATGCCATCCTCGGCAAGGCCCTTCGGGACGGCCGGTCGGCCCTGCTCGAGCATGAGATCTACGGTATTTTCAAGATCATGGGAATCAGAACGCCCGTCCACTGCACGGTCGACAACCTGGGCCAAGTAACCCGGGAGCTCCTCGGCACTTTCACCGGCCCACACCTCATGGTCAAAGTGATCTCCCCCCACACACCCCACAAGGCCCGCATCGGCGGCATCCGCAAAGTCGTGAAAGAAGTCGACGCCGTGGTCGAGGCCATGGACGAGATGCGCACGTCCATACCACGCCACCCTTCCTTCAACACCCCCCCAAAGATCAAAGGGTTTCTTCTGACCGAGTTTGTCGATTATTCGAAGGAACTGGGGCGAGAGCTTCTCATTGCGATCCGCGAAAACCTGGCTTTCGGACCGGTCATCTCCTTCAGCAAGGGCGGGCACGACGCCGAACATTTTGCCAAGTACTATTCCCCGCCCAACATGATGCTCACCCCCCTCGACCGGGACGGCTGCCGCCGCCTCCTCGAGAACACGGGCATCATTCTCCGATACATCGAGGAAGGGCTCGATGATTTCATCGGCGCACTGACCGAGACCTTTTACAGGTTTTCGCTCCTTTCCGCCCATTACTCCAGCTTCTCCCCCGCGCTTCCCGGCGGCGCTCACAGCCGCTACGTCATCAACGAGCTCGAAGTCAATCCCATCGTGTTCAACAGGGACGGAGATCTCATCGCCCTCGACGGCCTCGGGAGCTTCATGCCGCGGGAAGAATCGATCGCCGTACAGACCGAGCCCGACACTCACAACCTCGATGCTTTCTTCGAGCCCCGGGGCGTGGCCGTTGCCGGTGTGTCGGCCGAAGACGATGAGAAGATGGGCAACATCATCGCTTCTCTCCTTCACGGCCTGGGGAGGAAAGATCTTTTCGTACTCAATCCCAAGGGCGGGTCCGTCACTCTCCGGGACGCCGAATATCCCTTCTACAAGTCGCTGGCCGAGATCGACGAGAAGGTCGATCTCGTCATCGTCACGGTCCCGGCTCGCGCGGCCCGGGCGGTGGTGGCCGATGCCGCGGCGAACGGAGTCAAGGCCGCGATCCTCATCCCGGGCGGTTTCTCCGAGGTGAGCGGCGACCGGAAAGAGGAGGAATCTCTTCTCGAGATCGCGAAAAAGAAAGGCATGCGCATTCTCGGACCGAACTGTCTGGGAGTGTTTTACACGCCTTCCGCCGACGAGCCGGGGCTCAACTGCATCTTCGTTCCCCGGCGCAAGCTCGAAATGGCGCACGCCAGGGAAAAAGTCCGCAACGTCGCTCTCATCACCCAGAGCGGCGGCCTCGGTGTGACGCTTCTCGACAGGCTGAGGTACGCCATCAGCCCCCGCGTCGTTGTGAGCTACGGAAACCAGCTCGACGTGGATGCCGGCGATCTGGCCGCCTACCTGGACAAGAGCCCGGATATCGATGTTCTCGCTCTCTACATCGAAGGCTACAAATCAGGGGGCGGACGCGAGTTCTTCAACGCTGTGAGGAACATCAAAAAACCCGTGATCATTTACAAAGCGGGACGAACCGACGCGGGATCACGGGCCGCGGCCTCGCACACGGCATCCATGGCCGGCGACTACGAGATCGCCAAGGCCGCGTTCCAGCAGGCCCGGCTCATCATCGCCGAGAGCCTCCTCGATTACAGCGACCTCGTCAAGACCTTCGCCCTCCTGAGCGGCAAGAAAGTGCGGGGCCGGAACGTTGCGGGCGTGGTCAATGCGGGATTTGAAAGCACCTACGCGGCCGACAATCTGGGCGGCCTGACCCTCGGGGCTTTCACTTCCGAGACAAGGGAGAAGCTCGGCAATATCCTGCCTCCTTTCGTGGCCGTCAATCCATTTCTCGACCTGACCCCAATGGGAGACGACGTCCTCTTCGAACGGTGCATTCAGGTCCTTCTCGAGGACCCGAACGTGGACAGCCTGCTCATCTCGATGGTGCCTCACACCGTAGCGCTTCACACCACGCAGGACGAGATCAGCGGGGAAGCCGAAAACGTGGCGAAACGGATCCTGAGGCAGTATCACACCCACGACAAACCGATCGTTGTTTCGATTTTGGCGGGCGATATGTACAACACTCTCGTCAATACTCTCGAGGGGGGAGGCGTTCCCACCTTCACGACGGCGGAAAGGGCCATGTGTTCCCTGAACGAGCTCGTGGCCGACAGGCTCAGCGGTCCGTTTCACAAACAGGGGAACGCCGGCCGGTGAGGATCGAAGTGACTATCCGATAAGGTTTTTGACCCTGCCTATTAAGTCATCCGGATCGACGGGCTTGTCCACGAACATATCCGGCTTGATCAGGCCTTCATCGCGCATCTTGAGGATCGCTTTTCGCAGCGTCTCTCTGAGACTGTCGTAAGGCTTTTCGAAAGTATCGTCGCTTTGTTTGTCGAGGTCGTTGAGAACCCCGGCCACGCCGGTCAGCATGAGAACCGGGATGTCCTTGGTCTCCTCGCTCTTTCTGAGCTGCCTGAAGAGCACGAATCCCGTTTTCTTGGGCATCATCACGTCGAGAATGATGAGATCGGGATTAATTTCTCCGACCTTGTCATGGCCTTCGCTTCCGTCATAGGCGCCGAAGGGCTCGTACCCGTTCTCGCTCAGGATAACGGACAGGAATTTAACAGCATTCCGGTCATCGTCTATTATGAGAACCTTCTTGGCCATCAATCATCCTCCTTGTCAGCACCGGGCCCTTTCAGGGGAAGAGTTATTCGGAATACCGTACCGCGGTTCGGTTCGGACTCCACGTTGATTCGACCTCCATGTAGATTAATGATTCTGGAGGTGAGTGCCAACCCCAAACCTGTGCCCCATTTCTTTTTCGTGCTGAAAAATGGTGTGAATATGTCCTTCCTGATCTCTTCGGTCATGCCGCAGCCGTTGTCACGAACCTCGAAAAGAGCCTGCGTCCCGTTCCCGCCCACCGCGACACTCACCAAAACACGGGGCGTTTGTCCATCCCCGTAATCCTTCCATGTGCAGGCGTCAACGGCGTTGGACACGATATCCATCAGGGCCATCTGGATCATTTCGGGATCGCAGATCAGGAGAGCGCGCGTATCAGGGACTTCTGCGCGAACCTCGACGCCCTTGTCGGCGGCGCTCTGCCGGACCACGCCGACAATGTCGTTGGCGAGAACATCCGGTTTGGTCTCTTTGAGGTTTGGTTTCCATTCTTTAACGTAGTTCAGCATGCTCATGGAAAGAGCCGTGATCCTCGAAATACCCTCTTCGGCCATGACCCACCCTTCGGAAATCATCTCGCGGTCGTCCTTGGCCAGGCCCCTCTCGACGATGTAGGCGCCTCCCTTCAGGGCGTTGAGCATGTTTTTGATGGCGTGCTGGATCCCGGCCATGGCCTGGCCGATTGCGGCAAACCTCTCCGACTGTATCAACTGTTTCTGCAGGTTCTTTTCTTCTGTGATGTCCTTGCTGATTCCGAAGGTTCCGATCGGCGCCCCCTCCGGATCGCGCAGGCGCGACAATGTGAGGAGAACATGCCGCACACGGCCGTCTTTCGTGAGGAAACGGGTTTCATAGTTCCTCACATTGTCCGTGTGGGTGAGGCGCGCGATGGCCGCGTTCCTTTCGTTGGGATCGGCAAAGAGCGTTTCGATTCTCTTCCCAACGATCTCGCGGCGCTTGTGACCGAGCGCGTTTTCGGCGCCTCTGTTGAACGTTTGGATCCGGCCCTCGGGATTGACGGTGATGATGATGTCGGCCGAATTCTCGACGATCCCTTCCAGATAATCCATGGCGTTCTTCAGCTCGGCCTGATGGCTTTGAATCCTTGAAGTCATGGTGTTGAAGGATTTTTCGAGCACGCCGATCTCGTCGCTGCGGGACGCGTCGAACCTGAAATCGAGACGGCCCTCTGAAATCCTTCTGATCCCGGACAGAAGCGCGCCGAACGGCCCGCCGAAAAAACGCTGGAACAGGAACCAGAACGCGAGAAAACTCACAACGATTGCGATAACAATCGTCAGGTACGTTTGGGCGTTGCGCGCCGACGCCAAGACGTCCACCCTCTCGAGGGAATAATCGATGTCAAGGAATCCCAGATTCGAACCTGCATCCGCATGGGCATGGCAGTCCGCCGACCGGCAGCCCGGCTCGTTGATGATGGGAGTGACGTGGGAGAGCAGTCTCGAACCGTCGGCGAGATCGATGATCTCGTCAAAGCTCGCGACTCCCTGCATTTCGGAAGGGTCGCTCAAGCCGTGACAAAACAAGCAGGACCTGTCTTCTCTGTCGATGATGATTCCTTCGGAATCGTACCTGGAAACAACGACCTCGCCGGAATAGTGCGAAACGAGCCGGATGTCGCCGTAGACATCGCTTCCCTCCGAAAGATCCCCGATATACTCTTTCACGGCGGCGTTGTTCCGGTTCAACATCATCCTTCCGATGCCTTTGATGATCGACTCGGAATTGAACCGGAGAACAGCGCGAGCCGATTCGAGAGAGTAGTGAGCGCAAATGAGATTGCCCACATAGCCGGTGATCACAACGATCACGCTGACAATCACGATGATGATCGCGCTCAGCTTCCAAACAATGCGAATCCTTCTCGCCATCCGTACTTTCTCCCGCGTTATGCCGCCCGGCAGCCGCCTGTTGAGCGGCAGCCGGAACACCTTGCGCGTTCATTACAACTTACCCGGGTGACGCGCTCAAAGAAGATTTTTATCCGCACGAGAAACCCTACCGCCATGCAGACCGCAGCTCAACCGGCAACACTCTTGTCTCGGCCGGTTCAAGAGAGGTATAAAAAGGATGTCCCGAAACCGCTCGATCCGCTTCAGGAGAATCTCAAACATGGGACGTGAACGCGCCAGGGTTCTCGGACTCAAAAGACGAAGAACCTTTGCCGATGGTGTCGCACTTCTCGGCATTGTCAACGCCGCCATGGGACTCCTCCTCAGTTGGGGCAGCATCAACGGATATCCGGTCAGCGGGGTGACTCTTCTCTCCACTCTCCTGTCGGATGGTCCCGAAGCGATTTTC
>CAZWHE010000189.1:0-6593 GCA_964633825.1 uncultured Phycisphaerales bacterium | reverse complement strand
CCGCGTATCGCGAACAGCACGGCCGATATAGGCGCGGACGAATTCCACAGGCACCTCTATTTCACGGGAGACTTCATGCCCGGAGGAAGCATCGACGTGTGCGTCGTGGGCGAGCCCGCAACAGCGCCCGTCACCCTCGCCCTCGGCTCGGGGATACAGGATCCGCCCCAGTCGACACTCTACGGCGACCTCTATCTCCAGCTGCCCATAGTGTGGCAGCATGACATCGGCGCCATTCCATCGAATGGCGTTCTCGTGCTTTCCAGCCCGGTTCCGTTTTCCTGGCAGACCGGCGATGAGCGACCCTTCCAAGCTCTTCTCGGCTCGCCGGCGTCGGGGTCGGAGCTGACGAACCTGTTCGTTATAGAGGTTGAATAGATCATTGACCGAAAACAGACGAACGGCCGCGGCGCCCATCACCGGCGCCGCGGCTGTTGTGCGCACGCACTGGAGCGGTCCGGCTGGGAAGTGACAGGAGTGGTTCTCGGAGATGCTGAGACGCTTCATCTCGATCGTTTTCAACATCCAGGGATTTGGAAGAGATAAATCGAATCGCTTATAAAATCCCCGGATCCCCTTGATTTCCGAATATTTCCGAATATAATTATTCGGAAGTATTCGGAAAGAGGAGTATCTGCCATGGAAATCCACGAACTCGTTCGAATCGGCGAGGGAACCACCGTCGAATTCAAGCGTGAGCTCCCGGACAGAGACAACGCCCTTTCCACGATTGTCGCTTTTGCGAACACTGCTGGTGGGGAGCTTATCATCGGGGTGGATGATGACGACGGTTCGATTGTGGGTGTCGATCCGCGTACCGCGCGAGACTACGAGCAAAAGCTGGGATCCTGGACTGTCCAGCTCATCGAGCCAGCAGTCGTTCCTATCGTGAAGACCACCAGAATCGACGACCGACTCGTTATCGTCGTGAGCGTGGAACGCGGCTATCAGCAGCCCTACTATCTGGCGAGCAAAGGCGTTGAGGAGGGGGCGTTTGTTCGGATTGGGGCATCAACCCGGCGGGCGAGCCCGAGCAACCTGGAGTCCATGCGCTTGCGCTCGCAGAACACATCGTTCGATGCCGAGCCCTGTCTCGGAACAACAGTATCCCGACTCTCTCGGTCTCATCTCGACGTCTACCTGGAGGCCCGAAAGGCGGTCCGGGACATCGCTCCGACTCGCCGTGTCGACGCGAGGTGGCTGACCAAGATGCGTTTCGCCACGCGGCTCGGCGACCAGACCGTTGCCACCAATGCCGGCATTCTGCTGTTCGCGGAAGAGCCTGGCGAGCGCCTTCCCCAAAACGGCCTGGAGTTGGCGCGGTTTCGTGGAACGGAGGCGAACGAGTTTCTGGACAAGCGGTCGGTCAGCGGGCCGCTCGTGACGCTATACAACGAGGGGCTGACGTTCATCAAGACGCATGTTGCGCGACGAGCCGTCCGATCCGCCAGGGGCCGGTCCGAGATGTACGCATATCCCGAGGAGAGCATGCGGGAGTTTCTGGTGAACGCGCTCTGCCACCGTGATTACGGGACAGGCACAGGGCCGGTGCGAGTGGCGATTTTCGACGACGTCATCGAGATTACGAATCCCGGCGCGCTGCCGCCGGGCCTCGAACTGAGCGACCTCGGCGCCGGCGTATCTGTTCTGCGCAATCCGGTTGTGGGCCGCGTCCTGGAGGAGATGGGCCTCATCGAGGGCTGGGGGACCGGCATCGAGGTCGCCCAATCAGCTCTTGCGCGGGCATTGCTGCCTCCGGCTCAGTTTATCCTCAAGGGAAATTTTACGCAAGTTTCGTCCAAATGGCGATGGGCTGCCGATCTGCCTCGCGACTTGGAGAAAGTACTCCAACTCGCTGCCAAGCGTGGCGAGATCGACTCGAAGGGCGTTGCCGAAGCCCTTGGGTGCACCGACCGCACCGCACGCACGAAGTTGCGCAAGCTCACCGACCAGGGCATGTTGGACAGGCGAGGCCACACCAAGGGGACTAGCTATATTCTTCGGTAGGGCCTGTCGGTCTGAAAAAACCCGTCCGCATTATTAATCAAGTATTTACGAAAGTGCGCTGTACCCTTTTGTGATTTTTATGTATGGCCGGCCCGCTTCCGCCCGAAATACTGAAACGCCCTGGCCGGGTTCTTGTTCATCGTCACAACGTCGATCTTTGCGGTCTCGATCGTGTCGAAACACGCTGTGAGCGATTCGATCCGGCTCATTTCAAGGTGGCGGCAGACAACGCCTTCGGGCAAACGGAAAATGCCGTAAGCGCCGAACGTGTCGGCCCACTTCCGGTATCGCTGCTTGTTCCGCTCGTCCTTCTGGAGCGGCATGTCGCTCATGTACAGAATCCCTTTCGGGCGCAGGACCCGCGCGGCTTCGTCGACGACGTTCTTTTGCTCCTCGTCCGCGGGGATGCAGGTCAGTAGGGTGAACATGAGAACGGCGTCGAACGATTCGTCGTCAAAGGGAAGACTCGAACCCTCCAGCACGCGGAGATCGAGATCGGCGTCTTCGAGCCGGCCGCGCTCGATCATTTTGGGCGACGAGTCGACGCCGATCACGTTCCGATAACCCTTCTCCCGCAACTCGATGCAGAGGCGTCCGTAGCCGCAGCCGTAATCGAGGATCGGTTGGCCGGGGGAGACGTACCGTTGAAAGAGCTTCCAATTCAGGGGATGTTGAAACGACTTCTCCTGGGCGACGCTGTTCCAGTAGTCGATTTGGTCGTTCATGGTGTTGTGTGCTGGGGCGTTCCCACGAAGAGGAAGGGCTGCCCCGAATCGTCCTCTTGATTGAGCGGCAGCCGGCCCACCCGGAAACCCGCTTCCTCCATCAGGCGCACCCAGGTCTGGAGCGGAAACAATCCCGAAACATGCCGGTCCCGCTCCACGCGCAGGCGCCGGCCCTTCCTGATCAGATAGAACATGAGGGATTCCACCGTCGTGTCGCCGGGATCGGGGTCGTAATCGTATTCGATGAAGGTGAGCACGGTTTCGCCGTCCGACCTCGTGTGGCAGTGGACGTTCGGGTCCTGAAAGGTTTCCCTGAAGTGGTCGGGCGCAGCGAGAAAGACGCCGCTCGGCTCGAGATGGGCCGCGACGGTTTCGAAGGTGAGCCTGATGTCGTCCTCGGACAACAGATAACTGATCGCGTCATGAATGATGACGGCTTTGAATTTTTTGCCCAAGCGGACGGTCCTCATGTCTCCCGCGTGGTGATCGACGCCGGGATTCAGCCTGATGGAATGGCGAAGCATCTTCTCCGACAGATCGACGGCCGTCGCCTCGAAGTCATCCGTCAGGTGCGAAAGGTTGTGCCCTCCGCCCGCGCCGAGCTCGAGGATCTCGTGTCGCCCCGGCCCGAGCTTTTCCCGCAGGACGTCGCGCCACTTCTTTGCGCCGGCCGCGTAGTCTTCGGGCGGGCTGACGAGGGGCCACAGGTCGGCGAGGTCGTCGTACAGCCGGTTGAGTTTCATACGGTTCGTTCCAGCTCGTCGAGGACGGCGGCGTAGTGCGTCCGCCGTGTTTCGCGCTCGTCCGGTCCCGGAAGATGCTCCTCGTGAAAAGCGAAGCCGGGCCGCGCAGGCATTTAGGCCCCGTCGATCCCGCGAGCTTTCAGAGCGGACAGAAAGGAGCCCGCGTCATCCACGGCGAGAGCGATCCTGTCGAAGCGCTTTCTCATTCCGTAGAAACCGACGGCAAAAGCCGGCCTGCTCAGGATGAGGATGACGTTCCCGTTCCCGACCAAAACCCCGTTGAGAAACCCTTCCCGGTTCTCCATGCTCAAAGTTACGGCTTCGACGCCGGCGATATCCGAGAGCGGAATGCGGCAGCGCCACCTGAGTCCAACGCGGACGGCAAGGCTCCGGGCATCCATATGGATCGGGCGAAGGCGGGCGGCATTGAGGTCTGCGAGAATGAAGATCACGCCGTACAGGCTCAGAGCGGTGAGCAGCCACGCGAGAAGCGGGACATGGGGCTTCAAAAGGAAGTGCAGCAGGGATGTTTCCACTGCAATCACGAAGATCAGCACCCCGGCCAGCATGCCGTACCCGGATTTTTTGTGATATGTGAACGCAGCGGCGCCTGCCGGGCGGGAGGGTTTTTTTCGCCAGGCGAACAGTCCATAGTAGACGACGCAGATTTCGGTCAGCAGCACCTGAAGGACGCGGGTCCCGTTGATCACCCTGCCCAGCGCGATCTCGAGCGCTTCGAGAAAGTCGGGGTTCTCCCTGTTTCGATATTCCCGCGCCACCCGCCGGGTCTTGATCACAAGGAACAGGATCGCCGCCGCCTCGAGAGGTCCGAGGGCGAGCTCGAGAAGAGCGAGATCGCTCTCGTTTTCCGCCGGAAGCACCCAGTGCGCGGCGACGAGCGACAACAGGAAGACGGGAACGGCCGTGACGAGGGGCCATTTCATCTTCCAGGCGAGAAAAAGATATGCGCAGGGCAGAAAAACGGCGATGTCAAGCGTCAGGGCGAGCGAGAGAATCCGGGGATGGTCGGCGAAATGGCTTGTCCGGACGATCGCGAATCCGGCGGCCGTGACACCGCCGAAGAGAGCGGCGTAGGAAAGCAGGGGCAGCCTTTTCAGGGTGATCATCGGTGTTCTCCTTATGCCGTGGGACAACGCGGGTGCAGTCCAATCTCTACCTATCTATTATAATAGCCTGCCTTGGCGCGTTCCCGCCAAATGCGGGCCTTCATAGTTTTTCATGAAAAAAGTTGACAGGAGCATCTTTGTGAACTATAATTAAGTAGATACTAAAATACTTAATGAGGCAGCCCGTCCGTCATGAAAGCCGAACCCTCGGAAATGTTCAAGGTGCTGAGCGTGGAAACGCGCGTCAGGATAATCGAACTTTTAAAATCGAAAGGCCCGTTGGGCACGAAAGAGATCGCATCCAAGCTCGGAATCACGCCGGCGGCCGTTTCTCAGCATTTAAAAATCTTGAAGCAGTCGGGTCTGGTGAGAAGCGAGAGAAAGGGATACTGGATTCCCTATTCGATCGATGAAAAGGCGATGGAGAATTGCCGGGAGATACTCAACGAAGTCTGTACGTGCGGCTGCGAAGGAACGGGACGATTCAGAGAGGCCGAATCGAGCAAATCAGATCTGGAGGCTTTGAAGAAATATGAAAAGCATCTCAAAGAGGAACTGCGAGACGTGAAGCAAAGAGTGAAGGAACTGAAGGCCTTCAAGAAATAGGTCTTTTTTTTGCGCAATAAGTTAAGTAACTGCTAAAACACTTAACCGGAAAGGAGCGATCGTCATGGCAAAGAAAAAGAAGAACTGCGGCTGCGGCTGCCTTCCCATGGAGAAGAAGAAGAAAAAAGCGGAGAAGAAGAAGGCTTCCGGTTCATCCCGATCCGATCGTTGACCGGTATTCGAGTTTCTCCCGCTGTCTGTGTCGGCCGGCGGCGGGAGATGCTTCAGGCGCTCTTGTTTGCAATCGGGATGGCGGTCTCGGCGCTTCGGAAACGCAGGTCCCGCTGCGGGTAGGGGATCTCGATGCCGCTTTCGCGGAATCTTTCGTCGATCCGGCGGTTCAGGCTGTTGAGCATGTCGTACTTCATTGCGGCGTCGGGGATCCAGCAGAGCAGTTCCAGGTTGAGCGACGAGTCGCCGAACTCCAGGAGCTGGACCTGTGGGGCGGGATCGGCCAGGACCTTTTCGTTTTCTTTGGCGATTTCCTCGAGGATCGACGTCACCCGGTCCATGTCCGATCCGTAAGCAACGCCCACGGGCACGTGCAGGCGCATGTCGCGGTTGGAAAAGTAAAAGTTAACCACATTGTTGTCGAGGATCTTGGAGTTGGGAATGATGATGCTGATGTTGTCCGGCGTCGTCACCACCGTCGTTCTCAGGTTGATCCGGATCACGTCGCCCCACACGCCGTCCACTTCGATGCGGTCGCCGACCTTGATGGGTCTTTCGAAAAGCAGGATCAGCCCGCTGATGAAGTTGGAAGCCACGTTCTGCAGGCCGAACCCGATCCCCACGCCGAGTATGGCGAACAGCCCGACGAGCGGGCCCAGGGGGACGTTGATCGTCGTCAGCCCGATATAAACACCGAGCACGAGGATCAGGTAATGGATGAATTTCAAGAGAGCGTATTCGAGTCCCGTATCCAAATCGAAGCGGCGGCAGACCCGTTTTTGCACGATGACTCGTGTGATCTTGGAAACCAGCAGTGCGGCAATAAAAGCAAAGACAGCCACGACGATATGGCTGATCGTGATGCCCACGTCCTGGATTTTGAAGAGCTCGAGCTCGGTGAAGTAGTATTTCAACTGTTCCATGGCCATTCCTCTCCTTTTTAAGATGCCGTCTGGTCCGGTTCATCTCGTGAGCCGGGCCAGGTAATCGCCGCTCTCGTCTTGAACGACCACATCGCACCACCAGCCCGCGGTCTCGGCGTGCTCCTTCAAGGTGCCGGGATCGACGTGCAGCCAGGAACAGCGAGGTCCCTTTATCCCTTTGAACTCGGACTGAATGCGGATCTCGCCGATGTATCGCCCGGCTTTTCGATTGGCGTCGTGATAAGCCGTGTGGCGCGGGTTATCGGAGGTGAGCACGTCCAAAGAGTCAAG
>CAZWHE010000188.1:0-6632 GCA_964633825.1 uncultured Phycisphaerales bacterium | reverse complement strand
CCCGAAACAGGGGGAGAAAAAATGTTGATCGAGCTTCACGTCGAGGTTTTGTCCCGGCCCCACGGGGGACATACACGTGGGTCACAATGCCGCCGGCAACGCGAAAGAACTTCTTTTCCCGCGCGCATGATGGTATGAACGGCATCGTCAAGCGGAGATCGCACATCGACCGGAGCGACGGCACCAATGAGAAAGGACACGCCATCAAATCCTTCATCCGCGAAGGAATCCTCCATGAAGGACTGGCTCGACGGGATCCCCAAGGCCGAGCTCCACCTCCACCTCGAGGGCGCGATCCCGCTCGACACGCTCTGGGAGCTGATCGGCAAGTACGGCGGCGACCGCGCCGTTCCCGACCGGAGATCGCTCGATGAGCTCTTCACATACCGAAACTTCGACCACTTCATCGAGACCTGGCTCTGGAAGAACGGTTTCCTGCGCGAGTACGAGGACTTCACCCTCATCGCCGAGGGCGCGGCGCGCGATCTCGCGAGGCAGAAAATCCGCTACGCCGAGGTCTTCTTCTCGCCCGGTGATTTCGAGCGCCACGGGCTCGAGGTGCAGCGGCTCGCCCAATCGATCCGCACGGGGCTGTCCCGCGCGCCCGGCGTGGAGATCGCCCTCATCGTCGACCTGGTCCGCGACTTCGGGCCGAAGAGGGGCGCCCGCACCCTCGCCCTCTGCAGCGAAATCAAAAAGGACCTCGGCGTGATCGGCATCGGCATCGGCGGAACGGAAAGGGATTTCCCACCCGAGCCCTACGCCGCGCTCTTCGCCGAGGCGCGGCGGCTCGGCTTCGGAACGACCGTCCACGCCGGCGAGGCGGCCGGCCCCGAAAGCGTCCGTGGCGCCGTCCGCAGCCTCGAGCCCGACCGGATCGGACACGGCACGCGAGCCGCAGAGGATTCCGCACTCGTCGACCTCCTCGCCCGCACCAAAATCCCCCTCGAAATGTGCCCCCTCTCGAACGTGATGACCGGGGTCGTGCCCTCCCTCTCCGACCACCCGATCGGCCGCTTCCGGGAACGGGGCGTGCGGGTGACGGTCAACACGGACGACCCCGCCATGTTCGGAAATTCCCTGGCCGGCGAGCTCCTGGCCCTTCACCGGGAGCTGGGATTCACACGCGATGATATCCGGACGCTCATCCTCGAATCGCTCCGATCCTCATGGCTCGACGACGCCGCAAAGAAAAAGATGATCGAAGAATTCAAAGAAGACCCGGCCTGGAAGGAGGAGGAATAACCGGCCCGGGCGGACCGAGGCGGGCTGGATGTCTACCGCGGCGGGATCACGGTCTACCGCGGCGGCGGCGTTCCGCTTCCCATGCCGCCGGCGCCCTTCTCTTTTGCGCCCCGTTTGGCTTCGCCCCGAGACGGAGCTTCCTCCGCATCGAGCAGCCCGTAATGCCGGATCCCGTCGAGGATGCCGGCGGCGTGGTTCTCGGGGGAAAAGTAGACGTTGCGGCGCCCCTTGAGCTTTTCCATTTCCGAGCTGTAGTTGGCCACGACCACGCCCTTGTACTGGCCGCGCATCATCTCCTCGTCGTTTCCCGAGTCGCCGCAGACGATGATGTTGTCCGGCGCGATGTGCCATTTGGACGAGAGGTACTTCACGGCCTTCCCCTTGGAAGCCCTGTAGGGAAGAACGTCGAGGTAGCTCTGGTGGGAATAGACCACGCTCACGCGGAGGCGGTTCTTCTCCATGAGGGCATAGATCGACGGGATGCGGTCGGGGTGGGGTTTCATGTAGAAGCTGATCTTGAAGGTGCGCTGGTTCTCGTGCTCCTGGAGCTCGAGAAAATCGACCTGCGAGAGGAGATCGACGACCTTCTCCCTGTTCCAGCCATGGGAGATGTGCGAAGCCCAGCCCTTGTCCTCGATCAGGCTGCGCGAGTAGTGGATCTCCGTGCCTACCGACGAAATGAGGATGTCGGGAGACGGAATACTGTTTTCGGCGAGAAAGTCGACGGTCGATTCCACGGTGCGCCCCGTGGCCAGACAGAATCCGAGCCTCTCCCTGTGCTCCTTCACGAGAGCCAGGAACTCCTTCTGCGATTCGTCGTCACCGGTGAGGGTGTTGTCGATGTCGGTGACGATCAGGCTGCTGAAACCGGCCACCCTCTCGCCGACCGACCTCCCCCGGACCGCTCCCTTCCCGGCCTTGGGCTGCCGGGCGGCGAACACGTCGGACAGGGATTCGAGGTAGGTCCCGCAGTGGGCTTCCCAGGTGTAGCATTCCCTCACCCCGTTGATGCCGCTCGAAGAGAAGGATTTCCACTTCTTCCGGTTCGCCAGGATCGACCGGGCGACCCGGGCGATCTCATCGGTCTTCGTCACGTCGACGAGGATCCCGTTGGAACAGTTCTTCACGATATCGGTCGGCCCGCCGTCGTTGGTGGCCACGATCGGGAGCCCGCACCCCGCCGCCTCGATCAGCGTGAGCCCGAAGGGCTCGGTGAGGGCCGGGTTCACAAAGACGCCGCCCGAGCCGGCCGTGATCCTGTAGAGGACGGGCACGTCGTGCGTCGTGTCGTGCGTCTTGGGAATGGCCATGTTTCCATAGAGATCGTACTTGTCCATGAGAAGGAGCATGTCGGTGAGAACCTCCTTCTCGTTCTCGCCCATCTCGGCGATGTCCTTGCGGATCCCGGCGAACACGGCCAGGTTGGCCATGGCCTGCAGATCGTCGTCCTCCCCGTAGGCCTTGATCAGCCCGGCGATGTTCTTCCTCTTGTCGGGACGGCAGAGGGAGAGGAGGATCGGTTTCTCCGAGTTGATGAAGAAGCGGTTCAGCTCCTCGAGCACGGCGGTCTGGGCCTGGATCGCCCTTTCATCCCTTTGCTTTCCCGAGAGAAAACGGTCGTCATAGTAGGGGTAGAACCTCTCGAGATCGACGCCGGGCGGAATGACGCGGCTCTCGATTTTCTTCCTGTTGTCGTAGAGACCGTACTGGCTCGACACCTCCTGGCTCGTGCTGGTCACGATGAGGGCGGCGTCCTTGATCACCTTCTCCTCGACCGAGATCCTGCGGTCGATGAAATACTTGGCATTGACCTCCTCCTCGGTCATCCCATCGCCGACGAGCTTCTCCTTTTTCACCCGCCCCAGCGAGTGCCCGGTGAACACGAACGGCACGCCCAGGAGCGTGGAGAGGCTCCGGGCCGCATACCCGCCGTCGGCGTAGTGGCCGTGGACGATGTCGGGCATGAGCCCTTCCTTCCGGGTGAAGGTGACCACCCTGTCGACATACTCGTCGAGGAAGGGCCAGAGAAGCTCCTTGCGGTGGTACTTCAAGCCGCCGCACTTGATCCGGACGATGCGCGCCTTGTTCGAGATGCGCTCGATCTCGCGGCCGTATCCCGCCGCGACGCGCTTGTCCTGGATCAGCCGGGTGAAGAGATCGACGCGCGCCACACCCTCCCGGCGGCCGAGCGTTTCGGCGAGCTCGATCACGTACTTGACCTGGCCCCCCGTATCGGCATCCCGCCCCATCTCGATGTTGCGAGCCCGGACCAGGCCGTGAATGCTGAACATCTGGATGTAAAGTCCCTTCTCAGACATAGCTCGACCTCTCCAGAGCCGCACTGAATGGATAGTAAAACGCGGGATCGTCGGGCAGCGCACCCCGGACGGTGCAAACGGCGCCGGCGAATTCGGAAGCAAAGGCGATCGTCCTCTCCCAGGAAAGGCCGCGCAGGTAGCCGGCGCAGAGCATGGCCGTGAAAGCGTCTCCCGCGCCCACCGTGTCAACGACGGAGCGAGCGCTCCCGCCGGAGCGAGCGATCCCGCCGGAACGAGCGCTCCCGCCGGAACGAGCGCTCCCGCTCCTCGCCCGGATGCTTCTGTCGCCCGGGAAGTAAAGCTCGCTCCCTTCCTCGCCCCGTGTCACACAGAGGCAGATAATTTCCCTTTCCTCCACGAGGTGCCGGGCGAAATCCTCATCGCCCGGCCGCCGGCATTCCAGCATCTCGCGCAGGATCCTGATCTCGTCATCGTTTATCTTGACGATATCGCTTTTTTCGAGGCAGGACTCGACAAGGGAACGGTCGAAGTAATCCTGCCTGAGATTCAGATCGCAGACCTTGACCGCCCGGGCTCCGGCCCTGTCCAGGATCTTACCGATCGTTTTCCGCGAACAGGAGGCGCGCTGGGCCAGCGTTCCGAAACAGACAAGGGCGATTTCATTGCCGAGCGCCTCCTCGACGTAAGGATTGATCTCGATCCGATCCCAGGCCCTCTCTTCGAGGATGTCATAGTCCGGAATCCCCTTCGAGTCGACGGTGACGCGGACCTCGCCCGTGGGCTTCTCCTCGTCCCTGCCGATCCCGTCGATGGAGAGCCCCCTTTTGGACATGAATTCGAGAACCTCGTCTCCGGCGTCGTCTTTGCCCACCGAACTGACGAAGGTCGGGTCGAAGCCGAGAGACTGCATCTGGCAGGCGAAATTGAACGGGGCTCCGCCGATTCGGCGGGCATCGGGAAAGATATCGAACAGAACTTCCCCGACGGCCAGCACACGGCCCGGATGCCTGATCCGGTCCCTGTCCACCCCTCCGGCCGAAAAACCTGGACGACGAAATGCGCCACCATCAGCATTTTGACTGCGATTCATCTCTCTTTGCCGTTGATTTGACGTCGACTTCTGTTATTTACTTGCCTGGTTGTACCGGTAGATATCGGTCTGAACAGGTTCGTTTTGCATCCGCCTGCGGACCAACGCCATAAGAGGAGTATAAATGAAAGCCCTGCGCATTGCCATCGCCATTGTGCTCACCATTATTCTATTCATCACAGCTCGTTACATAGGCCCCAACAGGGAATACACGGTGAGCGCCCGGATCGGAGACACCGTCCTGGAGCACACGGCTCCGAGAGGACATGAATACGCCATTCCGGGCGCGCCCTGGAGCTGGCCCGAAGAAGGCGAGGTCGACATCGCCGAGCTCGGTCTCACCAAACTGACCGTCATCGCCCGGCCCGCACCTGCGGGAGACCTGTTGAGCGCCATCGAGCTCCAGGGCAAACCGAAGGGCGGCGGCGAATGGACGTCCTTCCCGCGCTATACGGCCCAACTCGATCTCCCCCCGGAAGACTCGAAATGCACATTCGAATTCGAGCTCCCCGGCCAGCCCTGGACCACGAAATATCTTTACCGGTTCACGGCGCGCGGAAAAAACAATGAGCCCGTCACACTCGCACGCGAGGACGGCGAACCGATGATGATCCGCTTCAAGGGACCGGCCCCGGCCTGGATCGTCCTCCCCCACATCCTCTGCATGTTCGGCGGGTTTCTCTTTATCATTCTGGCCGCATTCGGCGCCGTCAGGCTGATCCGGGGGAGCACCGAAACCGGGGTCGGCCGTTCGGCCTGGTGGGCCTGGGCTCTCCTCTTTATCGGCGGGGTTCCCATCGGCGTCCTGATGAACTGGTACGCCTTCCACGTGACCTGGGAGGCCGTGCCTTTCGGATATGACGTGACGGACAACAAGACCCAGGTGGCCCTCGTCTTCTGGGGGCTGGCCGCGATCTTTCTCACCAGGCGGCCGGGAAAGCACGCCGGAGTCTTCGCTCTCCTGGCGGCCATTCTGAGCCTGGCCATGTACATGATTCCCCACAGCCTCTGAAAATCGAACCTCTCTCAATTGGAGAAACGGATCCGTGGAAACGAAAAGCCAAGAGCCGAAGAAAAATGATGTCAAATGGATCGTAGCCGTCGTCGTGATCCTCGCCCTGATCGCGGCGTGGCTTCTTTACAAGGAAGGGGTCATTCCGGGCGTGGGAGGAAAGGCGGACAGGACATCCGTCCTTCTCATCACCCTCGACGGCGTCCGGTACGACAAGCTGGGCTGCACGGGCCACGATCCCGATGTAACTCCCCGCATCAACAAGCTGGCCCAAAGCGGCGCTCTCTTTCAGAGATGCATCACCCCTTCCCCCGGGACAATACCGGCCTGCGCCTCTCTGTTGACGGGCACGGACCCCTGGGTCCACGGGCTCCGGTTTCACGGCCTCCCCCCCCTGGGCGACGGGCACGTGACGCTCGCAGAGGCCATGAGCGGCGAAGGCTACCAGACGGTGGCGCGCCTCCCTTCATCGGTGACTTTCAGACAGAGCGGCCTCCACCAGGGGTTCGGGGATTTTTCGGGGGACCAGGTCGAGGCGCCGGCCATGCGGGGTTCCGGACGGGGCGGCCCCGGGCCCGGATCCCGGCAGCCGGCTCCGCCGAAAAACGCCGAACAGGTCGCCAACGCTACGATCGCGTGGCTCCGCCTCAACGGCGACGATCCCTTTTTTCTCTGGGTCCACTTTTTCGACACGCGCTACCCTTTCAACATCCCCGATCTGTCCCATAACCTTTACCCGGACAAGACCGAGCTCAATCCGCTGCACTTCGTGGACCGGCAGGTGGGACGGATTCTCGACGAGGTGGAAGGCCTCGGCTTGAGCGAGAAGGTCCTCGTCGTCTTGACTTCGGAGTTCGGCGAGAGCATCGGCGATCACGGCGAAGACTCGCACGCATGGTTCGTTTACGACTCCACGACGCGCGTGCCCCTCGTCTTTTCCCTGCCGGGCCGGATCACGGCCAACAGGAAGATCGACGCCCAGGTCCGTTTTATCGACGTGGTTCCG
>CAZWHE010000187.1:0-6676 GCA_964633825.1 uncultured Phycisphaerales bacterium | reverse complement strand
GTGAAGGACGGACCTGTTCGGCCCGTGACTTTAGACAAAGAGCTCAAGTAAGATCAATGCGTTCAACCGGCCGGGGGCCTTCCCCGGCCGGAGCTTCCCAAGCCGGAGCTTCCCCGGCCGGAGCTTCCCAAGACACTAAACCTCAACGATGAGATCAGGAATTCCATCCCTCATGGCACGAACCGTTTTTACGCTGGGCCTTGCAGGAGCATTCCTTTTTCAATCACCCCAGGCATCGGCCGTTATCACCAAGGTCGGCGAAGAAGTGCTCGCCGCCAATGAAAGCGCCCGGGGAGTCGATTTCGAGTGGCCCTACGCCTATGTCTCTCTTTTCACCGACGGAATTCAGCGGAAAGTGGACGTGACCCTTCCCAATTGGCCCACAACCGTCACAAGCTTCAATCCCGATTACGGCGATCAGTGGGGTGAAAACATCGTCTACAACGGCATGCTCGTCTGCGGCCACCGCTATGGCGGCCTCAACTTGTGGGACGTCTCGGTTCCCGTTGAGCTCGACGACACTCTGACGAACTACCACTACGACGGACTCGATGTTCTCGAAGCCCCCGGAATGGCCCTTCTCCTGTACAGCGAGCACAATGCCGGGAACCAGCCCGCCGGCATCCGCGTTTACGAGATCTCGGGAGGCCTGCTCAACTACATGGCCGACGATCTCGTGGGCAACAACCAGCGCGACGGGCGTTTTCTGACTTCGACGAGCGACGGCTGGGTCTACCAGCTCGACTTCGGCGCCGGTTCGACGCGGCCGCTCAATCTCAACGTCTATGACCTGAACACCAATCCGCCCAACCCGATCTTTGTCCAGATGTACAACATGGGCAACACGGCCGGAAACGCATCGCCTCTCACAGACCTCGAGATCGATCCCACCGAACGGATTCTCTACGCAGCCTGCGGCTTCGACGGATTGAGGATGCTCGACATCGGCGTCCGGAATTCGCCGACCGTGGTCAATACTTATTCGGCCAACGGTTTTTACGTGCGCGAGCTCTCTTTTCTGCCGGGAACGGTCTACATGGTGGTTTCCGTCCGGTTTCCCAACGGCCAATGGCGCTGCCGCGTGCTCAACTGCATCGTTCCCGGCAGCCCGGTGGCCGTCCAGAACTGGTTCGGCGACCAGGACTATACGATCCACGACATCCGGTTCGTCAATCTGCCTCTGGGCCCGGCCATACTGGTTGCGGGACAGAACGTCAACAACGAGGCGACGATCCAGGTCTGGATGTAATTCCGTATGTAATAGAAAGAAATGGATTCCCCCTGTTTCGAATTAACCTCCGCCCCACTGCCGGCCTCATTCCGTCCCCAATTATATATCAAAAATATCAGATTAATCTGGCCCGTTAAGCCGAATATTACTATGTGATGACTATTGTTCGCAACGGGAGCTTACCATAAGACTGAACTTATAAATAATTTGATATGCATTTTGGAATAGAGTAAGTTTCTACTCACCAGTATGAGAATGCTTCCGATGGCGGTTGGAAGACATGCAGCAAAAACGCAGCCACTCTCTCGTTCGATTGCGGTCCTTCTTCTCGCCCAAACAAATGCCTGCTTCACTCACTTAAAACCGAATGAGTTTTCGAGGAAAAAAAACCTCGACAGAACCACCGACAAGTTGAACGACGAATTGTTCAAAAGACCGTTAGTCCGGCACACCTGAAACGCGGGTGATGTCTCTGACCAAGGGGGTGCTCATGTTATCAACATCGTTGAAAAGACGGCTCTACGGCGCACTGGCATTTCTTTGCTGTCTCGCGCCCGCTTATTCGCAAACGGTTTCAGGGGGCGATCTGGAGCTCACATTCTCCGGATCAGGCGAGATCACCAACGTCAGTGTCGCAGGCCGCGACCTTCCCCCTGGACTGGCAACGGACGGCTTTTATGTCCGCGATCTCCGGGGCGCAGATCAGCCGGCCTCCCCCCTTTTCGAGGAAGGATTCGAAGGGAGCACGCTCGACTGGGACCTGATGATCGGTGCAAGCAAGCTCGACATCGTCATATCCGATATGGACGCTTACGAAGGAACACAGAGTCTTCTCATCGCTGCGCAGCAGGCAAGTGATCCGCAGCAGGGCTGGATCCTCTCTCCCCAGGCGGTGTCGATTCCGGTAACACCCGGCAAGCGGTACAGGCTTCAGGCCGCTTACAAGGCGCTCCGGGGTTACCTTTCCGTCAGCGCCGGAACGTTCAAAAGACAATACAACCTGTACGATCCCGGCAAGGGCAAGGCATTCAACGGAATCGGCCTTCTCTGGCTGAACGACCTCGGATACCCTGTCCACGATTACCAATTCATGGCCCCTTTCTTCGATCAGGCTCTCGAATGGAAGGCCGTGGGCGGAACCGTGACGGTCCCCGAAGGCGCCGCATCCGTCAGGATCGTGGTCTCGGCCAACCTCGATCCCGCATACGACCTCGAGGGATACCTTGTCGACAGCGTGCGTTTCTTCGAATGTCCATCGATCTTGGATCCCTTTTCGGGCTCCATACGAACCGTGGAAGGAAGCGTGAGGTTCAACGGTTTCTCCGGGCCCATCGAAATCGATGCGACCTGGAGCGAGCACGATGATTCAATCGGCATCAACGGATGGGTCAAAACGGATGACGGGCTTCCCCATGCCCTTGATCTTCATGTCTCGATTCCGGTGGACGCCGAAGGATGGACATGGCCCGACGATGCGGAGATGAGCCGCGTCATTCAGGCCGATGACGTTTACCGTTATGCCAACAGCGCCTCGGCGGACAGCCAATCCAACCTGCCCGTTTCTCTCTATCCCTACGGCGGAGTATTCGATTCCGCCTCGGGAGTCGCGGCGGCCGTTCCTCTCGAACCGATTTATCTGACCGACATCGGGTACGACGTTCCCCGCAAATGCATCGATATCTGTTTCCGTCTCGGACTCGACCCGTCTCTGAACGGCACGGGAGATCAGGCTTATTTCTCGGCCCGCTTGTTTTCTTTCAATCCGGATCAGGGCTTTCGCGGGATCATCGCCGATTACGGCAATATCTGGGTCGATAAGCCCGAGTGGTTCACTTCGCCCCACGATCCGTCTCTTTTCTGGAGGATAAGGCACGATGATTTCTCAGGAAAAATCGGAGCCAGGATATGCTACTTGTGCGACCAAAACGATGTTCTGGCCCTCGAAAACATTCTTCCTGATTTCGTCATCGAAGAAGTTGTTCCAACGGGCTCGACGCCGCCGACGCTCACAGGGCTTCTCGATATCATCGAAGACCGCAAGAACAGCACCGACCCGGAAGAAAAAGCCTACTACACCATGGTCTCCGACGGGATCAAGAAGGCGTCGAACGGAGATCCTGTTTTCAGGCACTTCAATGACCAGGATTTTCACTATGGCTGGGTCGCGGCGGAATTCAAGCTCGACCAGTCATTCGGCGGGTACGCGGAATATAATGAAGGCTGCGTTCTGGGGCCGGCCTTCTTCGATACGGCCTACCCCAATCCCTCGTGGAACGTTTCCCCCTCTATTCTCGACGGTGTCTACCTGGACAACCTGCTCATGCAAGGCGCCATCGATTTTGACGGCGAACATATAGAAGCAGCGCCCCATCACACGCTGACCTATTCACCCAATGATTACGGCATCGGGCTGCCGCCGAGCGCCGGTGCGACGGACTTCCTCGATTGGACGCGCCAATGGATGGACACAACAGCGCCGAATCCTCGGCGCGACATCACTGTCAACATGTGGGGAATCGCCAACTCCAATGCATGTCTTCCCTGGATCGACATCTACACGGACGAGGTTCAAAACGTCATCGAAAACGGCGAGTACGGCTTAGGCCGTTCGGTCAACTTTTCTCCCGAGATCCTGCGGTACAAAAGGGCTCTGGCCTGCGGAAAGTTTCGCGCCCAAGCCTTCGAGGGCAACGGCGTGACCAGGAAGAATGTGCTCGATCTCATGCACACATACCTCCTCCACGCAACGGGCGCCAGTCCGATCGACACGACACAGTACGAGAATCCAGGTGTTTTCGGCGAAAATCAATGTCTCCTGCTCACCGACGAGCTGAACATATTGGTCAAAATGCTCCATGCGGCCGGGTGGGAGCCTCTGACTTTCGTGACCACAATTGCTCCCGACATCTATCTGGAACGCTACGGATCGCCCGAGGACGATTCTTTTTTCGTCGTCGTGCTCAACGACGACATCGAGCCGATTTCGGACAGCATCGTTCTGACAAATGAACTCGGCCTGAATGACAAACCGCAGGTGTTTGAGATCAGGTCCGGGGTTTTTTACGGCGTGAGCTCGAACGGGCCTTCGTCGTGGAAAGTGAAGTTCAACAATCTTCCCATGCGGCGCTCGCTCCTTTTCCGGGTTATACCGGACGGAGGGGAATCCGTGAGCGACAGCGTCGATCCCGGGCCCGGTCTTTTCGGTGACGCGGAAAAAACGGATACCAAGAAAGGGCGGAAGCCGGGATCAGGATTTTAACCATCCCGAGCGGTTACTCCCCGCCGAGCACCATCAGATTGGTCAAACCGGAATCGGGCAGGCCAAAGTCTCCGACCAGGGCCTGAAAGGGATATGCATTGCCCTGACTCCAGGACAGGGGAACGAAGACGCTCAGATTCAGAACACCGTCCACGGGAACGGTTCCCGGCATGAATACCTTGATCGGTTCGTCCAGATACAAATCACCGTACGGAGTGGATACGGGAGGGTCGGCAAGACCGGAGCCCCTGCCAAGCCGGACTTTTGATCCCGGTGAACCGACAATCCTGATATCGATGCTCTGGCCGGCAACGACATCACCGAAGTGATAGAGGTGACGATAGAACTCGTCCGCTCCCATATCCGTTCCGCCCCCGGCGATCCGCGGGTCTCCCTCGCTGTCTTCCGAGGGAAGCCCGGGCGCTGAATCATCCCCTGTGTCGCCGCAGGGAGAGCCCCATGTCAGGTGAAAGTCCCCGGCCGCGGCATCGACGAAAAGCGGATCGGCATCGACCATGCCGGCGCCCCAATCGAGCGTGGAGCCTGTTTCGACATGAACAGCGGCCTGCCCGCCTTCCAGGTCCGAGTGGCTGATGGACAGTGTAGACGGACTCGAAGTGTGGGTTATCCATATCGCTGTTCCATCGACGGCGTCATTGTTCCAGAGAACCGTGTTCGCCACCACAGCAGTGGCGTTTTTACAGTAGAACGCCCCGCCGCTGCCGGGATCGGCAAAGTTCCCGTAGACCGTGTTGTTGAGGAGCTGCGGCGCGGACTGGTTGTAAATGCGAACAGCGCCGCCGCCGCCCGATCCGGCTGTGTTGCCCAGGATCCTGTTGTTGGCGATGACAGGAGACGAGCCGAGCCAGAGACCGATTCCTCCACCGCCATAGCTGCCGGCATTCCCCGATATTCTGTTGGCAGTGATTTCGGGGGAAGCCCCTTTACAGAAAACACCGCCCCCGATTTTGGCCGAGTTTCCGGTCATGGTGTTTTTCAAAACGGACGGGGCTGCCGAGTCGGAGCAGAAAAGGGCGCCGCCGTACTCGGCGCTGTTTTCGATGATGATGTTATCAATAATCAAGGGAGATGTATTCTCACAGAAGATTCCGCCGCCGCACGTGTCATTAAATGGAGCGCCCTGATAGGTTCCCGAACCATTTGTAATCGTGAAACCCTCCAGGACCGTGCCGGCGCCCTCGCCGGTGCTGAAGGAAAGCACGCTCCCGGCCTGATTCCCGTCAAGGATCGTGGCAACCGGCCCTAGCTCGCTCTTCACAGTGACGGCCTTCCCGAGAAAATCGATATTCTCGACGTAAGTCCCTTCTGCTACAAGGATCATGTCCCCGTCTGCCGAGACATTGACGGCTTCCTGGATCGTTGTGTAATCGGCGGGAACATAAATAGTAGAACCTCGAGCAATGCCGAAACTCATCAGGAATACAGCCGAGGCTAAAATGACGATTCCTTTGCGCATGGAAAGAACCCCCAACAAATATCTTTGAATCCCCGAACATAGGCAAGAATCTATAAATCAATGTTTATTATATCTGATATTTTTGAACTATCAAACTCGGAAGTTATTCAAAATGCCTAACGTATTTAATTTCAGACGATTACAACGGCTTTAATTAATTTTAATAATTTTTATTGATATAAAACTTTCTAGATATCGACTATCTGTTATACTTAATCACATAAAGAAAATCGCATGTTCTAATGATCGATACTCGATCAACCCAAAGCCTGATTTTTTCGTTCCTGAAAAGTGACGCTATTCAGTTTTTTCTCAAAGAGTTTCATCCCCAAACCTATTCGCGCTCCAGCCAGTGGAGGGTTCTTTTTTCGCCAATATAATGACCTGGAGGGATTAAGATGAAAGTTTCTCTGATTGTTCTTCTCATTATCGGTTTTTGCCTGTTCACCACGACAGGCGCGGCCCAGCAATACCGAAGCGACCCGAATCCCACGTGTGACATCAAAGCCAACGGCGGCGATTCCGATGTCATTGTGCCCTTCGGTGAAAAACTCAAAAATAGATTCCCCCGGGCAAGCCCGGGGTCCTTACCGTCACAGACCTTCGGTCTGACCTGCATTCGCTACGTCGCTTCGCTCGCAGCGAATTACAGGAAGGGCTCATTCATCCACGGGTCAACCCGTGGAATTCTGTCTTCGACCGCTTAAAA
>CAZWHE010000186.1:0-6857 GCA_964633825.1 uncultured Phycisphaerales bacterium | reverse complement strand
CTGTACAATTATCAGATCGAAGTCTCCTCCTAACACATCGTAAGCGGAGAAATCTTCGTGCTCTTCGGCTTTCTCGGGGAGAATGGGGGATGGGTCATCATCCCGCACGAGCATAAAAACAACGAATGCCCCCAGAAGGAGGAGGCCCAGAATCGAGATGCCCGTGATCGCGGCTTTTGCGCCCTTCCTGCGAGGCTCTTTCATCGGTGACCCCTTGTAAAGACGACCCCATGTAAAATGCAAAAATCATAATGAATCGAGCGGTCTCGAATACCACCCGATTCCATCATAATAGTAATGAATGTCCGGAAGTTCTTATTGCCAAAAAAATCAGACGAGATGGTTTGCAATAAACCTCCCGCGATTCCGAATGATCAATAAAATCGGATCGGAACCAGGGAGAATGCGCGGGGCCTGTATCGGCGCCGTGTCGATGCTCTTTCGGTCGACAAGGCCGAAGGTGAGAAACCTCCCCACCCTGCTGAAGAAATAAAAGAAACCTCTCGGCTTTGTGACCCCCATAGCAGGGCCGGACTGGCCGTTGATTATGGTCCTGATGATATACTGTGTTCCCGGCGGATCGGGGGCTGTGCCGGGATAACCGACTTCACCTCCGGCTTCTTCGCCGGGCCAGTTCCCCTCGCCGTCCGTCTTGTCGGGCGGATCACCGTTCGGGGGTTCCGGGGCGTGATCGGGGAGCTCCTCGACAATCACCTCGATGTCGGCGTTGGGCGGGGCTCCTGTAATGGAAATGTTGAGGACGTCGGGATTGCCTTTCCAATCGACGTTGATGTCGAGGGAATCGCCCTGAGCGGACGCGATCCCGCCGGCCAGAAAAGAGATGAGAAATACGGACAGAAAAAGCGCGTACTTTGTTTCGAACATTTTCCCTTCCTCCCAAAATAATAAAGTAACAGGAATCAGAACTTCCGGACGGAATGGGAGACGTGAAAGCGGGGGGCGGGTTACGCTTTTTTCAGGATCAAAGGGAAGTGTCTTTCAAACCCGAACCCGTGACGAGGATGACGATCGTCGAAGCGGGATCGAGCTTCTCCTTCACCTTGAGGAAGCCGGCGAAGGCGGCGGCCGCGGCGGGCTCGGCGAAGATTCCGGCCGTTCGGCCCAGCCTGCGCCGCGCGGCCAGGATCGCTTCGTCGCTCACCGTGACGCCGAAGCCCTTCGAAGCGGCCACGTCCTGGAGGGCCATGATCCCGTTTCGCGGCGCTTCGACCAGGATCGAATCGGCCACGGTGCGCGCCCCCCTGCGGGGCTCGACCGATCCCGTTTCGATCCCGCGGACCACGGCGTCGCTCCCCTCGGCCTGGACGGCGACGAGGCGCGGGACCTCCCGGATCCAGCCCAGCTCTTTCAGGTCGAGAAAGCCCTTGAAGATTCCCGAGATGATCACGCCGTCCCCAACGGGAACGAAAACAACGTCGGGCGCGCACCACCTCAGGTCCCTGAAGATCTCGAGAGCCGCCGTCTTCTTCCCTTCGATGGTCATGGGGTTGAACGCCGTGTTCCTGTTGAGGGCGCCCGTCTTTTCCGACTCCTCGAGGGAGAGCTCGAAGGCCTCGTCGTATGTTCCGTCCACGGTCACGACCTCGGCGCCGAAGATCCTGCACTGGGCGAGCTTGGCCGCCGGCGCGGAGGCGGGAACGAAGACGCGCGTTTCCAGACCGCAGTGCGCGGCCACCCCGGCCATGGCCGAGGCCGCGTTTCCCGTGGAGGCCATGACGATCTCGGTGATGCCGAGGCTCAGGGCCTGCGCCGCCACGAGGAGGGACGCCCTGTCTTTGAGCGAGCCCGTGGGGTTCAGGCCGTCGTCCTTGATGAAGAGGTGCTCGAAACCGAGGTCGCTCCTCAGCCTCTCGGGCGCGATAAGCGGGGTGTCGCCCACCGGGTAGGACGGGATCTTCTCCGGACCGAGAGGGAGGAGCTGGTGCGGGTGAAAGCGGACGGGATCGAGGGTGCGGCGCAGCTCGTCGGCGGGCAGGTCGATGCGGAGCACGCCCCGGAGGGCCTCCCCCCGCTTGCGCTTCGGGCCGCACTCGCCGCAGAGGTAGACCACGCCTTCCTTCGAGAAGGCCTTGCCGCACTCGCAGCATCGGTAGTCGATCTTCATTCGAGGGCGCTCCGCGACATTGTGTGAACCATGACCGACTTGGACGTGTGGAGCCGGTTCGCGGCCTCGTCGTAGATGATCGAGGCGGGCCCGTCCACGACCTCGTCGTCGGCCTCGCGGCCCCGGTCGACGGGCATGGCGTGCATGAACTTGACCTCGTCGTCGGCCAGGCCGATGCGCCGGCTGTCGCAGCGCCAGTCCTTGTGCTTCTCGAGCCGGGCCGCCATCTCCTTTGCGTGCTCTTCGTCGTCCTCGTAATCGTCGAACCCGGCGAAGCCGCCCCAGTTCTTGGGGATCACGATCTGGGCCCCCTCGAAGGCGGCGTCCATGTCGTCCGTGAAGGCGAGCTTCCCCTCCGACTCTGCGGCGTGGGCTTTCGCCCTGTCCACGATCGAGCGAGTGAGCGGAAACTCCTTCGGCGCCGCAACGGTCACGTCCATGCCGTACCGCGCAAAGAGCAGGATCTGCGATTGCGGGACGGAGAGGGGCTTGGCGTGGGAGAGAGCGTAAGCCCACGAGACCGTGACCTTCAGGCCCCTCAGGTTGTTGCCGAAATTCTCCTGGATCGTCATCAGGTCGGCCACGGCCTGCATGGGGTGGTAGACGTCGCACTGGAGGCTGAAGACCGGGATCGACGACCATTCGGCCAGGGCGTTCAGGTACTTGTTGCCGATTCCGTAGAAGCAGTTCCTGCAGGCGATGGCGTGCCCCATCCGGGAGAGGACCATGGCCGTGTCTTTCGGCGTCTCTCCGTGCGAGAGCTGGATCTTGTCCGGCGTGAGGTCGTGGGCGTGGCCGCCGAGCTGGGTGATCCCGGCTCCCATCGAGTTGCGCGTCCGCGTCGACTGCTCGAAAAAGATGTTGAAGATCGTCCGGTCCCGGAGGAGCCGGTGGGGAATCCCCCTTTCGAACATCTTCTTCAGGTCCCGGGCGGTCTTGAAGAGGGTGTCGAGCTCCTCGATGGTCCAGTCTTCGCAGGTGATGAAGTGTTTGCCTTTCAGTGATTCGGCGGTCATGTCATTCTCCTCGGTCCGGTTCGTCGGCCTCCTGGCCGGAGGTTTCGGCCAGCACGGCCGGAAAAAGCGCATAGAAAGCGCAGGCCTTGACAAGGTGATCGACGGGAATCTTTTCGTTGGGCGCGTGGGCCATCGCCTCGTTGCCGGGCCCGAAGCCGACGGCCGGGATCCCCTTCATTCCGCGGATCGCCACGCCGTTGGTCGAAAATGTCCAGCACCCCTTTCCGGATCCGTTTGCTCCGACCGGGCCGGCGCCGAAGAGGGCGGCGCGCGTTTTCTCGGCGGCGCGGACGATGGCGTGGTCTTCGTCCATCTTCCATGCAGGGAAGGTCTTGCGCACGGGGTAGCTCCGGTTGGTCCACGATTTTTCCGCGTACTCGAGGACGCCGGCGCGCGCGCCGTCGATCTCGCCGATGATCCCGTTGATCTCGGCAAGGGCTCCTTCCTCGGTCTCGCCCCATGTGAGGCGCCTGTCGATGTGGATCGAGCAGCCGTCGGGAACGGCGCAGAGCGAAGGAGAGACGGAGCGGATCTCGGTCACGGCGGCCGATCCCTTTCCGAGGAAGGGGTCGGCGGGGAGGCGGCGGTTGAGATCGTCGATTGCGAGCACAACGGGCGCCATCTTCGTGACCGCGTTCTCGCCCCGCTCGGGCATCGATCCGTGGGCCGAGAGGCCGGGGATTGTCACCGAGATCTCCATTCTCCCTCGCTGTCCCCTGTAGACGCAGAGGTCGGTCGGCTCGGTGATCACGGCGAAGTCGGGCCGGAGCCCCTCCTCTTCCACGAGGTACTGCCAGCAGAGGCCGTCGCAGTCCTCCTCCATGACAGTACCGGTCACATAAATGGTGAAGGGATCGCAGAGCCCGAGCTCCTTCATGATCTTCGCGGCGTGGACGGCCGAGGCGACGCCGCCCTTCTGGTCCACCGTGCCCCGTCCCAGAACCCAGTTGTCGACGACCTTGGCGTCGAAGGGATCGAAGTCCCAGAGGTCGCGCGTTCCCACGTCCACCGTATCGATGTGGCCGTCGAAAACAAGGGCGCGCGGCCCGCTCCCGACGCGGCCGACGACCGATCCGAGCCCGTCGAAGCGGACCTCGTCGTATCCGAGCGCTTCCATCTCGGCCGCGATCCGCTGGGCCGCCTTTTTCTCGCGCCGGCTCGGCGAAGGGATGGAGACGATGTCGACGAGGAATTGGGTGATCGCCTTTTCGGCTTTCGCTGCAGCGTCGAGAACGCGGTTTTTCATGATTCTCCTTCGAAAGCCAGGGACTTGCGCGGGCAGAGGGTGATGCAGAGCCCGCAGCGCGAGCACTCGTTCGGCCGGGTTTCCAGCTTGTCGCCGGCGAGCTCGAGCGCCTCCTGGAGGCAGTTTTTCACGCAGATCCCGCAGGCGTCGCACGTCTTGTCGTCCACGATGACGGGCCGCGTGCCGGGATCGACGGCGGGAGCGCCCTTTTTCAGAAAGAGGCCGGTGATGTCGTTGACCGAGGAATGGCCGTGCTCGTCGAGCCACTTCTCGATTCCGGTTGCGATCTTTCCGTAGACGGCGTGGCCCTTCCGGATCGCGGCGGTGCAGACCTGGACGGCCGAGGCGCCGGCCATGAGGAACTGGATCGCGTCGGAGCCCTTGGCGATCCCGCCCACGCCGAGGATCGGCTTTCGAAACTGCGCCGCAATGTCGCGCACGATGCGGAGGGCGAGGGGTTTCAGCGGCGGGCCCGAGATCCATCCGCAGCCGTCGGCCGAGCCGAGGGGGGCGCGAAGGGTCTCGATGTCGAAGTCGAGGACAGGGCCGAAGGAGTTGACGGCCACGATGCCGTCCACGATCGGTTCGAGCTCGAGGGCGAGGCCGACCGGGTCGGGCAGGGCGGGCGAGAGCTTGGGCAGGATGGGGAGGGAGACGGCCTTGCGGAGGGCGCGCGCCGCTTCGATGACGGGCGACCGGTCTTGCCCGAGGTAGTGGGTCGAGAACTCGATGGCGTCCACGGCGCCGGTCGCTTCCACCTTCGGGCCGAGCTCGGCGAGCTCGTCCGCCTTGTAACCGATCGACGCGATGAGGGGGAGGCCCGACGATTTGGCCAGGCCGTATTCTTTTTCCAGGAAGCGCTCCACCGGGATTTCCGACCAGAGCTCCGCGTTGAGAAGCCCTCCCCCGCCGAGCCCGGCGATGTTGGGGTGGGGCGCGTCGGCCGGGGCGGTGCTCACCGTCTTGGCCACCAGGCCGCCGGCGCCCCCCTCGGCCGCGGCGAGAAGCGCGGCGCCGTCCCGCCCGTTCGGGCCCGACGCGGGCATGACGGGGTTTTCGAACGACATGCCGCAGATCCGGACTTCCATCTCAGCCATGGTCACATCCTTTCGGGAGGAGTTTACCATTCCGAAAGCTCGGATTCGACTTTTTCGGCGCATGCGGGCCGGGCGATTTGCCGAAGAGGGGGATTGCGCTTTGCCGTTCCTTCTGGTAATCAGTTTCAAAAACGCGCGAGGAAGCGATGAATCGAACGAAGGACGAGAAGCTTGTTTTCATTGTGGGCAACTCCCGCAGCGGCACGACCATGATGAGCCGCATTCTCGACAACCATCCCCAGATCCACACCTTTGCGGAGACGCACTTCTTCGAGCGGATCTGGTCGACGGGGAACAAGGACGAAACCGTGCCCGAAGAGGAGGGGGCCGATTTCGCCGCCCGCATGATCGCCATGCAGAGGCTCTTGTTCAGGGAGTGGGGCGAGTACGCCCGGTTCCTCGATGAAGGGCGAAAAGTCGTCGAGGCGGCGCGGGACGGAGGGCTGACGCGCGGAAACCTTTTTCAGGCTTTCCTCCTTTACGAGGCGGGCGAGAAGGGGAAGAAGATCCCGTGCGAGCAGACGCCGCGCAATGTTTTTTACATGGGCGACATCATCGAGCTCTATCCCGGGGTGCGCATCATCAACATGATCCGCGACCCGCGCGACATCCTGCTCTCGCAGAAGGGGAAGTGGAAGCGCAAGTTCCTGGGGACGCAGAGGACGAACAAGCAGTACCCGCTCCACGAGTCGATCCGCAACTTCGTCAACTATCATCCCGTCACGATCTCCAAGCTCTGGAACTCGTCGATCAACGCCGCCGACCGGTTCGCCGGCCACCAGTCCGTTCATTTCCTTCACTTCAGGGACATCCTCAAGGATCCGGAAAAGGAGATCCGGTCGGTCTGCGACTTCATCGGCATCCCCTTCGATGAGAGGATGCTCGACGTCTCCCAGGTCGGATCGTCCGTTCTGGCCGACAATCCCGACAAGAGGGGGATCGATCCCGGCAGGGCCGGGATCTGGCAGAAGAAGGGCGGGCTCAACTCGGCCGAGGTCTTCTACTGCCAGAAGATCACGGGCAGACTGATGGAAAAGCTCGGCTACGCTCCCGTCGATATCACGCCCAACCCCCTGCTGGCCGCCTACTATATCCTTTCATGGCCTTTCAAGCTGGCCCTCGCCCTTCTTCTCAACCTGAAAAGGATGAAAAGCATCCCCGAAGCGATCCGGCGGAGGCTGGTGTAGGCCAAACGACTGCCTTCCGCAAAGAGCAGAGCTAAAGCCCGAGTTCCCTCATCCCCTCTTGCCAGTGGACGGCCAGAACATGGCCGATACGTTTCCGGACCTTGTCCCGAGACAGGCAGAACGCCTCAGCATCAGCGATGTCGGGGAGGAATCGAGAAAGGTCGCGGGTGTCGCGCTCGTCGACAT
>CAZWHE010000185.1:0-7048 GCA_964633825.1 uncultured Phycisphaerales bacterium | reverse complement strand
TGAAGATAAAGAAAGTGAGGAAGAGGGGCATCAGCTTGTCGGCGTACTGAGCCGGCACCAGCTTGTAGACCATCTCGTCCCTCACATAGAGGACAACCGACTCGAAAGCGTTCTGAAAAGCCCCTCGGGGCCGATCGCTGCGCGTCGCCAGCCTGGCCACGTTGTAGAAAATCAGGAGACACAGGACAGCCGTGATCCCCTGCATGATGGTGTGGTTGGTAATGTTGAATTTCAGCCCGAACAGCTCGAAGGATGTGAATGTATGGGCCTGAACGTGGCAGAAGAGCTGCAGGAACATGTCGCCCGCCGCGAGCTCCTCGCCGCCATGCTCCGCTGCTGCAGACGCGGTTGCCAAGAAAAACATCTGCGCTCCTTACTCCTTTTTCACCGCTGCAAAAGCCCTGAGACAGAGAAACTCGACAATGTTCAGGGTTAGGTAAGCCACGCCGAACGAGAAGGCGAAGGACGCGACTGCCTGGCCGATAAACTTTGCGTAGGCGAAAAAGATCACAACAACAATTACCAGCCGAACAATGAATCCAACCCCGAAAACCGTCATGAAGACACGCTGCGACCGGAAAAGCGCCCACCGCATGACAATGAAGCTTCCGGCCATGAGCACCAGGGCCAGAGTGAGACCGCTGAGAAGCCCCAGGGGACCTCGCGGGGAGTCCCACGCTTTCGCAGGATAGTAACCGATAGCGTAGAGCCCGAGCACGACAGCCAGGGACGACAGGATAAACTTCAGCACCTGGACATTCCCCGAAAGGGTCTCAAATTGAGTGTCACTCCTGATCCTTTTTCGCCTTTCCGGATGGTAAGACCATGAGAATGAACCTGTACATTCCCAGGCCGAAACCCAACAGAAAGAATAGGATGGAAAACAAGGGAAATGACTGGATTTTTTTGTCAATTAATCGGCCAAGAAAAAAACCGCCGATCGTCAGCGCTCCGAACAGGAATCCGATGTGCGAAAATCGCGCGGCCGCCAGAAGCATGTTCCCTTTCTTCATACTATTATATTAACCTTCTCACCATACTATCCGTCCAGAAATGGATTCCGGGGGGTCTTGAAGGCAGGAAGGAGGGAAACCTGTCTCTCTGACGTCTTCTCTCTGTCAAATATGGGTAAATAAGTTATTAAAGAGAGTAATAACAACAAGAAAAAATTGAGGTCAACAGAATTCCAAGTGACTTTTCAAATTAATTTCAATTCTTCTCGCCGAGGAACTCTTCGATACGATTTTTGAGCTCTTTAAGCTTCTCACGATCCATGGCCAGCTTTTTTTCAGCCTCTTCTAAGAGCTTTCCGGCTTCCCAGATCCGTTCCCGGCATGACCCGATTTCATCATTGAGTTTTGTTTCTTCCAACTCGAGTTTTTGGCGTTGGGCAACAGCCCGATCGACGGCCAGCCAGATTTCGCCCATCCTCCCCGATTCCATTCTCAGGACCTCATCAGCCGCAGAAGCACGGTTCTGTTCCGCAGCAAGGGAATCTTGAAGCTCGGCGACCCGTTTCTTCAGTGCCTGGAGCTCATTTCCCTTCTTGGCGATCTCGCTTTTGCAATCATTCAAGTCCTTATCGAGCCCCACAATGGATATCTGCTTTTCTTTCAGCTGAATCGTCAGGGCTTCCTCCCTGGTGACCGTCAGGTGAAGCTCACTCTGGAGCCGCTTGATATGTTTCTGATCCTTGAGCATCTGTTCCTTCAGTTCTTCCCGGGTTTGGATGAGGTTTTTCGAACGAACACGGAGATCCTCTTCCTCGGTAAGCACCTTGGGGGATTCGAGCTGCATACAGCCGGCCACGAAAGCAGCCAGAATGATCGGAACAGACAACCGGCCAAAACCTTCCATTTTCATGAGAAATCCTCCATTGATCGAACGACCTTCACAAGTAAACATAATGATTGTCGCACGACAAGGGTCCGTTATAATCCTCCCGCCATGGCACAACACTCCGCGACCATGACATTTGAAGAGCTGAAAGCCGTTATTGCCGAAGCCGCTCCACACCTGGAAGGGCGCCGTGTTTTGAGATTCCGGGCTCTTCGTCCCGACCAATACATGCTGTCCCTGAAAAGCGATGAGGGCGCTCGCCCCCCCCATCTCTGCCTCTTCATATCGCTGACGCCCGGCCTGAATTATATGCACATCGCTCGCTTTAACGGGAATCGCGATGCCCCCCCGGAATCGGGCCATAAAACAAAAACCGGCGAGGCTACGGACGGTTCGGATTTTGTGCGGTATGTCGACTCCGCTGTCTCCGGATCTCGTTTTGCGGCTCTGACGATTTCCGGGGCCAATCGAATCGTCACCCTTTCTTTCGAAAAGGAGAATGTGGCCTTCCTGATTCGCGTCGAACTCTTCGGACGGCATCCCAACATGATCGTTCTTGACGGAGAAGGCCTGGTGATCGAGGCTCTCCGGAAACGCCCTTACGGTTCGCGGCCCATCGTGCCCGGAAAACCCGTGCCCCCCGTCCGGCAGACGAAGGGATTCCCCGAGACGGAAAGGAAACCGGCCGCGCCCGGCGGAAATATCAGATTTTCGCCGCTCGACGAGGCAACTCCGGCCACTCTCCCCTGGAACGAGGCCGCACACATTTTTTTCAAGGAGCTCGAATGCCAAAGAGCTTTGGAAGAGCTGCGCTCATCCATCAAAAAGGGGCTCGCCAGAAGGCTGAAAACAACTCAAAAAAAGATCTTCGACTCGAAAAAGAAGATCGCCCTGGCCGAGAGAGCCGGCGAAATCAGAGAGCAGGGCGACCTTCTCAAAGCCCATTTCCATCTTCTCAGACGTGGTATGGACAGGATCGAAATCCCGGGAGATCAAAACGTTATCATCCGTCTCGATCCCTCGTTGAGCCCTGTGGCCAACCTGGAAAAAATCTATAAGCGGTATAAAAAAACGAAAAAGAGCCTCACTCCTCTCCGCGAGATGCTTTGCAGGCTCGAAGAAAAACTCACAGAGCTCTCTTCGGTCGGTAATGAACTGAACAGGGCGGACTCTCGTTCCGACCTGGAAACCCTTGCCGAGAGGCTCAAGCTCCAGAACCGCCGCCCGGGCCGAACCGCACGTGGAGCAGGCTCGGGTGAAAAAGGACCTTTGAAATCAAAGCCCCTCTCCAAACCGAAAAAGGCAAAATCGATGCAGGGTGTGCGCCGGTTCCTGTCGCCCGAGGGTTTGACCATTTTCGTGGGCCGGGACGGAGAAGTGAACCACCGGCTCACTTTCCGGATTGCCCGCGGGAACGACCTCTGGATGCACTGCCACAACGCACCGGGATCGCACGTGATTATCTCCCTCCCGAAAAACAGGACTGCTTCCTTGGATACCATTAAATCAGCAGGACTTCTGGCCGTGCATTTCTCAAAGCTCCGTGGGGCCGGCAGGGCCGATGTGACATACACTCAACGGAAATATGTACGACCCGTAAAAGGCGCGAAAAAAGGAACGGTCCTGGTCGAACGATCCAAGACTCTCCATATCAAGGCTTCTTCGGAACGCCTGGGTCTTCTTCTCGATTCCATGGTTACAGACTAACACGATCATTTCACGCGGTTTTACAGTGCAAATCCGCAGTAGAAATCACGTGAAATGCTCGGTGCAAGGGGTAAAATTTTTTAAGGTGTAACTTGTCTCATTTTAAGATGTAACAGTATTCAAGGGACCTGCCGGCACTTTGCCGCACGGTCCGGGAAGAACAGTTCTCCCTTCCCTGTGATATTGACATTTCTTTTCTCATACTGTGAGGATCCCCATGAGAACGATGATTTTGATCATCCCGGCCTTGCTTCTCTTTTCCTGCATCGGGCTGAACGAGGATGAAGAAAACAGACTCAACATATACAAGGCAAACAGCAAAGAGTGGTACGACAAAGGGGACTACCTCAGAGCGATCGATCTCTGCAATAAGGGTTTGGGAATCAAGGAAAACGATTATTCCCTGAACCTGGAGCGGGGCATGGCTTTTTTCAAACACTGGGAAAAGCTCGCCGACCGCAAAGCCCAGAAGACATTTCTCTTCACTGCCCTGGACCAGCTGGAAAAAACCGACTCGATGAGATGGTTCAACGATGATTTCCGCGTTCATCTCGGACTGGGAATGATCCACTATCATATCGCGGATCTTTACGGCAGTCAGCTCAAAGAGCTGGAAACCCGCTACGCACAAGACACGCCTGCCGATCCCGGGGTCTCTGAGAAAATCGAAGAATGCCGCGACGGATTATTCAAGGGGATCAAAGAATCCAAGTCCCATCTGTTGAAGGTTCTGTCATTCGAACGGCAGAAAGACAACACGGACGCACTTCTTTACCTGGGCGATCTCTCCGCTCGGACTCAGGATTGGGAAAAAGCCGCCCTCTATCTCACCCGCGGCTTAGAACACCTCGAACACTCGTCCGATCTCTGGAAAAAACTATTCGAAGGCGTCGACCAGGCGGACAGCGAAAGAAAAAAGAGCTACGAGCGCCGTTTAAACAACCACCGCCTTCGTGAAAAACATTACAGGTGCATCCTCGCCAACGTTTATATCGCTCTCGGAGAGTATGAGAAGCGACTGGCCCAGTACGAAATACTCGAAAAAAGAGAGCACATGAGCCGCATTCTCCTGTACAACAAAGCCGTTGCGGAAGAGGAGCTCGGGCGCACCATCGAAGCCATCATCGACTATAGCAGGTTCATACGGAAAGGGCTCGGCCCGGATGCCGGCATCGAGGACCGCAATCGCCTCCACAGGGCCGCCTCAAACATGCACCGAATTGTCATGAAGATTGAAAGCACACGCGCCATCGAGGATTTTTGCTCGCGCAATCCCGACAAGGAAAGAGTTCTCCGATCCGGAATCGCCTCTCTCTATTCCTCACTCGGACTGTACGAGAAATGCGTCAGCCAGTATGACGCTCTCCAGATGCGAGACCTTATGGATGGAGATATGTTCTTCAACAGAGCCCTGGCCCTGCAGGAACTGGGCAGGTACAGGGAAGCCATTCTCGACTACAACCGTTTTCTCAAAGAGGGCGGAATTCCCGGGATCCGCTTTGACAGTGATGAACGCTTCCGCATCGCCGCGGACAACATTCAAACATGCCGGATCCTGGCTGAAAAAGGAGAAGATTCAAGGGTTGGCGGATGACGGGATCGGAGCAATCAAAAGAATCTGACAAAACCGGGTTCCGCTTGCCCAAGAGCGCACTGCTGCGCAGTCGTTCCGATTTCAAGCGGGTTTTTTCTAAAGGGCGGCGTGCAGGAGATGGAAGGATCGTGGTTTATGCCTTGAAGAACTCGCTCGATAAAAACCGTCTGGGAACCAGCATCGGTAAAAAGAACGGCAATGCCGTTGCACGAAATAGAATGCGCCGTATTCTGAAAGAATCGTTCCGTCTCGAAAAAAACAATCTCCCCTTGGGTTTCGATTTTGTCTGCCTTGTCGTTCCCGGAGCCCGGATCCGGACACTACAAGAGATGCGAACCCGCTTTGTCAATCTGGCTCATACAGCCGCAATAGGTCGCCGGGAGGAGTGAGGAATCTCAGCCGTGTTGAAAAAGGGATTCATCGCCGCCATACGGCTTTACCAGAAAGCGCTCTCACCCTTGAAGAGGCCCTCCTGCAGGTTTTATCCCTCCTGTTCCGAATATTTCATCCAGGCCCTGAACAAAAGAGGGTTGACCATCGGTTTTCTGTTGGGAGTTTGGAGAATTCTCAGGTGCACCCCGCTCAGCCGAGGAGGATATGACCCCGTCCCTACACGCAGATCAAACAGCCGGCTCCGGCAGCAGACAGATGAGCCCGGAAACTGTTGATCGGATTACTCGTCTCACTCGCTTTCTTCGATTCTGTAAAAGCGAACCTTGTAATCCTCCATAACGGCTTCGATCGAGAACTGCGGGTCCTCCTGGACCATTCCCGACTGTGACCGCCGGTAACGTTCGATGAGCTGGTTCATCTTCAGCCTCCGTATTCCTTCGGAGACATCCTTATCGGTCATATTTTCGGGGGGTGGAAAACGCCTGTCGAGAACGCGGACAAGGTAAAAAACGCTTCCTTCATCATCGCGCAGGGGACGGCGCGTCAATCCATCCTTTTCCAGAAAGGTGATCTCATGGTTGCTCTTGATGAATCGAGCAGCCCCTTCCTCTGTTTCGAGAGCTTCCAGGTCCCTGGCCAATGACTTGGGGAAATAATCGATCACAACGGGCTCAAAACCCTTTTCTATGCAGGTCTGCTCGAATCGGCGGCCGGCCTCCTCGTCGAGCAGCGCCTTGATTCGGTTTTCGGCCATCTTTTCGTAACCGGTCCGGATCTTCTTCTCCTCTTCTTCTAAAATCACACCCTCGGCCTCGGATTTTTTCCTCTCGATGTTCTTTTCACAGCTCTCGGCCGTCTCGGTCTTGATCTTCTCGACCTCGCTCTTCACATCATCGATCTCGCCCGCGGCTTGTGCCATGGAATCTCTCAGCCCTTTGGCCGCTTCCTCGGCCATTTCCATCCTTTTCTCTCTCACGCAATCTTCCAGCGCCTTCTCCCGAACCAGGGCGAGCTCTTTCTTGCAGGGCTCCAGTTTTTGCGTCACCCGGGCGAAAAAGACCAGGACCGGATGGTCCCGGTCGGGTCTCATAATAAGACTCGTGTTTTTTTGAAGCGACCTTGCTCTCGCTTTGAATCCCTCGGAACCGAATTTTTCCAAATCCCCGATCTGGTCCAAGGAAAGGGATTCGCCGATAATGTCGACGGATAGGGAGTATTTTTCGCAGAGATCTTTAAAAAAACCATCGGTGTCAAATGCCGGCTCTTCACCTTCTCCGACGTCTTCTCCGACGTCTTCTCCGACGTCTTCCTCCGCCTTTTCTTCGTCGGGAATATTCTTCTCAAAGTCCTGCCATTCCTGGAAAGCATTTTCCATCATTTTGACGATCTTGAGCTCTTTCTCCAGAGTCTCTCTCACTTCAAAAAGTGGACGGTAGGCCGGTTCGGGTTCTTCTTTCTCAGTCCGATCTTCCTCCTCAATCGGGTCATCATCTTCCGGCTCGTTCTCATCGATCC
>CAZWHE010000184.1:0-7200 GCA_964633825.1 uncultured Phycisphaerales bacterium | reverse complement strand
CCTTCTTTTTCGTGATGAAAAAAAACCGCTACGGGTTACCGCGTATTGTGTCCCCCCAGACAATGCGGCCGGCAACGATGGTGAGGCCGGCTTCGGTGAGCGGGATTTTCTTTTCCGGAACGGTCATGATGTCGTTCGAGAGGACGGTCATGTCGGCGAGGAATCCCTTTTTCAGGCAACCTCTGTTCATTTCGTCGAAGGAGGCGTAAGCCGCCGCCTTGGTGAATGATTCGAGCGCCTCGAGCCGCGTCATCGCCTGGCCGGGGAACCACCCTCCGGCCGGTGCGCCCGTGTGGTCTTTCCGCGTCACGGCGGCGTAGACGCCGAGGTAGGGATTCATCGACTCGACGGGGGCGTCGGAACCGTTGCAGAGAATGGCGTTCGAATCGAGAAGCTTTCGCCAGACATAGGCGCCTTCGCGCGCGCGCCTCCGGCCGATCCTGTCCTGAACCCAGGGCATGTCGGACGTGCAGTGTTGGGCCTGCATCGAGGCGATGACGCCGAGCAGGCCGAACCGGGGAATGTCGGTGTGATCAAGGATCTGGGCGTGCTCGATGCGGAAGCGGCGGTCCTTTCCGCTCACGTTCTTCACCCGGAAAGCGCGTTCGTATGCGTCGAGAACGGTCCGGTTCGCGCCGTCGCCGATGGCGTGGGTGCAAACCTGGAACCCGGCGTCGATCGCCCGGCAGGCCACGTCGAATATGCTCTCTTCCTTTTCGATGGCGATCCCGCGGTTGCCGGGATCATCACAATAGTCCTCGAGCAGGGCGGCGCCCCGCGAGCCGAGCGCGCCGTCGGCGTAGAGCTTGACGCTCCTGATCGTGAGAAAGCCGTTCCCCTCGCCGATCGAGGGGCCGCGTCCGAACCACTCGTCCACGAGATCGTCGTTGTCGCCGTCGATCATCACGTGGAGGCGGAGCGTGAGCTTCCCTTCAGCGAGGAGCTCTCTGTAGAGGCTGATCGCTTCTCTGCCCGAGCCAGCGTCGTGAAAAGAGGTGAACCCGAGGGTGTTGCATTCCCGAATCGCTTCGAGAAGAGCCTTTTTCTTTTCCCGCCGTCCGGGCTGCGGAATCCTGGACGTGACGAGGCCGACGGCATTGTCCACGAGAACGCCCGTGGGACGGCCCTTTTTGTCGCGAATGATCCTGCCCCCCGGCGGGTCGGGCGTCGATGCGTCAAGTCCCGCGATTTCCATGGCCCGCTTGTTGACCCAGACGGCGTGCCCGTCGATGCGGGTGAGGCAAACCGGGTTTCCGGGCGCCGCTTTCGTGAGGGAGGAATGACTGGGAAAGCATTTTTCTTTCCAGTCGTTCTGGTCCCATCCCCGTCCTGCAATCCAGCGCCCGCCTTCTGTCCGGCCGGCCTGGTCGCGCACCATGGCCGCGATCCGGGTCTCGCTCTCCGTGCCGACCAGATCGAGCTTCGCTTTGGCCAGACCGATGCCGAGAAGGTGGGCGTGGGCGTCCGTCAGGCCGGGAACAACGAGCTTTCCTTTGAGGTCGATCACACGCGTGGACGGGCCGATCATTTCTTGAACATCGGGCCATTCGCCCACCTCGGCGATCCGGTCATCTCTGACGGCCACGACAGTTGCCTCGGGCCGGGCTCGATCGAGCGTGATGATGCGGCCGTTTTTGAGCACAAGGTCGGCCGTTTGCGGCGATGCGCAGGATACCATCAGGCCGGCGAGCAGGCCGAGTGACGCGGTCCATTTCGTGCAGTTGCGCATGTCCATATCTCCTTCAGCCCCGGGCCAGCTCTTTACCCAGCTCGCGGCACTCTTTCAGCAGTTCCCGGTTTTTCATGAAATCCTTCTCCGCCCGGCGGGCGGGCAGGCTCATTTTCTCGTAGAGGCTTTCCAGCTCGTCGCGCGACATGTGGACCTGGCCGGCCAGGGCGAGCCCCGTCGCCGTTATAACAATCGGTCCGTCGTCCATGCCGAGCTCTTTCGACAGAAAGGTGAAGAGGTCGATCACGGGCCGGGCGCCGGCGTTTTCGGGGGAGCCCATGCTGAGGAGCAGGACGATGCGCTTTGGCCATTCGTGCCAGGGTGTGTGCACGAGCCCGTTCTCGGTGATTTGAACGTGGAAAAAGGAACGGAAGCGGTCGAGGATCTTTTTCATCGGGGCGGGCAGGTGGTGGAAGTAAATGGGCGATGCGAAGACGAGGACGTCCGAGTCGAGGATCCGGGCGCTCAGCGCCGCCCAGTCGTCGTCCTTGAGTGAACAGCGCCTGATGAGGTTGCATCGCAGGCAGCCCCTGCAGTATTTCAGGTTTGCATCGTGGGCGGAAACCTCCTCCACGAGAGCGCCTTCCGCCTCTGCGTTCCTGAGAACTTCGCCGAGCAGGATCGAGGTGTTTCCCTTTTTTCGCGGGCTGCCGTTGATCGCCAGGATTTTCATCCGTCACCCGTTGGTAAAAGAGGTGTCCTTGAAATAGTCGCTGAGAAGAACGATCCGCCCGCCGCGCACGCGAATCAGGGTGGCCCCCCTGTTGCTGTAAGGTTCCTTTTCCCTGCTTTCGCCTTTGTTGGACCAGAAAGCGCAGGCCCTGTCTCCTTCGGCGATTGTTTCTTCCACGCGGAACGAGAGCCGGGGATACCGCCTGAACAGGACCTTGAGGAAGAGCACGATTCGTTTCCGTCCCTTGATGCGGCCCGCGCCCGGAAAATCGAAAACAGCATCATCGGCGAGGCGCCGGTCGAGGCCGGAGAGGTCGCGGCTGTTCATCGCGTCGAACAGGATCTCGGCGAATTCTCGGGGTGACGGGGCGTTCTTCATGATTCTACCCGGTTCGGTTTCTCTTTTCCGGGGATGAAATCTTCTCCGAGGGTGAAACGGCATTCCCCATCGAAGGCTCGACCGTATGCGGAAAAGACGGCCGTCATCGATCCCAGGGCCGTGGCCGCCGAGATCATGAGCATGACGACGATCTGGTAGACGGCCGCCTTGGGCGGGTCCACTCCGGCCAGGATCTGGCCCGTCATCATGCCGGGGATGAAAACGATGCCGGCCGCGCTCATGGCGTTGATCGTGGGAATGAGTCCGGCCGAGAGGGCGGTCCGCATGCTGGGAAGCGCGGCCTCCCACGGCGTGGCTCCGAGTGCGAGAAGCGCATGAACCTCGGTTTTTCTCTTTCTCAGATCGCTGAAGACGCGTTCCAGGGAGAGGGCGAGGCCGTTCATCGAGTTTCCGATCACCATGCCGGCGATGGGAATGACGTAGCGGGCCTCGTACCAGGGCTCCACGCCGATGACGAGCGCCGTGACCGCGAAGGTGACGGTCACGCCCGAGAGAAAAACGGCGCCCAAAACGCGGTGAAAGAGGCCGCGTGGTTTTTCTTTGACCCGGCCGAGCACGGTCACGGCCGCCATGATCATCATGAGCAGCAGGATCGGGAGAACGATCGCGGCCGTGTCGAGCCCGAAGATCCACTTGAGCGCAAACCCGAGCGCCCAGAGCTGGAGATATGTGCGCACCATGGCCACGATGAGGGTGCGGACGAGGCCGAGGGAGAGGGCGAGGGAAAGCCCGGCCGAGAGAAGGATGAAACCGGTCGCCAGGAAGAGCTGCCAGGGCGCGATCTCGATGACGCCGTTCATGAGGCGGCCTCCTCGATCTTTCCCTTTTCGAGGGAGAGGACGCGGCCCTCTCCGGGAAAAGTCCTGTTGTGGCTCACGATCAGGGCGGCGCCGCCTGTTTTTGTAAAAGAACCGATGCGGTCCATGACGAGCTTTGCCGTCTCGGGATCGAGGGCGGCCAGGGGTTCGTCGAGGAGGAGGCAGGCCGGTGCGGTGAGGAGCGTCCGGATGAGCGAGACTCGGGCCGATTGCCCCACAGAGAGCTTCGACACATCGGCCGACAGGCTCACGTCGGCGAGCCCGATCCGGTCCATTTCAGTGCGCGCGAGTTCGTCGTCGGGCGGGCCTGGGGGAGGAGCCGCGCTCCCTCCATGACCGCCGCGGCGCACCTTGAATTTCCAGGGAAGAGCGATGTTGTCGCGCACCGTGCCCGGGACCAGGGCGTGCTCCTGAAGAACGAGGGCCGCACGGTTCCGCCAGGCGGGAACGGACCATTCGGCGGCGGGCCGGCCTTCGAGAAAGAGCTTGCCGTCCTCGATCGGCAGCATCCTGGCCAAAGCCCAGAGGAGAGAGCTCTTGCCCGAGCCCGACGGCCCCCGGATCTGAACGGATTCACCCGGGTCGAGAGTCAGCGACTCGCCCTCGAGAACGGTCTTGACAGCCTCTGCCGATTGCCGCTGCAGCCTGACCCGAACAGCCTCTAGAATATGTGGGGACATCATACGTGTTAACCCTCCGGGTCATTACGTATTGTGTCCCCAATCTTTTCCAAGGTCACCTTTTTCTGAGTTCCCTTGTCGAGGTCTTTCACGGTGTAGGCGCCTTCTTCTTTCTCGGCCGGTCCGAGGAAGACGGCGTGGCGTGCTCCGCTTTTCGCCGCCCGCGAGAAAAACTTTTTCGCTTTTGCGGGCTTCAGGTCGATTGAGACGGTGCAGCCCGCTTCGCGCAGGCGGCGGGCGCCGGCAAGCGCCATCTCTCTCTCTTCGCCGGAGAGGAAGCCGATCGCGGCATCGGGTCCGGCGGCGGCCGCGATCGTTCGTCCCAGGCTGTCGATGATTTCGGCCACAACCACGTCGCCGAAACCGAGGCCGACGCAGGGCACGGACTCCCCGCCGAGGTCGCTCAGGAGGTTGTCATAGCGCCCCCCGCCGAAGATGGCCCGGAATTTCTTTTTCGCATCGAAAGCCTCGAACACGATGTTCGTGTAATAGGCGAGCCCGCGGACGATGGATATGTCGAAGAGAACGAATGCGCCCAGCCCGTATCTCTCCATCACGCCAAAGAGTTGTTTCAAGTCGCTGACGGCGGGCGTTTCTTTTTTCAGGTAGGAAGCCGCGGCGTCGAGCGTGTCGATCTCGAGCAGCTCGAAGGTTTTGGCCGTCTGGTCCCGCGAGAATCCCTCGGCCTCGAGAAGCCGGGCGATCGAGTCTTCCTTCTGCTTGTCCCGTTTGTCCAGGGCGAGGCAGACCGATTCGAAGTGCTCCGTGGGGATGCCCGAGGCGTCGAAGAGCTCGCCCAGAAGCGCACGGCTTCCCAGATGGACATGGAACTCACCCTCCCTGAGTCCGGCGAGGTTGAGAGCCGTGATCGCGGCGGAAAGGACCTCGGCCTCGGCGTGGGTGCTCTCCTCGCCGATGATGTCGAGATTCCACTGGAAGTGCTCCCTCTTCCTCCCGCGCGTCATCCTCTCGTAGCGAAAGCACTGGGGGATGGAGAACCACTTGAGCGGGAAAGAGAGAGCGTTTTTCCGGGCGAGGATCATGCGCGCCAGCGAGGGCGTCATCTCGGGTCGGAGCGCGAGGCGGCGGCCCCCTTTGTCTTTGAATGTGTAGATCTGGCGGAGGATGTCTTCGCCGCCCTTGCGGATCAGGAGCTCTTCCGTCTCCACGACCGGTGCGTCGTATTCTTCGAAGCCGTGCAAGCGAGCCGCACGACGCCAGATATTGAACAAGGCATTCCGCACGACGAGGTCTTCGGGGTAGAAATCACGCATGCCTCTCGGCGGCCCGAATTCCATTACGCACTTTCTCCCTGCCGGATGATGTTGGAGACCTTCTTTCCGCAGCGCAGGCATTTTTCCTGGTACCAGCTGAACATTTGGCCGCACGAACACGTCCACTGCTCTTTCTGGGTGTGGTGCCATTCAAAGCCGCCTTTTTCCCGGTAGGAGCGGCAGTTGTCGATGGCCAGGAAATGGTGGGGCGCCTCGTCGTTGTTGAACTGGACGAGCGTTTTGCACGGAAACTCTTCACACTCGCTGCAGTTGTCGAGATTCCGGCCCAGGCAGCATTCGCGCATGACACAATCGTTGCAGAAAACCGATCTGCGGTCCGACCGGCATCCGTCGCAGACCAGGTCGTCGGGATCCATGTTCCACTCTCTGGCCAGGGTCTTGAGGTTTCCCGTTTGTACGCTCTGGTAGATATCGCAGGCCTCGCAGAAGAGGCCGCATGCCCCGATGGTTTGTTTGTTCATCGTACCTGACAGCTCCACAGTAGAAATGCGTGAAATAACCGGCTAGTCAAGAGGTTAGCAAAAGTGGCCGACGGCCGGAACCTTTGAGCCATTTTTTCTCCGCCCCGGAACCCTTGACTCGTGGGGCCGTATCAGCGAATATTGGTGGACTATTTATAGCGGTCGAAACAAAAGAAAGAATAACTGACATGACCAAGCTGACAACACGGCAATTACGCATCATGAAGCGCCGCGGCGATAAGATCGCCATGGTGACGGCCTATGACTACACGTTCTCCCGCATCGTGGACGAAGCCGGAATCGACATCATCCTCGTGGGCGACTCTCTCGGCAACGTGGTCCAGGGACTCGATACAACCATTCCGGTGACGCTCGATGAGATGATCTACCACACGCGTCTCGCGGCACGAGGGGCGAAACGGGCGCTCGTCGTCGGTGATATGCCTTTCATGTCCTTCCAGGTATCGCCCGAAGAAGCCCTCCGCAACGCCGGCCGTTTTCTCAAGGAGGCCGGCGCGATGGCGGTCAAGCTCGAAGGCGGCCAGATCATGAGCGAAACGATCTCCTGTCTCGCATCGGCCGGCATCCCCGTGATGGGGCACGTGGGCTTGACTCCCCAATCCGTTCATCAGCTCGGCGGCTACCGGGTGCAGGGAAAAAAGGAAAAGGACGCCGAGCGTCTCTTCGCGGACGCCCTCGCGGTGCAGAAGGCGGGCGCATTCTCCATCGTGCTCGAGTGTGTTCCGGCCGACCTGGCAAAGGCCGTCACGGAAGAGCTGAAAATCCCCACCATCGGCATCGGCGCGGGCCCCGATTGTGACGGGCAGGTCCTGGTCCTGCACGATCTCCTCGGCCTGACCAATGGACAGGTTCCCAAGTTTGTGAAGAGGTTCGCCGAGCTCGGCTCCATGACGCGCGAGGCCGTCGGCCAGTACATCGACGAGGTCCGCAGCGGGAAGTATCCGCAAAAGGGACACCACACGTACTAACGGGGACACAATACGCGTTACCGCGTATTGTGTCCCCGTTTGATGCGGCGCGCTTCGGCGCGATGGCGCATTGCTTCAATTTTTCGGCCCTGCGCGTCGAGAAGCCCGGCGATCTTTTCATGAAGCATGATTTTGTCGGGGATCATGGGCGGGAGA
>CAZWHE010000183.1:0-7318 GCA_964633825.1 uncultured Phycisphaerales bacterium | reverse complement strand
GGACAGGATTTCCTGCTGCCAGCTCGACAGGGGGGCATAGTTGAGAAGGAAGAGGAGGATGTCCCGCTGCGGTATGGAGGGAAAGAAACCTTTCTTTTTCTCCGTGTCCTCGGCAATCTGCCGTCTCTGTTTCTTCAGATACTCGACGGGATTGATGAACCGGTCCATGTACTTCTTTGCTTTGAGCTTGATCACGCTTTGAGAAGGACCGGCCCCTTCCCCGGCTCCGTCGGATGAACCGCGCCTGACGAAAGGGGAGTGAGGATCGATTAGGTTGTCGAGCGACATGCAGCAGTCGAGGAACGTTTCTACATTCTCGAGGCCGTACAGTTCGACGAATTTCCGGATCTTCGTCCCATGGTTGGCCATGACGTCCATCATCTTCCTGTTCGTCTTCGAGAACCAGGTGTTGTTCTTGAAGAAGTCGCAATGGCCGTAGACATGAGCGATGACGATCTTTTGGTCCACGAGGTGATTGCATTTTAAGAGGTAGGCATAGCAGGGATCATTGTTGATAACCATCTCGTAGATTTTCTGGAGTCCGTAGGCGTAGCCCTTCGAGAGCTGGTTGTACTCCATGCCGAACCGCCAGTGTGGGTAGCGCGTAGGGAATCCGCCGTAGGCGGCGACTTCGTTCAACACGTCGAACTCGAGAATCTCGAAGATGGTCTCGTAAAAATCGAGCCCGTACTCCCTGGCGTACCCTTCCACCTCGACCTGGATCTTTCTGATTTCGTCGTGGATGCTCATTTTCCCTTGCCAAGGAAATCTTTGATTGAATCCATGATACCGTCCCTGTCGGGGATCTCAGAGGTTATGACCCTCTCATCGTCCTTGTATACCTTGTCCAGATCCCGCTTGAACTGCCCGGAACCGTATGCAGACCTGACCTGCCCATAACAGAACACGTTGCTTACCGGAAGAACACGATCGTTCAATACGTCGATGCACTTCTCCGTATCGCGGCCGCTCCAGTTGTCGCCGTCGGAAAAATGGAAGGGATAGATATTCCATTCGATGGGTGGAAATTTTTCTTCGATCAACTGGCTGCACAAAAGAAGAGCGGACGAGATCTTCGTCCCGCCCGATTCTCTGAGATGGAAGAACGTATGCTCGTCCACTTCCTTGGCCGCGGCGTCGTGGACGATGAACCTTCTCTCGATATTTTTGTACTGTGACCGAAGCCACGTATCGATCCAGAAGGCTTCAAGGCGCACCGTCTCTTTCTGCTCCTTTCCCATGGAACCCGAAACATCCATCATATAGATGATCACGGCGTTGTTGTCCGGGTTCTGGCGTTCGGTCCATGACCGATAACGCCTGTCGTCACGGATGGGTATGATTATTGGATCGTCGGGATCGTAAGTCCCCTGGGTGATCTGGCGCTTCAGCGCCTGGCGGTAGGTTCGTTTGAAATGCCTGAGCGATTCCGGCCCGACCCTCCTGATCCCCGAGTACCGCCCCGAGGCGGCCATGATCCGGCTCTTTCCCCTCGGTTTGATATTGGGAAGCTCGAGTTCCTCGCCCAGTATCTGTGCCAGTTCTTCCAGAGTGATTTCCACTTCGAGGATGTGCTGTCCCGGCTGATCGCCGGCAGCTCCCTGCCCGGCTTCCCCTTCCACGGGCGTTCCATCACCCCCCTCGCCCTGTCCGACGCCCGACTTCTCGTTTTTGCCGTAGTGGAAACGGGGAAGCTCGATCTGGGGCACGGGTATGCTGACGATATTCCGGCCCTTTCTTCCGATCATCTCACGGCCGGTGATGTACTTCTTGAGATCCCGCTTGATACGGCCCCTGATGATTTGATCGAACCGGGTCTTGTCCTTGTCTATCTTACGAACCATTCCTCATCCACTCCACCGTTCACGGAACAGCCGGAAACGTCTCGTCCCCGATCAACCCTCCTCCTTGGCATCTCCCCTGGCGAAAATACTGGCGACAAAGTTGAGAACATCGGTAGCGCAGATATCGCAGTAGCCGTGGTTTCTGATCAGTCGCGACTTGACGACGTCGATCTTTTCCTGAGTGTCCTTGTCGACCACGGTGGATACGAGGCTCGTCAGTTTGATCGTGTCCTTCTGATCCTCGAAAAGCTTGAGCTCGAGCGCCTTCTGGAGCCGCTCGTTGGACGTGTAGGTGAACGTCTTGCCCTCTACCGCGAGAGCGCCGATATAGTTCATGATTTCACGCCGAAAGTCGTCCTTGCGTGTTTCGGGAATACCGATTTTATCTTCGATGGAACGCATGAGCCGTTCGTCGGGGTCTTCGTCCTTTCCCGTATACTTGTTCTTGATCTTCTCCTTCTGGGTATAGGCCTTGACGTTGTCGAGGTAGTTTCCGCAGAGCCTCGATATCGACTCCTCGTCCGCCGATATCGCCCTCTGCACCTCGTTCTTGACGATGTCCTCGTATTCCTCCTTCACCAATGAAAGGATATCCCTGTATGTCTTCTTGACCTCCTCCGAAGTGATCAGCGAGTGATGAAGGAGCCCCTCTTCCAGTTCGTTCATCACCATGAAGGGATTGACGCAGGGCTCCCCCGAATCGACGACGAGAGCGTTGGAGATCTTGTCCTGGATATATCGTGGAGAGATGCCATCCATCCCTTCCCGCTTGGCCTCCGCTTTGAGCTCCTTGATGTTGTCCTTCGTGAATCCGGGAAGGGTTTTGCCGTTGTAGAGCTTGAGCTTCTGCATCAGCGTGAGGTTCGCGTTTTTCGGGTCTTCGAGACGGGTCAGAACCGCCCACATGGCGGCCACCTCGATCGTGTGGGGTGCGATGTGCTTTCCCGAGACCTCGCGGACGTTGAAATCCTTGTTATAGATCTTGATCTCTTCATCCAGGACCGTGTTGTAGGGTATGTCGATCTTGATCGTTCTGTCCCGAAAAGCCTCCATGAGCTCGTTGTTCTGCAGCTTGCGGTATTCGGGTTCGTTGGTGTGGCCGATGATGACCTCGTCGATGTCGGTCTGGGGAAACTTTTTCGGCTTGATGGAGTGTTCCTGTGATGCGCCGAGAAGATCGTAGAGAAAAGCGACGTCGAGCTTGAGAACCTCGATAAACTCGACGATGCCGCGGTTGGCGATGTTGAATTCGCCGTCGAAGTTGAAAGCCCTGGGATCGGAATCGGATCCGTAGAGTGCGATCTTGCGGTAATTGATGTCGCCCGTCAGTTCGGTGGAGTCCTGGTTCTTTTCGTCTTTGGGCTGGAACGTGCCGATCCCGATCCTGTCCTTTTCAGACAAAAGCAGGCGCCTGATCCTGATGTGGTCGAGGATCTTTTCCCATTCCCCTCCGTACCGGGTCATGAGCTCCGTGTAATTGCAGCGGCAGAAAGGGCAGAGATCGCCGTCAATGGTCAGCTTGTACTCGAAGTCGTGATTGGCATTGATTTCGGCCAAGATGTGATCCCGGGCTTCCTCGGGAATGATCTTCAGCGGCTCTTCGTGCATGGGACAATCGACCCAATCCCCGTCCTCGGTCATGCGCCAGGAATAGGTGTAGATGGCGCCCTCTTCGGTATGGGAGTAGGCTTCCATTCCTTTTTTGAGCAGACGGACGATGGTTGATTTGGAGCTTCCCACCGGACCGTGGAGCAGGAGAACGCGCCTCTCCACACCGTATCCGTGCGCGGCTGATTTCAGGTTGGAGATCAGCCTCATGAGAGCCTTGGTCAATCCAAAGATAGCATCCCCTCCCCCGCCCTGCTCGTCATTGAAGAAGTTATACCTGATGAGATTGTCCTTGGGATCTCCCACCTCGGTCGTGCCGTAAGACAGCAACATCTCGTAGAGGCGCTGGAAGGCGTTCCTGATAATCCGGGGATTTTTTTTGACAATCTCCAGGTAATCAATGAAAGAGCCTTCCCAGTGGAGGGATTTAAATGTCTCTTTGTTGATCGACTTGTTGACCAGGGAAATATAGTCCGAGCCACTTTCGGTCATTTGTTCCTCCTGCCATTAGTTTCATCATCTCTGGAAGACTTCATCTTCATTGGAAGACCGGCACCGATCAATCCGCCGGTTGGATTATACGTCATCCGGCCCGCTTTAAATACAAAAGAGCTGTTTACTATTATATCGACATGGTTTGCGTCTGTTCTTTACTGTCTTAAAAAATGAACCTCATTACCTGCGCACAGCAAGAAAAAGGGGCGCCCGAGGCGCCCCTTTTTTCCATAACGTTCCGCTTTTTGATTATTTATTAATGATATTCTCTTTCGCCCAATCGAATGTGAAGGACTTGGGCCTCTCAATGGACAACCCGAGTGCGCGCTCCCAGATCAGAGCGTTCAACACGCCCATGGCTCTCGACACGCCGAAGAGCACGGTATAGAAGTCGTACTCGACCATGCCGTAGTGTACGAGCAGACAGCCCGAATGAGCGTCGACGTTGGGCCAGGGATTCTTGGCCTTGCCGTGCTCGCGGAGAATGTCGGGAGCCACCTCGTAGATGCTGCTGACGACCTGGAAGGTTTCGTCGTCAGGCAGGTGTTTCTGGGCGAATTCTCTCTGGGCCATGTAGCGCGGATCGGTCTTTCTCAGCACAGCGTGCCCGTAACCCGGAATGACCTGCCCCGAGTTGAGCGTATCCCAGAGGAACTTCTTCAGCTGTTCCTGGGAAGGAACGCCGCCGAGCTTCTCTTTCACGTTCATGATCCAGCGAAGCACTTCCTGGTTGGCCAGGCCGTGGAGCGGCCCTGCGAGCCCGTTGATACCGGCCGACAGCGAATAATAAGCATCGGAAAGGGTCGAGCCCACGAGACGCGTCGAGTGAGCCGACACATTGCCCCCTTCGTGGTCGCAATGGATCGTGAGGTAGAGGCGGAGCAGTTCCTTGAACTCTTCTTTCTCGTAGCCCATCATGTGGGCGAAATTGCCTCCCCAGTCGAGCTTGGGATCGGGATCGATCTTCTGGTCGTTCTTGTAGGACCTGTTGTAAACCTTGGCCGCAATAAGGGGCAGACGGCCGAGAAGATTCATTACATCCTCGTACATGGGATCCCAGTACTCTGTCTTCTTGATCCCTTCGCGATATTTCTGCGCAAAGATCGAATCCTTCTGCAGGGAGAGGATTCCGAGCGAGAACTGGGTCATGGGGTGCATGTCGGTGGGAAGGGAATCCAACATTTTGACCGTGTAGTCGGGCAAGGGGCTTCTCTTCCGCCACTCCTCGGTCACCTCTCTCACATCGTCGTCGGTGGGGATGTCGCCCGTGAGAAGAAGGTAGAAAATCCCTTCCGGAAGAGGCTCATTGCCGCCCGGGGCCTTGGGAAGTTTTTCCTGGCACTCGGGGATTGTATAACCGCGAAAGCGAATTCCCTCGTTGGGATCGAGAAGGGATGCTTCCCAGGTCATGCATTTGACGCCTCTTGCTCCGCCGTATGCCTGGGCCAGGCTGACCTCGGATACGATCTTGTCGCCGTGCTCCTTGAGAAGTGGCCTCATTTCACCCGCAAGGGCATCGGCCTTGGCTTTGAATTTCTCTTTGATCTTAGACATGAGTCCGCCTCCTTCAGTTAGAAATAATATTAATACCAATGACCATAAAGAAACTTGGTTATCAATCCCGATATGCGGGATCGGAAGATCACTGCCCGCCCTTCCAAAAAAAAGAAAGCGCGGTTCCCTATTCTATGGAAATGGCAGCGCTTCTTTCCACACCCTTGAGAAAATTATTCTCTCTCCTCAACGATCATCTCCCCGATTTTTCTCTTAAATTAGCCATTATCATCAAGTATTTTATTTCGATTCTTCTCTTCCGGCACATTGCCGCGAATATGGCCGCCTTTTTCTCAAACAACGAGTCTATCCCGGAGCAGAACATGAAAAACACGATCGGCAGCAACACGACCTGGTTCCTCATATTCACCCTGATCCTTCCCGTGACCCTATTTCTTTCGTGCTGCGAACCGACGGAATGCAGCAATGAATCTTCGACAGCCACGGAAAAAGCCGTATCACGGCCTCCCCAGATGGTCGATTCCCTGAAACAGGGCACTATAGAAAACAAAATCGTCATGGTCGAGCTCTACGATGAAACATGTCCTTACTGCATCAAGATGGACCGGGTGTTGAAGAATAGAAAAGTGAAGAACGCTTTAAAAGACATGCTTCACGTCCGGATTTTCCCCAAGGACGAAGAGGTGATCGAAGAGTTCGGGCTGACTCAGAGCCCATCTTATCTCTTTTTCAAGCCGGGCGGGGAACTCATGGACTTCTACCTGAACGGGTATCGTTCCTCCAAGGTCTTCGCCGCCGAGATTGAAAACTTCAAACTGAGGTCGCAGGGCAAGGATGAAAAGCCTTTGCCCAACGGCCGCCATCCCGATTTCGAAAAAGGGTGAGCCCTCTAATAAGGCTCTCGTTGAGAGCTCCCGAACGCACAGAATCATTAGAAACCCGAAGGCATCCCGGGTGAGATCACGTTGTGCGGTACCACCTGATCAGCGCCGCAAATGAGAGGTAAAAGCCGAGTGTCGCTCCCGCACGGATCAGCAAAATGAGAGCCTCTTCGGGGACCCGGCCCGCAGCGGAAGTCGAATCGAGAATATCATAAGGCGGAAGAAAAAGAGCGAGAAGAGGCGGCCAGAGAGAAGCTGCCTGACCGGCCAAAATCAACAGAAGGGACGCGACAACGGCTGGGAGGAATGACAAAAAAACCGACAAGGCGCCGACCATTGCCGCCGTCGTCAGGCAGAGGAGATAAGAAAAAAACGTGCAGAACAGAAGACAGGGCAAAGCTTCCCCGCCCGATACGATCAAGGCCGTTACGAGATATGCCGCCCCTCCTATAAGGAAATAGACGCCCAGCGCGGCCCCTATCCCCAAGAATATCCCCAGTGTCACGCCCCCCGCATCGACGGGCAGGGAGAGAAGAACCTCGAAACCGCGGCCTTTCGAGCCTGACCCGCCCGCGTCATACCGGAATACCCGGGGAGCAATGACCAGGCAGAGGATGATTCCGCCAAGGAGGAGAGTGGAAACTCCGGCGCGTATAAAGTGATCGGAATTCGCGGCGATTCCGGGCGAAAACGGAATCGTTCCGGCCACGACCATCGGCACCGCGGCCAGCGAGAAAGCAATGAAACTCCGGCGCCTGACAGCATGGCGAAAGGCATAACCGGTGAGCGACATCGAGCTATGAAAGAACGACATCGAGTGCCCGATATGGGAAACCATGAACCTTATGATCCCCGGTTGAAAAGATTGTACCTGATGATGTGCCAGATCGCGGCAACCCCGTCTCTCCAGCTGATCTTCTTTCCTTCGGAATAATCCCTGCCGAAGTAGGAGATGGGAACCTCGTAAACGCGGCA
>CAZWHE010000182.1:0-7378 GCA_964633825.1 uncultured Phycisphaerales bacterium | reverse complement strand
GTCGTTAGAAATCTTGCGATAGATATAAATTTCAGACCACAACTCATGCATTGTGATGTCATAACTGACACGGATGATTGCTTTCAGCTTACGGGGAAGGTGATCCTTTCGAGAAAGCCAGAGATACCAGCTCCTCTGGTGTTTCATGAAGCTCACCTCGATCAGGTCGCACTTCTCGCGGCCCACCTTTTCCATGCCCATGCTCCGGACTCCGTCCAGATAGGGTTGAAGCGAGTCGGTATAGCCATGGAAAGTGCTGGGATCGATGATCGTCATCGACATACCGGCGCCCAGGTCTCCTGCCTTATGACCGATGGAATGTCTGCCTTCCGGGGCGGGCTCTTTCATATAAGATGTCATGCGGTGTTTCTGGTACTCTTCCCCATACTTCCCCGCTGTTTCCCAACCATATCGTGGTTTGCCGCCAGGCCAATAGGTCCAGAAATTTTCGCCGTCCCCCACCAGGATTCCCTTGATTTTTTTCGTGCCTTTGCGCGTCGCCTCCATCCTTGCATAGTTGGGTTTCTTCAGCCAGATCTTGTATGTGCAGTGGCCGATCTCTCTCCCACGCGCTTCCCACCAATACTCACTCACCCACGACAGCGAATCAGCCTCGCGCATGGTTTCGACCATCTTGTCGTATAGGGCGCGCGCTTCAGGATCGTCCTGGAATATCTCGTTTGTAGTCCTGCTTTCTTGCGCTGACGCTGGAAAGAAAGAAAAGAACATCGTGATCATGCAACAGAAAGCACACCTCGAAATAATATTAATTCCCATGAAAACACCTACTTCCAGCTTGGTTCATTGCATTTCGATCAACAACATCAGAATATCGTTATAATCAGTTCTTCTTCTTCCTGCTGGGGCAGGTTCACTATCCGCGTGATCGTTTCCCTCCCCCGGCAACGTACAATCAGCTTCGCCGAACCGGAAGGCAGGTGCGTGGCCGTAAAGGAGCCGTCATCCGCCATGTCCGCATACGTGTATAAACCCTCCCAAGCTTCCGGTTGCACCCTAACAGACCGATAAGGTGCTTTTTCACCCGCATTCAGCGGAACCTTCACGATTCCTTTCAGCATGCACGGCGCTTCCAGATGGAGAACCAATCCATCCAGATGTCCCCCGGCCGGTAGATTGTATCCCTTCTTTTTCATTGTAGCGTATCGATCGTGCCTGATGCTGATGTCGTATTCCCCGGATGGAATCAGATCATCAAAGAACGTGCCGTCCTTGTTTGTCTTGAAACACACTCCCATACCCCGATACTTGCCCAACGAGTTTTTTTCACGGAAAAGGTGTACCAGTGCGCCGAATATCGGTTCTCTTGTCTCTCGTGCGCGCACCTCACCCTGGATGGAAGCAAGGTTCACACAGAGGTCTATTTCACGGTTTTCCGAAGCTTCGAGAGCAAGCTCGACCGCTCCTACTGTTCGGTTGGAAATATAAAAGTCATAATAACTTGATAGTTTCACCCCAACACCGTATCGACCCGCCTTCAGGTCTTGAAAATGGAACCAATCATGCCGGGGATCGATATCCTTCCGGCATTGATAGTTCCAATTCCAAGAAAAGAGATCCCCTGCCGCAGGCTTCTCGAATTCGCTGTCATATTCTTTATGCCTGCCATTCTCATCGAGACAGATGAGGGAGACTTCCAACTCCTTGGGAAGCGATCGGCTCTCGCATAAGATTCGTCCGCGAATAACACCGTTCCAAGGGTCTTGAACAATCAAATCGAGATGGGTCGTCCTACCGCCCTGGACTGTGGCATTGAAAGGGTTCACTTTGTCTAGATTCTCTGCACCTCGACGCAGGCTTTTCTCATCACCGAAACGCTGCTCATCCAGAGATGCGCCGGTGAGAGCTCTACCATCTACAATGTATCGGCCGTCAGAGAGCCCGGCGATGGTGAATCGCCCCTCTTCGTCGGAACGGACCCGGCAGAAGCAATCCTCTCCGTCCCATGCCACCACTAACGCATTCGCCAGGGCCCGCCCTCTACTGTCCTGAATCCTTCCCTCGATCCGACCCGTTATACAATCAGGGCCGGGTAATATGAACTCTACTTCTTCTTGGGGATGTTCTCGATTGAGCTCGATCGGTTGCGTCATTGGAATCTCACGATCATCGACAACAGCATAAAGGTGATAGATATTCCTTGGATATGAGGATCTTGCGCTCAAGCGGAACTCGAAAGCACCGCTTTCATCTGTTGTCACAATTTCCCCTTTAAGGCGCTCAGAACGTCTGCGAAGTCCGTATGCTGTGAAGGGCGCTTCAGGCCATCGAGGATCGGATGGATATGATGTGCTCCTCTCGCAGAGAACTTTGACCCCCTGGGCCGGCGTACCATCCGGTTGAAAAACCTTTCCCCGGATGAGCTGCATCGTCTGAAGAGTGACCTTCACCCGGACCTCGGTCATGGCGTCCGGGATCTCTACTCTCTCGATGGTCTGAGACGGATAGTTCCTGTGCCAAACCCTGATGTCGTACAAGCCTTTTTGGATGCGGGGATACCCAAAGATGCCCGGCCCCAGGCTTACCTCTTTTCTCCACAAATCCCATTCCCTGCTCCAATCGGGTGCTTCAGGATCGTAGCCGGGGTCATCTTTCCGCCGTCGGAAGTGGAGGTTGCCCGGTTTCAGAACGGGTTCTCCGGCCTCGTTCACAAGCTCGATCACAAAGCCGGCCAGGGGCGGCAGGCATAGGGAAAGTCCATCGATCCCGGCCCGGACCTTCTCTGCAAGGACCAGGTGCAGCCAATGCTCCTTGTCGCGGACTTCATAGCTTCCCGGTATTTCCGCCAGGATCGTGTATTCGCCTTCCGGTGCGGGAAAAAATCGGAAATAACCATTCTCGTCCGTCCGCCCACTCAAGTGTATTCTGTAATTCATGCCCCTGATTTGAGTATTGGCGTGAACCTCCAAGCCTTCCGCCGGAGTGCCGTCTCCATCAAAGACGGTTCCTGAAATGGCTTCGCACTGTTTAAGAACCACGGTTACGTTGGGCGCATCCGCTCCCGAACCGGGTGTGACCCGCCTGTCCAATATGCTCCATCCATAGCCTTTCAGATAGGCAGTGACATACACCTTCCTCATCTCGCTGATAGGAAGATGAAATACTCCCTGATCATCGGTTCTCACGTTGAGATGGGATTGGTTCTCCTTGGGGAGCGTGCCGGACCCCACCCGGCATGCAGCCACCGGTCTGCCCTGGTCATCAACCACCCGACCCCGAATGAGAAGGGTTCGGGGAAGAACGATGTCATCCAGAAAAGATCGTCCCTCCTTCTGCCGTGTAGCCTTGGCGAGAGCGATAGGCCAGAAGAGATTGTACCCTTCCTTCAAAACGTCAAGGAAAGTGAAAGGCAGGCGGTTTTTCTCTATCAACAACTTGAAAGATCCATCGGCAATCGTCTCTATTTCCTCATCTTCCCACTTTATGCCTTCTCTCCACACATGAATCAACGTAGACGAACGGGTCCAATTCCGATGACCCATCCGAACCCTGGCTCCCTCGAGAGGTTCCATGTTCTCGTCCAGAACACGCCCGTGTACTGCAACCGTATTCCCTTCACCAGGAAGGAGCCTTTCGCGACCCAACGTTGTTTTCAAATCGATAGCCGGTGTCTCACCTGTCGGATCGTCTTCTATCACGGACGGATCCTTTAGAACAGATTGAGACATATCGGCAGATCCATAACATTCGTCATTTCCCTGCGATCCGTCGGGTTTCATTTCCGATATGAGAAACAGTACGGTCGTGGTGCCGAGCAGTAAGATCGCGGCAGCAAGAGCTTTCATTTTGACGGACATGGCCAAAACTCCGACCAATTTGGACTGAAGGGCGGAAGTCATACCAGCGCCTGCAGCGGCCGATGTGCCTGCCACCGTCCCTGCGGTTGTGACGGCATTGATTTTCAAGGACACCCCCGCAAGCGGCGCCAGCGCCAGACACCAGGCGCTCCGATCGCCGCCGAAGGCTTTGTCCAACCGGGCGCGGAGTTTTTCGAGACCGCGCCTCAGGCGGGTCCGGAAGGTGGCGGCCGGAATCTTCAAGCGCCCGGCGGCTTGATGAGAATCAAGATTTTCGTAGAACTTGAGGATGATTGCCGAGCGGTAGGGTTCATCGAGACCGAGCACTTCTTCGACAACGCGCAGCCGAGTTTCCTCGCGCTCGATGATCTCGGCTGTCGAGGGGACTTCGTTTTTTCCGGCGACCGACTTTTCCCGCTTGGCGCGGCGCTGCTCCGCCCGATGAAGCCTGTTGATGAAATTCCTGATGACCCTGGCGAGCCATGCGCGGGGCGACTGGCTGCCGGCGGGCGGATGTTCCAGCGCCGCTATCAAAGCCTCCTGCGACACATCATCCGCCTTCTGATCATCCGCGACAAGGCGGCGCGCCAGTCCGCGGACAAAGTCGGCGTGTGCGAGGAGCTCCTCCGGTTTCTCGGGAGCGGGTCTTGTAGAATCCGAGGTCATTGCGCCACGTACCTGACTTCCGGAGCACCCTGGAAGGCAAAGCCGTACTCTCTTCTCATAAAGAGTAATCCCGCGAGAGGGGGTTTTGCTTCAAGAAAGTCAGCGATTTTGAGCCGGTTTATTGATCAAGGCCGCACTATGCGATAAATCCGCCTAAAAGAATACGCCGCATCCCGATCCCGCTCACTCCCGCTCCAGCACGACACTCGCCTCTTCCGGGCGGCCCGCTTCGAGGGTGATTTTTTGGGTGGCCGTCGAGAACCCTTCTGCCGAGATCTGAATCACCAGGTCGCCCAGAGGCAATCGATTGCAGAGATATTTTCCATCCTCTTGGCGGCGGCGCATGTAGGGGTAGACATAGTCTCCGTTGCAGAACATTTTGAATTCGGTGACAGGAAGCCCCGCCGGGTCTTTGACATCGAGGACGAGCACGCCGCATCGCTTCAGGCGGATCACGCCCAGATCGATGCTGCCCGCGCCGGGATGGCGGAAAGCGCCGGAGGAGTAACTCTCGAACCCCGGGGCGCGCACCGAGATGGTGTGCGTACCGGCCGGAATCCCGGGCAAGCTGAACGAAGCGTTTTTTCCGACTTGGCCATTGCACACCCAGCGTTCCGCCTCTCTGTTCCAGATCGAAACCAGACACCTTTCTGAATGCGCCGCCACTGACTGGCCGGTCAGGTCATCGATGAGCATCCCTGTTATCGTGCCGGCGGGAAGGGTCAGGCGCAGTTCGAAGGGGTCCGGCTGGTCCCGGGGGATGTTGAATTCCGGGAAATAGACCTCCGAGCCGCCTTCCATCACCATCGTGACTTCCCAGCAGCCCGGCTTGCACTCCTCGACGCGAAACCGCCCTTTGCTGTCGGTGACGACCCACTTCGAGTCCTCCTCGGGTCCGGATGCCTGCATGGCGCTGAAGCGAAGCTCGGCGCCGGGAACCGGTTCGCCGGCAGCATCGGCAAGGATTCCCGTGATCGCGACCGTGCCCTTGCTGATAACAAGGTCTTCCGGACCGAACAGGGCTTCCACGGTCCCGCCCTCGAAGACAGTGGCTTTTCGCTCTGCAAGACCGGCCTTGCCGATGGAGACCGTTACGGTCCAAAGACCGGACTCAACCGAGCGTTCCATCTCCCACGTCCCGTCGTCGCCGATCTTCCTCGTGCCGTAGTTGAGGACTTTGTCCCCCTCGCGGCGCAGGTGGAGATCGAATTTCTCGAAATCCTTGAACCCGACCAGGCGGACCCGCAAGGTCCCGCCCGGCTCGATCGTGATCCGGACTCCGTCATTGATCTCGCCCTCCTTGACGGCGATGCCGGAAAGAAATCTCGGAGGGTAGCCCCTGGCATAGAGGTGCAGGTCGTATGTGCCGGGCGGGAGTCTCTTGATGTAAAAACGGCCCTGCTCATCCAGATCGCCGTTGAAGCTCCGGTACTTGTCGGCAATGACGCAAGAAGCATAGATATAGGCAAAGTCTGTTTCCGGCGGCCCGCCTGCCCGTGAATCGACCACGACTCCCCGGATCTCGCCGCAAGCCGCTCCATCGGCCTGGTCGAGGCGGACATCCTCCTTGCGCTGCTCTCCGGGCTCGAAGTAAGTCGCCTTCCACTGCTGCTCCCACCTGCCGTCGGAGAGTCTCAAGGTGATGATGTACGAGCCGGGCATGAGGCGCTTGTGCTCGAAGCGCCCCTCCCCGTCGCACCCCCCATAATGATCGTTCCCATAGAAATCCCGCTGATAGTCGGGGGTGCGCCAGTTCCGGTTAAGAAAGACCACGCCGTCCGCCTGGGGTTCTCCGTCGTACCCGTAAAAAGTTCCGACCCACGAACAGTGCTCGGGAAGGGGGCCGAAATCGACCCTCACGTCGGCGTCCTCGATCTCGGCGAGCTTCCATTCGGAAGTGAGGTCGAAGGCGTCTTCATTATCGCCGGGCGGCCCGGCCCCGACATTGACCTTTCCCGGAAGGGCCGGCGGGGTGCGGTACGATCCGTCCGATCCGGTCTCGGCGTACCTGTTCAAGGGACCTTTCTTGCTCTTGAGCGTGATCGAGGCGCCGGCGCAGAGCTTTCCCTTGTCGTCCCGCACAGTTCCGTAGACACGGTACCCGGGCTCGAGGCGGATCTCGACCGGGCCGGAATCGCCCGGCTCGATCTGTAACCATCCCTCGGCATAATCAGTGTGGACGGCGCCGATCTTGTGTTTTTGATCCTCTTTCAAACCCCGAAGCAGGAAGCTCCCCGTGTGATCGGTCACGGCATGGACGGCGCGCTCTCCATCTCCCTTTTTGATGAGGTCGATCGTATTGTACTCGATCCCGACGACGACGCCGGCGAGAGACCGCCCCGTGGCGTCCTCGACCACCCGGCCTGAGACGCTCGCCCCCCGTTCGAGCTCGAACAGGACTTCTTCCGGCTCGCCTCCGGCCGCGATCTCGATGTTGTCCCGCTTCGCGTCGCGATATTGCGAAGAATAAACCCTGATCAGGAACGTTCCACCTTTATCGAGGGGCATGTCGAACCGTCCCTCGGCGCTGTGGAACGTCTCCGACGACAGCCGCTTCCACTTCCCTGATTTCCTTTTCCCCTTCGGCCTGGCCCTGTAGAGCCGGATATGGAAGTCCGTCACCGGCTTGCCCGTCGCCTTGTCCGCTACGCGGCCCGGGATGAAAAGTCCGGTCGGCTTGACCGCTTCCCTGGCGATCTCGTCTTCCGGCGGATCGGCCGGATCCGCGGCGGATTCTTTTACTTTGGGCAAGAGCTCCCGGCCCGGCTGATCCGCAACCGCGTCCGACGGGGATGAAGAAACGCCGGCTTCTTCAACAGAACCTTCCGTTTCCCAATCGCCCAGGACAAAGACGGCCGCCCCTGCAACGACCAGCACGGCAAAGGCCGCGATCAGCC
>CAZWHE010000181.1:0-7382 GCA_964633825.1 uncultured Phycisphaerales bacterium | reverse complement strand
CGAGATCGACGCCGTCCTCGAGACGAGCACGAACATCACCGAGATCCGGCAGCTCCAGGACCAGCTCACGTCCCTCGGGCTCCTCGTCGGGTCGATCTCGCACAGCATCAAGGGGATGCTCACCGGCCTGGACGGCGGGATCTACATCCTCAACTCGGGCTTCAAGCGCGATGACATGGGCCGGATCAAGCAGGGGTGGGAGATGATCCAGAGGAACGTGGACCGCGTCCGCAGGATGGTTCTCGACGTCCTCTATTACGCCAAGGAGCGGGAGCCCGAGCTCCAGGAGGTGACGGTGACCGGGCTCATCTCCGACGTGTGCGACCTCTTCGATAAGAAGGCGGCCGAGTGCGAAACCGAGTTCGTCCGCAAGTTCGAAGCCGACCTCGGCACGTTCAACGCGGATCCGAGGGCCATGCGCTCCCTTCTTGTCAACATTCTGGAAAACTCCTTCGAGGCCTGCCGGAGCGACGGTAAAAAAGAGAAGCACTGCGTGACCGTCTCGTGCAAAAAGACGCCGGACAGGGTCGTGTTCGAGGTTACGGACAACGGCACCGGCATGGACCAGGAGACGCGCGACAAGATCTTCACCCTCTTCTTCTCTTCCAAGGGCTCGGCCGGGACGGGGCTCGGGCTCTTCATTTCCAACAAGATCGCCCAGAAGCACGGCGGCGAGATCCTGGTCGACTCCGTCCCCGGGACGGGAACGACCTTCCGGATTTCCATCCCCGGGTGATCTGTTTTGCAAACGATCATTGAAGCTTCTTCAGCCGGCCGGATGTGTATATGTCAGGCACGCGTCGGACCGGCCAATGGCAATCCAAAATGGTGGATTTGCTTCAATTCTGCCAATAACCCCTGGTAACATTTTGTAAAATATACTTTACAATTTGTCGTGTTTTTCATAACATCCTGCCATGAAACAAAAAAACCGATACTTGGCAGCGCTCCTTTCCTCCCGAATCGCTGAACCAACGCCCTTGATTCAGGTCATGGTCGGCCCAAGGCAGGTCGGCAAAACAACGGCTTTGAAGGCGGCATTGGACGGGAGAGGGATTTATCACACCGCGGACTATCCGGTTCCGATGAGCTTCGAGGTTCTGGCCGAGTGGTGGAAGGAGGCGGAAAAAGATCCATCGAGGCTGCTCGCTGTGGACGAAATCCAGAAAATTCCCGGCTGGAGCGAGATGCTGAAGAAGCTCTGGGACGAGTCGTCGGACATGAAAGTCGTTGTCACCGGATCCTCGTCTCTCATTGTCGAGAAGGGATTAAAAGAGTCGCTTGCCGGCCGCTTCGAGATCATTCGAGCCGACCACTGGAACCGTAAAGAAGCGATGGAGACATTCGGTCTATCCCAAGAACAATTCATCGAGTACGGCTGTTATCCCGGCGCGGTTCCTTTTCTCGACGATCTGCCGCGTTGGGGCAACTACGTGAGGGATGCCATTGTCGAGCCGGCCCTGGGCCGCGATCTTCTCCAGCTTCATCCTGTGGATAATCCCGCCTTGCTGCGGCAGGTGTTCGGGACGGCGGTGTCATTACCGGCACAGGTCGTGAGTCTTCAAAAGATCCAGGGAAGCCTGCAGAGCAAGGGAAGCCTGCCCACACTGAGTCATTATCTTCAACTTCTTGCGGAAGCTTTTCTGGTGACGGCGGTTCAGAAGTATACCTCGTCAACGCTCCGTTCGAAAAAAAGCATTCCCAAGCTCATCACACACGACAACGGATTGATTCGCGCATTCGAACGACCCATTTATCAGAAGCTCCCAACGGAACGATTCGGCCGCTATTTCGAGAACGCCGTCGGGGCGCGGTTCATCGAGGCCGGGTGGGAAACGTACTACTGGAAGCACCGCGATCACGAAGTGGACTTTGTCGTAATCGGGCCCGACAACCAGCACTGGGCGATCGAAGTCAAGACAAAGAAGGTCTCGATCGATCAACTGAAAGGCGTCATGGAATTCCACCGTCGCCATCCGGACTTCGAGCCCTGCTTGTTGAGCCTCGAGCCTCAAGAGATCGAGGGAGTGCGAACGCTCGATCCGGTCAAAATATTATCCTTGAGCCGTGAGAGGGATGAGTTGGGTTCCTGCTTGTCATAGTACAAAAACTCAACCGAATCGCAATTCTTGCCATTTTCTTTACTTATGAGTGTGCCTCTGCTTGTCAGCCGGCCGCCGGCGGTCTCACTTCGAACGGAGATCGAGGCTGTACTTCTTCTCGAGGCGCTTGTAGAGCTCGAGCGAGTCGCACTTGTGCTGCACGGCCTTTCGGATGTATTTGAGAGCGTCCTCGATACGGCCGGCGGCGTGGAAGGACATGGCGAGAGATGCGAGGGCGTCGGGATCCCGCTTCTTGATTTTCAGGGCCGCATGCCCCGCCTCGATGGCGGCCTCGAGAATCTTCTCGTCGTTGGCCATGATCCCGATCCGGGTCAGGCAGCGGCAGATCTTCCATTTGTAGACGATGTTCTTCCGATCGAGGGCGGCCAGCTTCTTCCAGAAATCGAGGGAGACTTCAAAACTCTCGGCATCCCTGGCCGTCTCGGCCGACAGGCGCAGGGCCGCGACGTGATCCGGATCCTGGGCGAGAATGGCGCGGAGGTTTTCCAGGGCCTCGTCGTGCTTTTTTTCATCCCCGAGCCGGCGCGCTCTTTCGTAGAGAGTGTAGATCTCGTTGAGATCCCTCCGCTTGACGAAGGACTCGAACTCGCTTTGGCGGTTTTTAATGTCTTTCAGAATCAGCTTGGACCGTTCCCGGCCCGTGCCCATTCCCTTGATGAACTTGGTGAAGAGGTCCCTCGCCTCCCGGTTTTCCGTGTGAAGATAGAAATAAACAAGGCCCCACGACTGGGCGTAGAAATCGCCCACGCGCAGCTTGCCGAGCCGGAAATCCTCGTCGAGCCGGAACCGCTGGATCTCGAGGAGCTTTTTCCAGTCGATCAGGGCGTTTTTGCCGGCCATTTTCCTCACGCGGGAAAGACGGGGGCTGTTGCCGCTGGAAATCACGTTGCGATGGGGGTCGAACTCGGTGGCGCCGAAATAGCAGGCCAGCCCTTCGTCGATCCAGGGCACGAGGTTGGGGATGTAGCGCCTCTGGATCACGTGGGCGCACTCGTGCATCAATGTTTTGAAAGCCCCCTTCTCACCGCCGTTGTATGCGGCAACGATGCAGTTGTCGCTCGGCGAAAAGAAGGCGGAGGCGTAATCCTTGACGTCCACCCTGCGACGGCGCTCCCTGTAATCGTCGGAACGGGCATAGAGCCTGATGCGGATGGGATTCTTCTTCCTGCGCGAAACGCCGTAGGACTCGAAAAACCGGTCGATGTGGGCCTCGAAAAAGAGGACGGCGTCCATCACCTTCTCGGCCTCCGTCCTCTCGATGTCGGTGTAGAGGCTGACCTTCCCTTCGATCCTGTATTTGACCATCCTGTCCGATGGGTCCGGCGCCGGCGACGACAGGGGCGGAAGCAAGATTGCGGCGGCAAGAGTACAAATGAAACTTCCGCTTTTCATTATGGCGAGCATGATGATCCCTGCCATTCGGCCGGCCCCGGCCGGCTGCGTCAGGGGATGATATTCTCAACCTCGTCCTGCAGCCTGGCCTCGGTCAGTTTTTCGAGAGTTTCGGGCTTGATCCTGCCTTCGATGGTGATGCTGCTGATCGTCGTGGGAAACGCGCCGGCAACGCCGATCACGAGATAACCCTCTTCCACGCCGTCGGCGTTGACCTTGCCCACGTCGTCCGCTTCATAAACGAGAGAGGCCTCGTTCCCGTCCCGGCTCTTCCTCACATCGATGATGAGCTTGACCGTCCTGCCCTTGACCGTGTACTGATCCCCCCTCTCGATCTCGGGCTCGATGATCTTTCCGCCCGGCAGCCGGGCGAGGATTCTCCAGTAGAAAGCGAAGAGATAGTGTTTCTTGCCGCCGTGGACAATGGCATAAGGCAGTGCGATTCCACTGTGGGGGCGATCGATCTTGGCATAGACCCGGATGTCGCCCGTGAAGTGGAGGCGGTGGCGGACCGCCGACCCGGGAGGCAAGGTCAGTGTGTCGTCTTCGATTCGGGGCTTTGCTTCCACGTCCATGACTTCGACGCCCTTTTCCTCGGCCTCCTGATTGCAGATATTCACCACCATTTCCCTTATGCCGGAGAAAATATCATCCGTCGCCTCCTCGAAGGAGAGGAGCTGCCAGTCGCGAGACTCCTCGGGCGAAACAAAGCCGTAAACGAGCTTGCGCCGTCCGCCGCCGAGGTCCTCGTCCTTGATCGGGTGGAGGCCGGCGTCGATCTCGCCCGACTCGCGGAGCAGGGGAAGGAGTGCCTCGCGGAGTCTCTCTTTCAGCCTCGCATAGACCTCGGTTTTTCTGAATCCGGCCCGGAGCTCGTTGGCGGCTTTTCTGTAAGAACCTGTGTCTCCCTCGAGAATCATGCCGGCCAGGGCGCGGGCCGTGAACTCTTTTTCCATCTCGGGCCAGGCTTCGCTGAATTTCCGGACCGCTTCCTCGTGGGGACCGCCCATCTTCCTGAGAAAACCCTTGGTTTTCGAACCCTCGCCGGCGAGAAGGTAGGCGGCCACGGTCAGGGCGTTGCTCTCGGGGCCTTTCCGGCCCGCCGCGCTCCGCCCGAGCGATGCGATCGAAAACCAGCTCACATTGGAGAGGGGAACGACTTTCTTGTTGTGAAGATGGATCTCGTTGTCGATCGTGAAGTCGACGGGCTTCCCCTTTACCACCTCCCCCGACTTGAGCTTGAGCGTGATCCCCTTCCCCCGCTCGACCAGGATATCCATGAGGGTCATGGCCGATTCTTCGAGAGCATCGATCAGATCGAGCTCGCCCTTGTCGGCCCCTTCCAGCGAGGAGAGGATCTTTCTCGCCTCGCTGAAACGGAAAACGGAGACGAGCCACCACGCCTCGACGCGGGCCGCTTCGGGCGACAGCGGGTCGTCATCCTGTATCGCCGCCCCCGCCGGATGTAAAAAAAACAGGCCGGACAAAAAAAGTATGACGGCGCAAGAGGTTCTCATGGGTTCCGCTCCTTCAAATCCGCTCCTTCAAATCCGTTCTTTCAAACAAGGCGGTCCGTTCAGGCCGGGTTGGGAATGTCCGCGAACCGGGCCGGGATGCCGAACTTTTTCTCCAGCCACTTCGCCAAAGCGGCGACGCCGAGCTTTTCGCTGTTGTGGTGCCCCAGGGCGACGAAGCTGATGCCGGCTTCTCTCGACAGGGCCTGGGCCGGTTCGCTCGGCTCGCCCGTCACGTAGAGGTCGAGCCCCTCCTCCACCGCCTGGGGGAAGAGCATCCCCCCTCCGCCGCTGACCACGCCGAAGCGCTTCACCTTGGCCGGGCCGCCGTCGAAGACGAGGGGGGCGGCGGGCGCGAGCGTCGAGAGCTTCTTCACCACCGCGGCGAGGGGGACCGCCCTCTTGAACTCGGCCGTGAAACCGACGGCGACTCCTTCGTAAAGACCGAAGGGCTCCCGGCGCATTGCGCCGAGGCGCTTGATGATCCCGGCGTTGTTGCCCACAACGGGGTGGGCGTCCAGGGGAAGGTGATAGGCGAGGAGCGTGAGGTCGTTATCGAGGAGGAAGCGCGTTCTCTCCTTGAGAGGACCCTTGAGCACGCGAGTCTCTTTATTCCAGAACATGCCGTGGTGGACGATCACCATCTGCGAGCCCTCTTCGACGGCCTTTTCGAAAAGGGCCATGGCAGCGCTCACGCCGAGCGTGATCCTCCCGACCCGGGGCGCGCCCTCCACCTGCAGGCCGATCGGCGCGGCATCTTTGAACCGTGCGACATCGAGGTACTTGTCGAGAGCGCCGACGATGCGGTCGCGGCTGACCATGTTTTTCACTGCTCAACGACCCCCACAATGCAACTGTATGATCAGACACCGGTCCGTAACGGATTCGAATATGCCTGAAAGCCAAAACCGTTTCAAGGTCAACAGCAGCAGGAGGGAAAGGTAAAATACCGGGTATGAAGGAGACCGCATTCGCCTGCGACGCCATGCTGAAGGGGCTCGCCCGCTGGCTGAGAGCCTCGGGATACGATGCCTGGTGGGTCTACGGCGTCGAGGACGGCAGGCTGGTTCAAACCGCGCTCGATGAAAAGCGCGTCCTCCTCACCCAGGACTCGGGAATCATGAAGCGCTCCCTCGTCGCCTCGGGCAAAATTCCGTCCCTATTCATTCCCCACGACCTCGGCGTGGAAGAGCAGCTGGCCCTCGTCTTCAGGGAGTTCGGCCTGCGAAGGAAGGACCCGCGCTGCATGAAATGCGGCGGAGAGCTCCGCGCCGTTACAAAGGAATCGGTCAAGGACGAAGCGCCGCCGCGCACCTTCAAGTGGCTCGACCAATTCTACCGGTGCGGCCGCTGCGGCCAGCTCTTCTGGGAAGGCACCCACTGGAAAAAAATCTCGCGGAAGCTCGACCGCTTTTAGCCGCGAAGCGCCATCAATTCCCGTCACGGACCGGGCGATATTTCAACGGGGGTGAAATCCACATAATCGCACGACGTCAGCCTGTAGGCCACGCCGTTTTGAAAACCGAAAAGGGGATTCTCTTCCGCCGGAAGGAGCGCGTGGAGATGGCCGAAGACGCAGTGGCTCACGCCCGCGGCTTCGATGATCCGGGCCGCCCGGCTGGAGCCGAGATCGGGGCCGAGCGGCGGATAGTGGACCATGACGATCTTGAGCCCGGCGTCCGAGGCGAGGGCGCCGAGAGAGAGCTCGAGGCGGTTCAGCTCTCTGAGAAAGATTTTTTCGTTCTCCTTGTGCGGCTTGGGCGGCGCCGTTTCGATGCCCGATTCGAAGCCGGGACGGCGCAGCCTCAGTTCTCCGTATTCGATCTCGGGATCGTCCCAGAGCCTGGCCCCGGCCACGGCAACTCCGTCGATGAGGACGGCGTCGTTCTGGACGGCGTACATCCCGTCGGGAAGCGCCGCCCGGACCTTGGAGCGGGAAGCCCACCAGTAGTCGTGGTTTCCGCGGATCAGCACCTTCCGGCCGGGCAGGGAGGCCAGAAACTCGAGATCGGGAAGCGCGCCGTCGAGGCGCATGGCCCACGAGATGTCGCCGGCTACGAGCACGATATCGTCTTCGTGCACGAGGCCGCGCCACCGTTCGGCCATGACATGGGGATGCCCGGCCCACTCGGGACCGAAAACGTCCATCTTCTTTCCCGGCGTGGCCAGCGAGAGGTGCGGGTCCGATATGGCGAAAACCTTCATGAGCATATGATAGGCCAGGTGCGGAAGCGATTTCCACCACCAAGGAGAGCGAGCTCGCTTTTAAGGAATGAGAAACTATTTCTCCACATTTCATTCTCTCCCATTTTATACTGTGGCGTGTAAAATGCCCCGCTTCGAGCAGCACGTG
>CAZWHE010000180.1:2509-7439 GCA_964633825.1 uncultured Phycisphaerales bacterium | reverse complement strand
TGTCAAAGACTCCCGCGGGAACGTGCTGGAGAAGCGCGAAATCTCGCTCACCGACACCGAGGGAAAAGTCGTTGCAAAAGCGGTTTCCGACAAAACCGGCAAATACAAGATCAGCAATCTCAAGAATGGGAAATACACTCTCAACATTGCCGGCACGAAAGCCGCGCAGTTACATGTCACCCCGACTGCCAAGGTCGATACCTTGAAAATAGTGCTTCCCGGTGCGATGCAAGGTGCTGAAACAGGTGCAGGTGGGGGACTTCTGAGCGGCATGAGCAATCTGGAAATCACTCTGGTTGCCGTTGGAACGACCGCTTTCGCGATCGCTGTTCCCGCGATCATTCACCACAACGAATCGGACCACCACACAGTCAGCCCTTAGGGAGCTGGGAATAGAAAAAACCCTGTCGGATCGATGAATACCGGCAGGGTTTTTATAAATTTTTCGGCAAAGGGTTATAATCCAGCCCAAGATCGATGCGAATTGATGCGAATTATAGTATTGAAAAACATGTCGAAAAAAGGCTATCCTGCCTAGTTGCCCCCATCCCTGACTGTTGGGTTGCTATTTTAGGATGAAACCGGTTGTCTCAATCAAAGTTCCTGACTGGAATGTGCACAATGAATATCTCAGGAGGAATCACGCCTCTACCAGTGCTTTTGGTTTCACTTTCCCTGGTCGCCACTCTGACCGGGTGCTCCGGCACTGACGCGCAAAAAGTCAACCATGCCGCCCTGACCTACAAACGGCCGTCCTGTTCAAGCGAAGTCGACTTGGCACTAGCCCTGAATACCCGCGATCTCCTTTCAGAACGGGAGAAGGATTACAAGATCGGTCCCGGCGATGTGCTCGAGATCTCCGTCTTTGAGTGGGAAAAGCTCGACGAAACCAAAACCGTAGAAGCCCGGGTCGAGGAGAGCGGGACCGTTGTTCTCCCGGTCATCGAAACCATTATGATGGCCGGCAAAACCGTTGAACAGGTCCAGGAAGTTGTTATTCGGAAATTTCAGGAAGAAGACATCATTCGCGATCCCAAGGTGCATGTCACCATCAAGGAGTTCAAGAGCAAGGAGGTTTACGTTATAGGCGCTGTGGAAAAACCGGGCGAATATGCCATCAGCCAGAACGTAACGACTTTAAAAAAAGCGCTTTCCATGGCGGGAGGCCTGACCAAGAGCGCCGGCTACGAGCTCCGGATCATCCGCAGGAAAAACATCGACGAAGTGAAAAACGAACCAGGAGAAGCCACCGTTCTGGTGGATGCTTCTCAACCTCTCATCGAAAAAATAGTTGTCGATCTAATAGAGCTCCTTGAAGAAGGCAATCTTGCACTCAATGTCGTCCTGCGCCACGGCGACGTGGTCCAAGTTCCGGAAGCCCAGAATATTTACGTGCTCGGGTTCGTCAACAAACCGGGTGGATATCCTTTGAGGCGGCCCATGACCATTCTGGAAGGGATTGCGCTCGCCGGCGGATTGATCGCCAGAGAGGCTTCCCCGAGACACAGCGACCTGAAAAGGGATAACGAGATAATCCCCCTCGACCTGGTGGCCATTGCCGAAGGGGAAATGCCGAATTTCTATCTCCGGCCCGATGACATCATAGACGTCCGCCAGACCAACATGAGGTTTTTCCTTCTCGAGTTTTACGATTTCGTCAAGGGAGTCTTTACCTTCAGGTACGAGCTGAACCCGAGGCGCTATCGCAGATAAATATCCGATCCGAACAGAGGTAAAGGGACTGAAATGCAGATCAACAAGGATTATCAAATTCACCCATCTCTGGAGGAGGAAAAGGTTCCTCACCTCAAGGACTACTGGAAAGTGGTTCTGGCGAGGAAATGGATTCTGATCAGCGCTTTCCTCATCACCGTGATCTGCACGACCGTTTATGTTCTGGTTCAGGAACCCATTTACCGCGCCACCTGCCGGCTCGAGATCCACCCGAGCACCGTCGACCCAAACGAGTTCAAGGCGTCGTGGAACCCGACCGACCCGAGATACGGCGGCCAATTCCTCCAGCAGGCGATCCTGGAGAGCGAGTACAAGAACATTCTCTCCAACCGCGTCATCGAAAACGTGTTCATCAAACTGGAACTATACGACCGGCCCGAATTCAAGAATTGCTCCGAACCCGAACAAATCCTCAAAAACCTCTTCAATGTTTCGCCGCTCCCCGAACCCTCTCTGCTCGTCGACATCCACTTCGACTGGAAAGACGCCGATACGGCGGAACAGATTCTCCGCTGCCTGATGGAGGAGTACCAGTCCGATTTCGAACAGCGCATTCAGGGCGTAGACAAGGAAAACCTCGACGACGCTCAGGAGATGAGGATCAAGCTGTTGGAGGAGATGGAGAAGAAGAACAAGGAAAAGCTGAATTTCGAAGTGGAGCACAACTTTTTCTCGCTCGACCAGGCCAAGCTCAAGACAAGTCCGAAATATGACGCCCTCAGGAAGAACTACGAGGCGGCTCTCGATGATCTGGCAAAGGCCGAGTGCCGCTTCAAAAATGTGGACAACATCGGCAATCCCGATGATGAAATGGAGTCCTCTCTCGACCAGATGCCCGAGATTCTCGAGAACAAGACCATCCAGGATTTGGAGCTCGACAAGATAAGGGCCCAAAATGAACTGAGCAATCTGATCGAGAAATTCGGAACGAATCACCAACTCGTTAAATCAGCAAAGACGAAACTCGGTCAGATCGAAACGGGTATCAAGCTTCAAATCAAATCGATCTATATGGGTGCCGTGGCGAAGCTCCACCGGGCCCGCGCCGTCAAAGACAGGATCGAGCGCGAATTGGGAGCGGAAGAGGAGAAGCTGAGCGAGAACAGAACGCTGCTCAACGAATATGAAAAACTCTCAAACGATTACAAGCACACGCAGCAGCTCTACAACAAAAACGAAGACACGATAAAAGAACTCCAAACCGTTCTGTCCGGGAAAGGCAGAAAAAAGAATATCCAGGTCATCAATCCTTCACGGGCTTCCAACAGACCGGTCAAACCCAAGAAGACCTTCACCGTACTCCTTGCCAGCGTGCTCGGCATGATGCTGGGCATCGGGCTCTGTTTCTTCGTCGAATACCTCGACACGACCATCAAGACAAAGGACGACGTGGAGAACATCCTCGAGACACCTATTCTGGGGTATGTGCCGCCGATCAAGGACGCCGCGGTCTCGACGAACGGAAAGGGGCCGATCGAGCTGTCGGGATTGGAAAAATCCCACTCACTCCTGGCGGAGGCGTTCCGTTCCATCAGAACGTCTCTCATGTTCAGCAAGATCGGCAAAGGCATGAAGAATATCCTCGTCACGAGCCCCATGCCGAGCGAAGGTAAAACCCTGGTCAGCCTCAACATCGCCATTACCCTGGCTCACGCGGGCAAGAGGATTCTTCTCGTGGACACCGACCTGAGAAAACCGAGGCTCCACAAAATCCTCGATGTCTCCTATGAACGCGGTCTCAGCAACTTCATGGCCGCCGAAGAAGGAGAGGAATCGATCGAGGGAATCATCGCTGATACCGGTATTGAAAACCTGAGTTTCATCCCCAGCGGACCTCATCCGCCCAACCCGGCCGAAATTCTCGGCTCGTCCAGGATGAAGGAATTTATTGATGACGTGTCGAAGATGTTCGACCACGTAATCTTCGACACCCCCCCAACGGTCAATGCCTCCGATTCGTCGATCTTGGCCCAGAACGTGGATGGCGTCGTCCTCGTGGTGCGCTCTTTCTCGACGGAACGTGATATAGCCCTCCGAGCCCGGGATCTTCTTCGCGGGGCCCAGGTCAAAATCCTAGGAACGGTTCTCAACAACGTCGATGTACCTCGAAGCGGTTATTACGGTTACGGCAGTTATTACTACTATTATTATCATCCTTATTATTCCTACTACAGCGATGATAAAACAAAAACGGTGCGAAAACGGAAGCGCCGTCGGTCAAGCAAGAAAAGACGATCCCACAAAGAAAAAACACCTGTCGCTTCCTGACAGACACAAAGAAAGTTCGGCGCTGTGATCGACCTGCATGCTCATATTCTTCCCGGTTTAGACGACGGTCCGAAAAAGATGGACGACACCCTCGAACTCTGCCGCATTGCAGTGGAGGACGGGATTCACACGATCGTGGCCACCCCCCACATGTTCAACGAGCTTTACTCGAACACGAGAGAGGGTGTTTTGAAAAGTGTCGATGAGCTCCGGAAGCGCCTTCTCCGGGAAGACATCCCCCTCGAGATCCTGCCGGGCGCCGACACGCATATTACGAGCGATCTGCCTCACCTCATCGCCGAGGGGAAAATCCTGACCGTTGGGGACGGGGGCAGGTATCTTCTTCTCGAGCTGCCGAGCAATCTCGTGCCCCAGGGTGTGGAAAAACTCCTCTTTTCTTTGCGCCTCCGGGGCATCACGGCGATTATCACGCACCCTGAAAGAAACGGGGAAATTCAATCGAATCCGGAAACCCTTGAAAGCATACTGAAGGGAGGACATCTGGCGCAGATTACGGCTTCGAGCTTTACGGGAAAATTCGGGGAAGAGGCTGAAAAGTGCGCCGAAATCCTTTTGAATGCCGGACTTTGCCATGTCGTAGCCAGCGATTGCCACTCCGGCTACAGGCCGCCGGTCTTGTCCGAAGCGCGCGAGATCGTCGAAAGCCTTGTCGGGAAAAAAGAGACGAGAGCGATCTTCTATCAAAATCCGCGCAGGATCCTGGCCGGCAAAGATATCGGGACGACTGAGCCCGCTACACTGTCAATGGATAAGAAGGGCAGCTGGTTTCGGAGGATCTGGTCGTGATAGACAAGGCGGTTCCGGCAAACAATGCTCCGGCAAACAATGCTCCGGCAAACAATGCTCCGGCAAACAATGATACGTCCAGCCATGAGCGGGCGATATCTGAGAGGGCAGACAATCTGAC
>CAZWHE010000180.1:0-2499 GCA_964633825.1 uncultured Phycisphaerales bacterium | reverse complement strand
GCTGGGGAAATCTTTGCTCCGGAAAAGTATGCTCATGCAAACTTTGCTCCGGCAAACAATGCTCCGGCAAACGATACGCCTGAGATCGTGGAAAGAGCCACACCGGAGTGGTGCCGGGGATTGATGGAGTTTTCACTCTGGGCAGCCATTCTCACGGGTGTCTTTTTGATCAAGCCTCTCGGCCAAGAGACAGCCCGGATCGTTTGTACCGCCTTCGTCATCATCCTGACGATCACCTGGCTCATTCATTGGGTCTACCTGCATTGGTTCCCCATCGTTCTATCCTGGTCGACACTGGTCGGAGTCGGCCTGACCGGTCTGCTCTTGATTCTGTTTAGACAAGAGCTGGGCGGACACGCTCTGACTCTTCTGATCTGTCTTCCTGTTTTTCTGGCAATTCCCGGAGCCTTCACGGAACGCCAGATCGGCCGTTTCCTCGCTTTCATCGGCTGTGCCGGCGCGTTGCAGGTTTTGTTCTGCCTCATTGCGCCAAGGTTTTTCAAAGAAGCGCAACTGCTGTCCGAAACAGGCACCCTGGCGTCTGAAGCCGAGTTGACATCTTTTTTGATCTGCGCGGCCTGTGCCTCTGCGACCTTTTCATTCAGAGCCCTTTCTCTGATAGCGCCCAACCGGGATGTTCCTTTCGGAGGATCGCTTCCCAACTGGCTTGCGTCGCCGGGCGCTAACCTGGCTGCTCTCGGGTTTCTCGTTACAATCCTGGCAGTGATGATTTGCCATCTCTGCCAATCGCTTTTCCCGTTGTCGACTATCCTTATTACCGGGATCTTTCTCCTGACTCTCCTCTGTGCAAAAAAGCGCCTCTCCATAAAAACCCTGGCAATCTGCGCCGCCCTTTTCGCCCTCATCTTCGCGCTCAACCTGTCACGGCCGATACCGGGCAGCGGAGGTTCCAGAGGCGACATTCTTTCGGCAAACTGGAACAACCTTGCGAATGGAATCGAACAGCGGATCGACGGCTCCAAAATGACATCGCCGCAACCGGCCGCGGCTTCGGCCGCGAAGTCGGCCGCGAAGTCGATGGAAGAAACGGGCTGGTCGAACATTATCGGAGAAAATCTATGGGGCGATGCCTTCTCCCTGTTCGGCTCGATCACATTAATTCTCTTGATCCTTTTTTGCGGTCTGCTGTTCATCCAAGGAATCAGATCCCTTATCGTTTACAAGGAAACACAACCCATTCTCGTGGCAGGATCTTTGGCCGGGATCTTTGGCCTCGGCTTGACGGGATTTTGGGGCAATGCCCTGGCCAATCCCGGAATCGCGATCCTTGCCGCGGCCTTCTGCGCCATGGCCGCCGCCGGAGGAGAATACGACGAAGAATTCGAGGAGGTCGAACCCACCTCTTGACCAGTTAAAAGAGTTATATTTCAGGCGAAGAGACCATGCAAAGGGATAAAAGGCTCGATATTTTTGATCTTCTTATCCTTATCGTTCTCACGATCATGGTCGTCCTGTCACCCATTCCCATGGGATCCGTCTCTCCCTGGGCCAAGAACAGTCTTCATGTCCTGGCTCTTCTCATCACAGCCTTCTGGCTCCTGCAGGCGGCGAAAAAGAAGCGGCTCGTGCTGGTGCGAGAACCGTTCTTTATTTTCATCGGTCTCATTTTCCTTGTTGTTATTCTGCAGCTTGTCTCCATCGGTCCGGATGCGCTCAAGACGATCTCTCCCGCCACCGCGGAAATCTATGAAAAGACGCTTCCCGGCTACCCGGCCTCCGGGGAGGCCCGGACTATCTCGGTGACACCCTATAACACGACCTGGGAGCTCCGAAAGTTCGCGACCTTTGCCCTGGTTTTCCTCGTCATCGTCAACACATTCCGGACCCGCATGCAGGTTATCACCCTGGTTTTGGCCATGATCGCCGTGGGGGCTTTCGAAGCCCTATACGGGTTTACAGAGCTCTTCTCCACCGATAAGAGCATCTTCTGGAACAAGAAGGTCTTCAACCTGCAAGCCGCCACCGGAACATTCGTCAACAAGAACCACTTTGCCGGTTTTCTCGAGATGATCATTCCCATGGCGCTCGGGCTATGCATGACGATCGCATCGAAGCGTTTTTCGAGCCGGAATCTCCGCGCCAGGCTTTATGAAGTCCTTTCATCTTCCGATCTTCACCGCCAGGCGATCCTGGGGATTCTGATCATAGCGATGATCATCGCCGCGTTTCTCTCCCTCTCCCGCGCCGGGATCAGCTGTACTCTCGGGGCCTGGATACCGTTTTTCCTGTTTATCGGTCTCTCCAAAGGAACCGGCAAGTATACCCTGGCTTTTCTTATTCTGATCGTCGGCATCCTTTTTGTCGTCTTCGCCGCAAACCCCGCCATGATCATGAAAAAAATGGAAGTCGCCGCCTCTGGAGATTGTGTTTCCATGGTCGATCGTCTCGATCTCTGGAAGTCGGCCATACCTATGATCAGAGATTTCCCGCTTCTCGGTTCGGGGCTTGGAACCTTCGAAGAAGCGTTCGAAAGATATC
>CAZWHE010000179.1:0-7587 GCA_964633825.1 uncultured Phycisphaerales bacterium | reverse complement strand
GTGACTGGAGTTCAGACGTGTGTCTTCCGATCTGGGGATCCCTCGGGCCGCCTCTTCGATTGTTTCGATCTCTTCCGATGATGCGGGATCAAAAGATTCCCGTGGTGCGGGATCAGAAGATTCTTGAGGCCGTCCCTCGCCATTGCTACCGGAGATTGCTGTTTCGGCCGCCCCGAATGGATAGGAGCAGATCATGAAAATGAGCACAACGCCGATGACGACGCCGCCCACCACGACAACAGTGAAAAACGGATTGGGACCATCGTCGCGAAAATGATGTTGTGCGCGCATCGCGCTTCTCCATGCATGCTTCGAAAACCGTTCTTTACTAGAAACGGCGCCGTCGAGTGAAGGTTCGATTATACCTATTGTTCCGGCTTCTTTTCTTCCCCGTTGTCAGCGTTGTTCTTGAACGCCGATGGAACGAGGTCCCAGGGAAGACACTTCGCCAGAATGGGAAGAAGAAGCATCCCGCCGGGAAGGGCGAAGATCCCGAGGGCCGGGACAGCCTTGGCCATGTCGGCCAGCTGGTTCTTCAGGGCGGCGCTCTCGGCTTCGGTCAGGTTCCGATTCCGGGCCAGTTTTCCGAGAAGAACAAGCGCTTCGCCCGACTCGGCGAGCTCCTGCAGGATCGCTTTGCCGTTCTTGACGATGATTTTTTCGAATGCCTGTCTGGGATCGAGGAAAGTCCCGAGATCGGCCGGCAGTTTCTGACGGAAGGTGAGCCACGACTCCCGGAGATGCTCTTCCAGGCTCTTATCTCTTCCGGTCATCACGGCTCCTTTACCCAAAAGAATGCCGGGAGATTTCCAGAGTCTCTCAGGGCGATTTGGCCGGAACCTCTTCGGCCGGCGATTCAGGCGTCTTCTCCCGGAACATCCCTTCGAAGATGATGCCGTCCCCCTCGAGCTTGACAAGGACCACGTTTTTCCCTTCGAAGGAGGACTTGAGCATCTCTTCGGCCAAGGGGTCCTCGATATAGCGCTCGATGGCGCGGCGGAGCGGCCTGGCGCCGTAATCGAGGTTGGTTCCCTTCCCGACAACGAACTCCCGCGCCTCGGGCGTCAGCTCGAGCACAAGCCCCTTTTCAGCGAGCCGGGATTGGATGCCGCGCATTTCGATATCAACGATATCGAGAATGTTCTCTTTGGTCAGCGCCCTGAAGACAATGACGTCATCGAGGCGGTTGAGAAACTCGGGACGGAAGAACTTGTCCACCTCGCCCTGAAGCTGCTCTTTCATTTTCTGGTAGTTCATCTCCGGAGAAGACGTCCGGAAACCGAGGGCGGACTGGTTCTTGATTATCGACGCCCCGATGTTGGATGTCATGAGCAGGATCACGTTCCTGAAATCGATGTTCCGGCCGAAGGAATCGGTCAGTCGGCCTTCCTCCATGATCTGGAGAAGCATGTTGAAAATGTCGGAATGCGCTTTTTCCACCTCGTCGAGAAGGACGACGGAATAGGGTCTGCGCCGGATCTTCTCGGTCAGCTGGCCGCCCTCCTCGTAGCCCACGTAGCCCGGGGGCGCTCCCACAAGACGGGAGGCGTTGTGTTTCTCCATGAACTCGGACATGTCGACCTGGATCAAGGCGTCCTCATCGCCGAACATGAAGCGCGCGAGCTGCTTCGCCAGATGCGTTTTTCCCACGCCCGTGGGACCCAGAAAGAGGAAACACCCCATGGGACGCCGGGGGTCCTTGAGCCCCGACCGGGAGCGGCGTACGACCTTGGCGATCGCCGTGATCGCTTCGTCCTGGCTGACAACGGTTTCGTGAATCACATTCTCCATCTTCAAGAGGCGCTGGGCCTCGTTCTTTTCGAGGCGCGTGAGCGGGATCCCGGTGATGCTCGAGACCGTTTCTGCGATGGCGTCCTCGTCCACGACGCCGCCGCTCTCCTTGCACGATGCCTCCCAGTCCTTTCTGATCTGGACGATCTTCTGCTTCAGCTTGTCGGCGCTGTCGCGCAGGTACGCGGCCTGCTCGAAGTCCTGGGAAGCCACGGCTTCCTCTTTTTCCTTCTCGAGCTTCAGGGTCTCGTTTTCGAGCTCCACCAGGTCGGGGGGCTGGGCCATGTTCCTCAGGCGGATGCGCGCGCTCGCCTCATCGATCACGTCGATGGCTTTGTCCGGCAGGAACCGGGATGTGATATACCTGTCCGACACCTCGACAGCCATCTCCAGGGCGCCGTCGGTGATCTGAACGCCGTGGTGCGATTCGTAGCGGTCGCGCAGGCCCTTGAGAATGTTCAGGGTCTCTTCCTTGGTCGGAGGCTCGACGATGATGCTCTGAAACCGCCTCTCCAGGGCGCCGTCCTTTTCCACGTATTTCCTGTACTCGTCCAGCGTCGTCGCGCCGATGCACTGGACCTCCCCGCGCGAGAGGGAAGGCTTGAGAACATTGGAAGCGTCGATGGCGCCCTCGGCGCCGCCGGCGCCCACAAGGGTGTGCAGCTCGTCGATAAAAAGGATCACGTTCCCAGCCCGCCTGACCTCGTTCATGACGGCCTTGATCCGTTCCTCGAACTGCCCGCGGTATTTCGTTCCGGCCACCATGAGCGCCAGGTCGAGAATCACGAGACGCTTGTTCCGCAGAATCTGCGGAACATTGCCCCGGACGATGTCCTGGGCCAGCCCTTCGACGATAGCCGTCTTTCCCACGCCCGGCTCGCCGAGAAGGACGGGATTGTTCTTCGTTCTGCGGGACAGAACCTGGATCACGCGCTCGATCTCGCGGCGGCGCCCGATAACGGGATCGAGCTTTCCCTCCCTGGCCAGGATGATGAGATCGCGGCCGAATGCGTTCAGAGCCGGGGTCTTGGATTTGCCGCCCCTGCCGCCACCTTCTCCGGGCGGCGCTTCACCGGGGGGGCCCGCTTCCGTTTCTTCTCCGCTCTGGGTCATTTCGGCGCCGAGGAATTCGAGCACTTCCTCACGGACATCCTCGAGCTTGACGCCTAGGTTGGTCAGAACTCGAGCGGCAATGCCTTCGCTCTCCTTGATCAGCCCGAGGAGAAGGTGCTCGGTCCCGATATAGTTGTGCCCGATCTGGGACGCTTCCTCGAGGGAGAGCTCGAGAACCTTTTTGGCCCTCGGCGTGAAGGGAAGATTGCCCATGCTCACGAGCGTGGTGCTCCCCTTGACGACCTTCTCCAGCTCGGCGCGGATCTTCTTCAGGTCGATCCCCATATGCCGGAGGACATTGGATGCCACACCGCTTCCCTCGTGGATCAGACCGAGGAGAAGGTGTTCGGTCCCGATATATTCGTGATTCAATCTCTGAGCCTCGTTCTTGGCAAGACTCATCACCCGGCGGGCTCGATCAGTAAAGCGGTCGAACATCAGCGTCTCCCAAATCCTTATTCAATCAGGGCGGTTTCATGGGCAAAACATGCATTCCACGCAACAATCCTGGTTATTAGATCGTCAAAGAATCATACCTTCTGTAGCTCTTTCCGTATCAAAGCCGCCCGGGCCACGTCCCGTTCCGCCGCATTGAGCTCTTTGCCGACGCTCATCTGTATGTGGGCGGGCTGCGTTATGAGAAAAAGCTTGTTGACCATGTCCACGGTCAGGTCGTCCAGAATCCCGAAATGGATCCCCATCTTGACGGAAGAGAGATGGGCCATCGTCTCATCGGACGAGATGGAACGCGCACTCTTCAGGATGGCATATCCCCTCCAGATCCTGTCTTCAAGCACCTTGCGGTCGTCCTGAATGAGAACTTTTCTCACATCCCGCTCGTAGTCGATCACCTTCGGCAGCACCGTGTTCAACTCGCCCAGGACTTCTTCGGGCGCCATCCCCAGCGTGACCTGGTTGGAGATCTGGTAGAAATCCCCCACCGCCTGGGATCCCTCGCCGAAAAACCCCCGGACGGCCAGGTTCACCTTGGTCACCGCGTTGAAGACTTTTTGAATATGCTTGGAAATCCCCAGGGCCGGCAGGTGCAGCATGACAGACACGCGAAGCCCCGTCCCCACGTTGGTGGGGCATGCGGTCAGGTAGCCGAAGTCGGAGTCGAAACAGTAGGTGAGGCGATCGGCGAGAACATCGTCGATCCCGTTGATCCGGTTGAGCTGTTCCCTGAGGGCCAGGCCGGAGCCGATCACCTGGATCCTCAGATGATCCTCCTCGTTGACCATGATGCTGACCGAATGATTCCGGTCGTAGGCCACGGCCCTCGGACCCGTCCCCTTGTAGTGGTCCATGCTGATCAGATGGCGCTCGACGAGAAGCCTGCGGTCGAGCTTGCTGATGTCGTTCAGCTTCACGTACTGCATGCCGTCGCCGAAGGTGGAATCGACAACCCGCTCGCTCAGGAACGATTCGAGCAGAATCTCTTCATCGGGCGTCATGCGGCTTTTGAAACGGAAGCCCTCGACATTCCTGGCGAGACGGAAGCGCGTGGAGAAGACGATCTCGCTCTCGGGACCGTCTCCCTTCAACCAAGCACCCATGTTTCCGGCCAGGGCGCTCACGGCGTTTCCTTTCCTCCCCTCTCGGGCAGCTCGCCGAGAGAAGGGTTTTTGACCAGCTTTTCGAGTTGATTGATCCGGTCCCTGATCTGAGCCGCTTCTTCATAGTTCTCGGCCTTGATCAGCTTTTTCAGCTTTTGGCGCAGAGAGAGCAGCTCGCGTAAAAAAACAGGTTTTCCATCCTGTGATTCGGGGACCTTGCCCAGGTATTTCTTCGATCCATGGATTTTTTCGAGCAGGCGATCGAGTCTCTTTCTAAAGATCTTGTAGTCATTGGGACACCCGAAGCGCCCCTCCTTGCGGAACTGGGAGTAGGATGTTCCGCAATCGGGACACATGATGTCTTCGCCCGACTCCTCGGTCTTGGAATGTCCCTTGTCGGCGAGAGATCCGAAGATGTCGTTCACCGTGATCGGAGGCTTGTGAGGAATCTTCAGTTTCTGCGAGCAATCCTCGCAGAGGTGTTTTTCCTCACGCTTTCCGTTCCTGATCTCGGTGAGATGGACGGTTGCGAAGTTCTTTTTGCACCTTTCGCACAAGTTCATGAAATCGTTCTCTCAACCAGGGACGCGGATCTGTCCCGACGCCGGCGATCCGGCACTTTTTTACACGCTGTACACCTTTCCAATACCGGGCATCCGCCGTTGCGCGGAGCGCGTCTTCACCGCCGCCTCTTTCCCGAAGCAATATTTCAATCTTAACAAAAAATATTAATCCAGCAAATAATCACTCAGTTGTTCCTTCAGCCGGTGTTCTATTAGCCGGAAAAATTAAATCGGCAGGTTCCGTCCCAATGTTTTGTAAAACTTAACTTCTTTTGTAGAAATGTTTTCAAGAATATCCAGCACCATATTATTCAGAGGAGAAAAATACTACACGATCGGGGATCGATCTCAACCCATTACCCTTTTACCGGCCAGAGCACGCACTTGGTGAAAGCCTCGCCCCGCTCCTCGAAATTGATAAATTGATCGTAAGATGCAAAAGCGGGCGAGAGCAGCACCGTCCATCCCGGACGGGCTCTCTTTCGAGCCATGGCCACGGCCGCTTCGACACGGCCCGCCATGACGATCTCCGGTCCCTCATCCCCGGCCGACCGGATCGCCTTCTCCAGCCGGCCCGCCGTCCGGCCGATCAGGTAGACAACGCGAACCTTTTGCCTGATTCCGGCTCCAAGACGATCGAGAGAAATACCCTTGTCATACCCGCCCGCGATCAGGGCGACCTCGCCCGAGAAGCAATCGAGCGCGGCCAAAGTGGACTCGGGCGTCGTTGCGACCGAATCGTTGACATAACGCACATCGTTCCTGAATCCGACGGTTTCGAGTCTGTGAGGCACCCCCCGGAACCGGGCGCCGGCCTCGACGGCTTCGGGCGGGATATCGTCTTTCTCCATCGCCAGGCCCGCCCCGGCCAGGGCCGCCATCATGTTTTCCAGGTTGAACAGACCCGGAAGAACGACGTCGTCTTTCCCGACGAGCTCCCGGACCTCCCCGCCGCGTGTCTGGACGACACGGCCCTTGTCGATGCAAATCCCGTTATCGAGAAAAGCCCGCGAAGAAAAGAACACACAATCCCGGGAAGGATCGGTCTCGGCCGATCCCGCCCGGAAATCATCGGCCAGGCCGGCACAGACGGGATCATCGGCGTTGAAGACCGCTTTCCGAGCCCTGTTCAGGATTATTTTCTTGGCCTTCACGTACGCCTCGAACGTTCCGTGGCGATCGAGATGGTTGGGCGTGACGTTGGTGATCACGGCGATGCGGGGGCCCAAGCCGGCGCTTCCCAGCGTTTCCAGCTGGAAAGAAGAGAGCTCGATGACAGCCAGATCCTCCGGACCGATGCGATCGAGATGTTCGAGAAGGGAACCGCCCATGTTTCCGCCCAGCCAGGTGCGGCGGCCGCAGGCGCTCGCCATCCGGTGGATCAGATGGGACGTCGTCGTCTTGCCGTTCGATCCGGTGACGCCCACGGTATAGGGGGTCGGCAGGAACCGGAAAGCAAGATTGATCTCCGATTCCACGGGGACGCCGGCTTCGATTGCGGCCCGGAGATATGGAGACCCCGGAGGAACGGCCGGATTGGCGACAACGAGATCGGCCGAAGTGAAATCGTCTTTGCTATGCCCGCCCAGGACAAGCCGATGGGGAATCCCTTCGATCGAGTCGAGGCTCTTCTTGAGATCAGCGGCTTCTCTGAGATCGGTCACGGTGACGCGCGCGCCGCGGGAGACAAGAAAGCGGGTCAGCCCGCTTCCTCCTCCGAAGAGACCGAGCCCCATGACGGTGACCTTCAGTTCCTCGAGCTCCCCGGGATCCCGCAGGCCGCTTTTGTAAGGCTCTCCCCTCAGCCGCGCCGCGCCCGCTCGTGCCATCAGGAGTTCCGCCTCAACTCTTTCGCCCGCTCGAAAACCTCTTCCCTGCTCTCGGACTCTTCCTCGCCGAAAGGCGTCAATCCCCTCTCGATGACCCGAAAGTCTTCCCAGCGGAAAGGCAGGATCGCCTCGCAGAATAAATCGAAGGGAAAGATCTGAAACCAGGGAGGATCGAGCTCGATCATTTCGCGGTGAACGCGGTACCCGCCGAGCCTGAGCTCCAGATCCCTTTCCCCGTAGTAGATAAAAGGAAATTCGAGCGGAGTCATGCCTCTTTTCGTTCCGTCGACGAACACTGTCGCGCCGGGAGGGTCGGACTTGATGAAAAGCTTGCGCTCCACACAACCGCAGAACCCGACCGCGAGAAAAAGAAGAAAGGCCGGCATCAGTCGACGTTTGAAAAATCTCATCAAAAAACCCAACACTAAGGAGGATCGAAAATCACCGCCGGACCGAAAACGGCCCGCAAGCAGAAAGGCTTGCGGGCCGCGGGTATCTCTGGCGGAGAGGGCGGGATTCGAACCCGCGGAGGAGCAATATAGCCCCTCAACAGATTAGCAATCTGCCGCATTCGACCACTCTGCCACCTCTCCGGTTTACCCCGGAATCGGGGTCGAATATCAAAGGAAAACAATCTAACCATGGCCGGCTCCGCCGGTCAACAACTTATGGGGTCGGTCATGATGCCGCTCCCCTAGAATCTCTGGCGGAGGGAGTAGGATTCGAACCCACGGA
>CAZWHE010000178.1:0-7605 GCA_964633825.1 uncultured Phycisphaerales bacterium | reverse complement strand
ACCGAGCGTCTGCCCCGTATTGGTGAATGTTCCCGTTCCGTCGTTTGTCCAGACCCTGTTCGCCGCCCCGTCGACGCCCAAGATGATATCGAGGCCGTTGCCGTTGAGCGGATCGACGTCGCTCAGGGTAACCGATGTGGTGGGATATGTTCCGATCTCCTGACCCGTATCGCTGAATGTTCCCGTTCCGTCGTTTGTCCAGACCTTGTTCGGTTCGTTGTTGTTTCCCTCGACGAGATCAACGTCGAGGTCGCCGTCCACGTCGCCGAGAGTCACCGCAGTGGTGGCGCTCGATCCGAGCGCTTGTCCCGTGTCGGTGAATGTTCCGGTCCCGTCGTTGGTCCAGATTGTGTCCGCTCCGCCGTTGATTCCGTCGACGAGATCGGGGTGGGCGTCGCCGTTCACGTCGCCGAGAGCGACGGCCTGTGTGGCGCCCGTTCCGAGCGACTGTCCCGAATCGGTGAAATTCCCCGTTCCGTCCGCGTCGTTGGTCCAGACGAGGTTGCCCTGGCCGTTGTTTCCCGAGACCATGTCGGGATATCCGTCGTGGTTCGCGTCGATCAGAGCCACGGACAATGTGGCGTTGGCGCCCAGGCCCTGTCCCGAGTCGGTGAATGTCCCCGCGTCGTTGAGCCAGACCCGGTTGCCCTGGTTCTCGTTTCCGGTCACAATGTCATAATCGCCGTCGCAGTCCACGTCGCTCATTATCAGGCCCGTCGTGCTGTTGTTCCCGAGGGCTTGCAAGGCGTCGAGGGCGAAGGTTGCCGTTCCCCACGTGCCGGTGAGGGAGTTGAGCCAAACCGTATTGGCCACGCCGAAGTTGTTTCCCGAAACGACATCGAGGTCGCCGTCGCCGTCCACGTCGCCGACGGCGACGGAATAGGTGGAGTTGGCTCCGGGTGTTTCTCCCGAGTCAAGAAAAGTCCCCGAGCCGTTGTTGAGCCAGATCGCGTGCGAGCCGTTGAAGTTGCCTTCCACGCAGTCGAGGTCGCCGTCGCTGTCCAGGTCGCTCAGGGCGAGGTGTTGGGTGGAGTTGCTGCCGAACCTCTGTCCCGAATCTGCGAAGGTTCCCGTCCCGTTGTTGAGCCAGACCCGGTTGGCTTCGGAAAACTTGTTCCCCTCCACGATGTCGAGATCGCCGTCGTTGTCCACGTCGCCGAGAGCCACGCAGGACGTGGAGGTCGCGCCGATCGCCTGTCCCGTTTCGGTGAAGTTGCCCGTTCCGTCGGCGTCGTTGATCCAGACCCGGTTGGCGGCGGAGAAATTCCCGGAGACGAGGTCGAGCCAGCCGTCGCAGTCCAGGTCGCCGAGGGCGACGCACGAGGTCGAGCTCGTGCCGAGATCCTGGGCGTTGGCTGCAAAGGTCCCCGTCCCGCTGTTGATCCAGAGCTTGTTGGGCGTGGCGCTCCAGTTTCCGGCGACAAAGTCGAGAAATCCGTCGCCCGTCACGTCTCCGAGAGCGACCGACATGGTGAAATTGGTCGCGCCGCTCGCCCAGTTCTGGGTGAAGCTTCCCGTCCCGTCATTGACCCACGCCACGTTGGCTTCCGCCACACCGCCCACTCCGTCGTTGCCGGAGATGAGATCGATGTAGCCGTCATTGTTGATATCGCCCGCGGCGACGGACCGCGTCGTCCCCGTGCCCAGGTTTTCTATCTGGGTAAAAACACCGGCGGCGTTGCGCCAGGTTGTGTTGGGACTGCCGTTGCCGGCGATGAGGTCGAGATCTCCGTCGTTGTCGATGTCGGCCAGCGCAACGGAACAGGTTAAGCCTGTTCCCAGGGCCTGCGTCGAATCGACGAAAGCGGGAATGATGTCGATCGGCGTCGACGGGACGGCGTCTTCTCCGGAGACGGTTCCCGTGATGGCGCCGGGCGTCATCGCGGCGCTCACGTCGATGCCCGAGGGATCGTTCGGATTGACGTTGGCAACGTCGAAGGTCTGGCGGGTCTTCAGGCTGGGGGCTGCGCCCAGGGTGATGGTCACCTCGTTCGTTGCCGGGCCCGCGGCGACGGCTGCACCGGCGCCGAGCGCGTCGCCGACAACAAAGAGATCGAAGTCGTTGCCTGTTGCGCCGTTGACGGTGACATCGATGTTGAAGGTAATGATGATCTGATCACCGGTATTGCAGGTGCCGTCCATGTCCACGTCATAGAAGCGGGCGAAGTTGCCGCTGCCGAATCCGGACAGGCTCGGAACAGTCACGGTGGTGCTTGCGCCGCCGCCGCCGCCTCCTCCGCAGGCGGTGAGCCCCGGAATCAGGGTGAGCAGCGTGAATAATGCCAATAATTTCAGACCATTGCTCGATTTCATCGTCGTGTCCTTTCCCATGGGTTCAGGGAGGGTATATCTCACGATTGTTGATTGGTTATTGGTAAAAGCAGAAAAAAGCGAAAATTATATGATTATATGTATTTCTCGGAACAGTCAAGGGAATGTTTGCTTCCGGGACATCAAAATAAGCAAATCTGCCTGGAACAAGGGGGACACAATACGTATTCATCCGTAAACACTGTAAATAGTGGTGTTCAAAGAGTTATCGGAAGAATACGTATTGCGTCCCCTTGCATTTCAGCTGTTTTTCTTGGCTTCGCCCTTCAGGAACTTCATTTCCTCGACGAACTGGCTGATCGATTTCAAGTCTTCTTCAGCCATGCTCTTGAAGGTGCACTTGATCCGAAAGTCCGAAGTGGAGTGTACCGTGTCGGTGACCTCGGCGAGAGCGTCGAAATAATAGGATTTCATGAAAAGGGGAACCCGGAATTTCACCCCGATTTCGGTTCCCACGGCGACCTCGTCCTTTGCTTCCGATATGGATATGGCCATCCCCTTCTCTTCGATGGAAAGGATCTTGCCTATGCACGTCTCCTTCCCCTTGCCGGGGAGACGGATAATGACCTTGTTGTCCCCGCCCACGTCCATGCCGTCTTGCGAGGCGCCCAGGTCGGCGACCGCTTTTTCGGGATCTTCGGCGATCTGAAAGAGATTTGTCAGGCCCAGGGTTTCGAGGACGCCGGTGACGAACTTGCTCGGCCTGCAGAGAACCATGCCTCCCTCGCGCTTTTTGGTCTCTTTGTGGGCCTTGATGAGCGCGCCGATTCCGGTGGAGTTGATGAAGAGCACGAGACGGAGATCGACGACTAGGTGGTTGATTCCCTTGTCGAAAATGTCGTTGACCTGTTCGATGAAGGGGTTGCAGACAAAGGAATCGAAATCGCCCCGCAGCGTCAGTATGGCCACATTCTCCCTGATTTCTTTGATGAGTTTCATCGTTGACTCCATCTTGTTTCGGCTGATACGTACGATACTTCGGCCAATCAGGGTAACCCATTCATCCGGCGTTTCAAGAAAAACCCCCGGTGAAAGGGATCATCCGCGCTGATTTCGGCTCTGTCGCCGCCGCCGCCTTCGCCAGCGTATCTTCGACGCGAACTCGGGCGCGTCGATGATGCACTTCCAGAGGACTTTAAAGGCCATGGCCAGAAGCTTTCCCGTGCCCCGAACGAGCTTGGGCGGTCCCTCGCCCACGTCGGGCCATCCCCTCTCGTCCGGCGTGAGACGGGACCAGTTGTGGAAGAGCCGGCCCCAATCGCTCTGGAGGGCCTTGTGCACGGCGCGGTTTCCCTTCTTGGGGTACCAGTACACGTCGTGGTAGAGGACCGAGGCGATATAGGCCCACGGCGCGAGCCATGTTTTGAGCGACCACTCGACGAGGCTCTTGAGCCCTCCCCAGTAGATCTTGTGCTGCATTTTCGAGGCGAAAGTCATGTTTTCGAAGGGGCCGATGAAGTTCCAGTTTTTATCGGCCCCATCCCGGTCGCCGGCGATCTCGATCCGGGCCGGGTCTCCGCACCCGAGTCCGGCGTCGTGGGCGAGCTTGATGAACTTGATGCTCATGGGGTCGAAGCCCATCATCTTCGCCGCCACGGCGTCGATGGCGACCTGGTCGTCCGAGGCGAGGAGGACGTTCTTCGCGTAGGGGATCATGCACCGGGGCCCGGGGCCGTCGCCGGCGAAGGTTCCGTCCATCACGGCGAAGATGCTGCGGTGGATTTTCTTCTGGATCATGAGAAGATCGACAAGGGTCTCGTGAATCACGGGATGCGTCCAGTGGCGGCGCTCGTTGAGGAGCCCGCCGAAGGCGTTCTTCATGGCGCCCGTGGTGGTTGTGAAGACGTGGGTCTTCACCGTGGGGAGATGGAGAATGTTCTCGCCGATGAAGCGCTTGGGAATGGAAAATCCCTTCGGATAGACCTCGTTGAGGCAGAGAAATTTCTTTGTCAGGTCGCCCACGGCGTCGCGCACATTGATCCACTCCTCGTCCTCGTAGAGGTGGATGTTGCGCAGACCGTGCGCCTCCACGGGATCGATCTGCTTGTTCTCACGTTCGCCGAGCCGGGCGTCGATGACCACGGTCCTGTTGTGGCAGGCATGAATCAAGGCGGGATCGTAGCCGTCCTTTTTCATGGCGCGGATCACGCCCTCGAGCTGCCAGGGCGTTGTCGACGACCCGGGATAGAAGAAATGCCAGCTGATGTTGACCTTGAGCGCCGTGTCCGCGTCTCGCGCCACCACATTCTGGTACCCGGCGAGATTCATGAGCTCGTGATAATCCGCCAGGACGGTGGCGGGCGATGTTTTCAGCACGGCGACGCGAGAATCATTCATGATGCGTTACTTTGGAAAATGACGGGCGGAAAGTCAACCGCTCTGCATATTCCCCAATGTTTTTATCCGATCCCGGAAGAGAAATCCCGCTCCGGCCGGCTCTGGAAAATATCGTCGTTTTGCTTCTCTCAATCGGTTATTAATGAACGAGTCTTGAGTGGAGTTTTTTCGTGATCGAGTTTTTCAGCTCCCTGGTCCTCATGTTCAACGAGTCGGCCGTCTACCTCCTCGTGGGGTTCGGTGTGGCCGGCGCTCTCCGCTATGTTCTCTCGGAAGAACGATTCCTCCGCTGGTTCGGGAAGAGCAGTTTCGGCTCGGTGCTCAAGGCGTCCCTTCTCGGAATCCCGATTCCGCTCTGCTCCTGCTCCGTTCTTCCCGTGGCCGTGGCCATGAAGAAACGGGGCGCCAGCAAGGGCGCCGTCACCTCGTTCCTCATATCGACCCCGGAAACGGGGGTCGATTCGATCAGCATCACCTGGGCCCTCCTCGATCCGGTCATGACCGTGGCCCGGCCCGTTTCGGCCTTGATAACGGCTCTGTTCACCGGGTCGGTGATCAACTGGTTCACCCGCCGGGGCATGGACAAGGAGATCGATGACAAAGACGGCGTTTCCGAATGCTGTTCCTGCGCGCCCGGAGAAGGAGCGGGGAACGAGAACGGCGAGGGCCGGGTGACCGAAGCGGCGAGGGCAAAAGGCTCATTCCTGGCCAAGACGGCCCGTTTCGGATATATCACCCTTCTCGACGACATGGTCTCCGTGCTTTTTTTCGCTTTTCTCTGCTCGGGATTCATCGCCGTCATCGTTCCCGGCGCCTTTTTCGACACGCCCCTCGTCCAGGGATTCAGCGGGCTGCTCCTCATGCTCGTCGTGGGGATTCCGCTCTACATCTGCGCCACCGCGTCCACGCCGATCGCGGCGATTTTGATTCTCAAAGGGCTCTCGCCGGGGGCGGCCCTCGTTTTTCTTCTCGCCGGGCCGGCCACGAATCTCGGCTCCCTTATCGCTCTCTCCAAGTACCTGGGAAAGAAAACGATCGCCGTCTACATCACCTGCATCTGCGCCGTCACGCTCTTTCTGGGCGCGCTTGTCGACTCGGTCTACAGCGACTACAACATCGATATTACGCAGGCCGCCGGCCGGGTGTCGGAAACGATCCCCTTTCCGCTCAAGGCGGCGGGGGCGATCGTTCTTTTCGCTCTCATGGTGAGGAGCGCGGCGGCGACGGGCATGTTCCTGTCGTGGGGCCAAAACCTCCGCAAGATCTGCCGTCCTTTCGGCCTCGACCCGCTCGGCCGCAGGGCCTTGTTGCTTGTCGTTGTTCTGGCTCTCCTTCTCTACGGCTCAACGGCGGTTTCCCTTGTGGACGTGGGTGAGGCCGGCTGGATTCTGACCTTCGGCGAGGTGACGCGCAGTCTCGACGAGCCCGGCTTGTACACCCATCTCCCTTATCCCTTCGAGATCGTGAAGACCTGCCGTCCCGACGATGTGAGAACGATCGAATTCGGGTTCGAGCGCACCGGGGAAGGCGGTGTCGGATCGAGCGCGCGGTCGGAAGCGACCCTTTCCCTGGCGGCCGAGGCCGAGGTGATGAACGGCGAGGAGAACATCGTCTCCGTCAAGTTCAGCATCCACTATTCACTCGCCGATCCCTATCTCTACGTGTTCGAAAACACCGAGCCGGACGCGGCGGTGAGGGCCTTCGCCTCCTCGGCGGTGCGCGAGATCGGCTCCCTCCTGACGACGAACCGCATTCTCGTGAGCCACAGAAAAGAACTGGAAGAGATGACGCGGGCCCTCGTTCAAACGGAGGCGGACAATGCCCGGATCGGCGTAAAGATCTTGAAGGTGACATTCCTCGACGTCCACGCCCCGCCCGGCGTGCACTACGCTTTCCGGGACGTGGCCAGCGCTTCGGAGGACAAGCACAGAAAGAAGCTCGAAGCGGAGAGCGTGCTTTTCGAAACCGTGGCCCTGGCGCGAGGCCGTGCCCAGAGGATCATCCAGGACGCTCGCGCTTACGAGGACGAGATCGTCTCGGAGGCGCAGGGGCGGAGCGAGGCTTTCCGGGCCGTGGCGGCCGCCGCGGCCGGGTCGCGCGACCTGACCCTTCTCCGGCTCTACCTGGAGGCCATGGAAAAAGCGCTCGCCCGGACAGGGACCGTCGTCCCCTTTGATTCCCGAATCGACGTGGAGCTCTGGATGAACGACCGATCGCGGGTTCCGCCTTTGCAGGGTCCGCCGTTCCTCGGTGAAGGTGCGGGCGTCCCGTCTCGTGATGCGAAGAGAGGCGGCGCGGAGCCCGGCGGGGCTCCGGATCCCTTTGGATTTGGAAATATCGACAAGGGTAAATAACATGAGAACGTTCATAATTACGATTCTTCTCTTGATGATCGCAATCGTGGTCGCCGGCATGTTTCTCTTTCAGGTGGAAGAGACCGAGTATGCCGTTGTGACCTTTTTCGGCGATCCGAGGCGGATCATCGATGATTCTGGCCTCAGGTTCAAATGGCCCTGGCCCGTCGAATCGGTGATCCGGATCGACAAACGCACCAACATCACCACTTCCGAGGAGGCCGAGTACCTGACTCTCGACAAGAAAAACGTTCTTGTCAGTTTCTTCGTGGCCTGGTCGGTGAAGGATCCCCACCGCTTTCTCGTAACGGTCAACGACAGGCCCGGCGCCGAGTCGAGGATCCAGGACGTCGTTCGCTCCGAGGTGGGCGCCCAGCTCGGCCGGTACGAGCTCGCCCATCTCGTCTCCTTCAGCGAAGAGGGCGCTGTTCCATCTAAGAACCCGATCGGCAGGGTCATGGACGATATCACCGGAGTCGTTCACCGGACTCTCGACAAGGAATTCGGCATCGACGTGCTCGCCGTCCGGATGAGAAGGCTCAATTTCCCCAGGCAGAACAAAGCGAGCGTGTTCCAGCGCATG
>CAZWHE010000177.1:0-7634 GCA_964633825.1 uncultured Phycisphaerales bacterium | reverse complement strand
AAATCCCGCTTCCTCGAGAACGCGACCCACCGTGGTCGAGCCCGTTCCGTGAAGGGGCGTGAAAACCACACGGGCGGAGCGCGCCTCCGGCGCCAGCGAGAGAGAGAGGTTCAGATCGACGTAGTCGCGGCGCACGCTCTCTTCGAGAAAACGAACGAGCCCGCGCTTCACCGCCTCGTCGAAGCCGATGAGCTTGACCTCGGTGATCTCTTCCACCATCCGGGCCATCTCTTCGTCGTGGGGAGGGATTTCCTGGCCGCCGTGAGAGTTGTAGAACTTGCCGCCGTTGTCGTCGGGGTGGTTGTGCGAAGCGGAGATGTTGAGACCGCCGGCGGCGCCGAGCTTCCGGATGAGAAAGGAAAGCTCGGGAGTGGAGACATACTCGTCCGAGTCCTCGGGAAGAAGGTGCACGACAACGCCCTCGGCCGCATAGACCCGGGCCGCCACACGAGCCAGATCGTGCGACGTGAGCCCCGGAAGGGGATTGAAAACGCCGGGATCATACCTTCCGATCGAATCGTTGAAGACCCGCACATCCCAGGCGACCACGACCTGAAGCCCCTCGCTTCCGAAACGCTTCTTGAGATAGCGGACGTGTCCGGCCACCGACGTGGCGATCGTGTACGGGTTGATCCGGTTCGGGCCGATACCGACCGGCCCCCGGCGGCCGCCCGTGCCGAAAGGAATCGTCTGATAGAAGCTGTCGAGGAGCAGATCCCACTCCCCTCTCTTCACCAGGTCGAGGATCTGGGGATGGTAGACCCCATATCTCGAAGAAGCGAGCCACTCCCTGATGTTCCCGATCGCCCCGGCCTTGATTTCCCGACGGATCCCTTCGACGCCTCCTACGCCGGTTTCGATCTCGGCGAATATCTCCGGACCGACGGACACGGCACGGTCCGAAAACGCTTCCGCCGCTTTTTTCTCCCCCGCCGCCGCGGCCATGATCAGTGTCCTGTCGGATCCCATGCGCTCCCCTTCCTACTTCAGGCTCTCGATCTGATCGAGCTCGTGATCGCGCTCTTCCTTCAGGCTCTGCAGCGTGTCCCGCTCGCGCGTCACCACATTGTCGGGCGCCCTCTCGACGAAATTCCGGTCGGCCAGTTTCTTTTCGGCCGAGGTGATGCGCTTATCGAGGTTGGATATTTTTTTCCTGTGGCGGGCGATCTCGCCTTCGATGTCGATGACGCCTTCCAGCAGGACGTGAACCCTGATTCCCGACAGAACTTCCGTCGCCGACTTGGGCGGTTTTTCCACGTCTGTTCCTATCGCCCGGAAGGTGCACGTGCCGATGTCGGAGATCATTTCCGCGTGGCGCATCAGGTCTTCGGCGATCCGCTCCGTGTCCGTCTGGACAAAGCATTCGAGCCGGACGCCGTGGTGAATGCCGCCGCCGGCCCGGATGCTTCGGACGGCCCGCACCACCTCCTGAACCTCGAGCATCTCCCGCTCGACGTCCCCGTTGATCAGGCTTTCATCCGTTTCGGGCCAGGAGATCTTTGCAATGAACTCGGCCCGCTCGGCGCCCGATCCGTCGAGAGAACGGTCGGGGACGCAGCCGTTGAGAAGGCCCCAGATCTCTTCGGTGATGAAGGGGCAGATCGGGTGGAGAAGCCTGAGAGTCCCGTCGAGCACGTATGCCAGAACATGCCGCGCCAGGGCGGCGTCTTCGGGATCGTCTTCGCCGTCGCGGAGCCGGAACTTGGTCAGCTCCACCGTCCAGGCGCAGAACTCGTTCCACGTGAACTCCCGCACGAAGCGCGCCGCGTCGCAGAACTTGAAGTTTTCGAGCGCCTCCGTCACGGCCTTCACCGTGCTGTTGAAACGCGAAAGAATCCACCGGTCCTGGAAAGCGAGCGCCGACCTGTCGCGCACGGGCGCCATGGGGAGGGTCTTCTCTCCGTCGTGGAGGCTCATCATGCAGAACCGCGAGGCGTTCCAGACCTTGTTGCAGAAAGCCTGGCCGTCCTTGAAGCGCTCCGGCCAGATGCGGAGGTCCTGGCCTTCGGTCGTCATGGTGGCGAGTGTGAACCGGACCGCGTCCGCGCCGAAGCCGTCCCACTCGCGGCCGTCGATGTCCTTCCCGCCCTGGATCATGACGATGGGGTCGATCCCGTTCCTCATCGACTTGGACATGCGCCGTCCCTGCTTGTCGAGAATGGTGCCGTGAATATAGGTATCGCTGAACGGCGCCTCCTTGAGGAAGTACTCGCCCATCATGATCATGCGCGCCACCCAGAGGGCGATGATGCCCCGGTCGGTGACGAGGAGATTCGTGGGATAGAAGTACTCGAGGTCTTCCGTCTCGTCGGGCCATCCCAGCGTGGAGAAGGGCCAGAGCTGCGACGAGAACCACGTGTCGAGCACGTCGGGATCCTGCTCGAGCTCCCGGGCTCCGCATTGGGGGCATTCGCTCGGATCCTCGAGCTCGCAGATCTCTTCCCCGCATTCCGAGCACGTCCAGACCGGGATCCTGTGCCCCCACCAGATCTGGCGCGAAATGCACCAATCGGGGGTCGTGTCGAGCCACTGGTGATAGGTGTGCACCCACCGTTTCGGATGGATCCTGACGCGGCCCTCCTTCTCGGCCCTGCGCGCCAGCTCGACGAGGGGCGCCATCTTCACGAACCACTGGTCGGAGAGATAGGGCTCGATAATGTCGTGCGAACGGTAGCAGTGGGCCACCTCGTGAACGTGGTCGGTGATCTTCACGAGAAGGCCTTCTTCCTCGAGCTGCTCGACGACCTTGGGCCTCGCCTTCAAGCGGTCCATGCCCTGATAAGGACCGGCGTTCTCGTTGAGCGTGCCGTCGGGGTTGATGATGTTGACCGTGGGAAGGTCGTGCCGCTGCCCGATCTCGAAATCGTTCGGATCGTGGGCGGGCGTCACCTTGAGGGCGCCCGTGCCCTCTTCGATGGCCACGTACTCGTCGGCGATCACGGGAATCTCCCTCTCGACGATGGGGAGGATGACCGTCTTTCCAACGAGGGCTCCGTATCGTTCGTCATCGGGGTGAACGGCCACGGCCGTATCGCCCAGCATGGTCTCGGGCCGCGTCGTGGCGATGGTGACGAAACGCCCTTCCTCTCCCTTGACGGGGTAGTTGATGTACCAGAAGTGGGTCTTGATCCGCCGGTATTCCAGCTCGTCGTTCGAGAGCGCCGTCCGGAGCGGGCAGGACCAGTTCACGAGCCTCTTGCCCCGGTAAATCAGACCGTCCTTGTAAAGACGGACGAAAACGTGGCGCACCGCTTTGGCCAGCATGGGATCCATGGTGAAACGCTCGCGCGACCAGTCGCAGCTCGCTCCCTGTTTCCTGATCTGCCGCATGATGGTGTCGCCGTTTTCGTCCCTCCATTTCCAGATCCGCTCGAGCATCTCTTCGCGGCCCAGGTCGTCGCGCGTCTTTTTTTCCGTCTCCCAGATATGGCGTTCCACAACGGCCTGGGTCGCCACGCCGGCGTGATCCGTTCCCGGGAGCCAGAGCGCCTCGAACCCCTGCATCCTGCGGAAGCGTGTGACCAGATCCTGGATCGTGTGGTTCAGGGCGTGCCCCATGTGAAGAATCCCGGTGATGTTGGGAAGGGGGATCATGATGGTATGGGGCTTGCGATCGGAATCAATGGTGCAGCGGAAGAGCTCCGCGTCCGTCCAACGCTTGTAGATCCTGTCCTCGACCGATTTGGGATCATAAACAGTCGTCAACTCTGACATGGTTTCAACCCGTCCTGATTCAAGAGAATAAGTCAAAGAGCCTTCCCTCCGGAAGGCCCGCTCGAACGGAGGATTCTAATGAATCGTGCCCCCCGAATTCCAGCAGAAATGCCCCGGGCCGGGGCGTGAGGCGGTTTATAGAGGCCTAAAATGACTAATCCCTTTTTTTTTATTTGAGAATAAGGCCGTTTATTATAAAATGTAACCTGCCTATTAAAGACTGAAAAAGCGTGTCGAATCCCGAACTCCTGTTTTCGATGGCCCTTTACTTTAAGGAGAACGCGAATGTTCAAAACCGCAGCATCAACCCTGACTCTACTCATGCTCTTCCTCTTTGCGAGCGCCCCACCCCTCACGGCCCAGGACATGGCTGACAATGGAAATTTCGAGCTGGCAGCTTTGGGACCGTGGTCGGAATACGGCGACACCACCGGAACGGGCATGGTCATGTACGACGTGGACGCGACCGGCGGCCCCACAAATTGTTTCAAAAGGATGCCCGGAACCGACTTCGGAAACGGAGGCATCAAACAGTCCGTTCTTCTCATCGGCGGCGTCACATACCAGTTCGACGCCGACATCGCCTACTATTCCTGCTGAGGCACCTACAATGACGGCGGCCGGTTCGACGTCATGATCAACGGTTCGTTGATCGATACCGATTCAAGCGGGTTCATTGTTCTGGGTCAGACGATCTATTCCACTCTCTCCGGAACCTACACGCCTGCCACGACAGGTCTTTACACTCTCGAAATCTACAACTACAGCACGATCATTCAGACGCTCATCGAAAACTATGTCGACGACATCACCCTCGTTCCTCTCACCACCGACTTTTCCGCGGACACGCTCCAGTTCAGCGTGACCGCTCCCGCGGTAGCGAATTTCAGCTTGGATGCCGGCGTGGGACATGCCGGCGAGAAATACCTCGTGCTTCTCAGCATCACCGGGAATTGGCCCGGCGTGACGAACGGGATCGCATGGCTCCCGCTCAACAACGATCCGGGACTCATGTACTCTTTTCAGCATGCCAACGGCCCCCTGTTCCCGAACACGGCCGGCACTCTCAACGCCAGCGGCCAGGCCACGGCGGGCATCAACTTTCCCCCCGTGGGAGCGACATACATCGGGCGAACATTCCACTTCGCCTATATGCTCCACCCGGGAAATCCGATGCAGTTCAATTACGGCTCCATGCCCGTATCGATCTTCTTCATTCCCTAGGACGGCCTGATGCCGCGCGCCGTGTACGGCGCGTCACATAAAACAAACCGCTGCCCTCTGCATGAGGGGGCAGCGGTTTTTTTTACATGCGGAGTGCAACGTTGACAGGCGGTGGATCCATCGGACGGTGTTTAGCCCGAACATTTCACACGCTTTCTACTGCGGAGCCGCGAGACGCGCTGGTAACTGCGTTGCGTATCACGTTCCGATCCTCAACCTGTCAAAAACAGGCCTGCGGCCGGAACGCGTCGGACTGCTTCGCTGCCCTCGGCAGCACTCAGTCCGCGGCGCCTTGTTACAGCACGTTTCGCGGCTCCTCGTCATAAAATCGCGTGAAATAACCGGGCTAGGGAATGCGGAGTTTCATGCCCGGAACGAGATCGTTGGGATTGGGAATGATATCCCTGTTGGCCTTGTAGATCTTCTTCCAGCAAAGCTTGTCGCCGTAGATCTTATCCGCGATCCCGCAGAGGGTGTCGTTCTTCTTGACCGTATAGATCGTGACGTCCGATCTCAGCTTGATCATGTCGCCCGAGGGCGGGACGACGCTTTCCCGAACCGAAGCGCCGGCGGGCTCGGGAAGGTTGATAACGTCTCCCACTTGAAGGTTCAATGGGTCGAGATCAGGGTTGGCATCCACGAGGGACATCATCATTTTTTCACTGCCGTAGAGCTTGCGGGCGATCTTGGCGAAGCTGTCCCCTTTCTGGACGATGTAGGTTTTCCGCTTGCCCGATTTTGAAGCGGGCTTTTCTTTTACGGCCGGCTCGGCTCCGACTGTTTTGGATGTGAATGAGTCTTCTTCAGCCGGCGGAGTCCCTTCCTTCCCGGAGCCGTCTCTCCCGGCGGCGGGATCGGACTTGTCGGGCGGCACTAACGTCTCGCTCCCGAGCCTCATGGAAGGAATGTCCTTTTTATCGTTGGAAGGAGCTTCTATGGAATCCTCGAACGCCGTGTTGTTATCGTAATTGAGGGGTTCAACAATCGGACTGTTCCGAACGTCCACAGCGAAATCATCCTCGATGTCGGATGCGCTGAAAACGGCGATACCCAGAATGGTAATGATGATGATCAGGATCCCGAAAACCATGACCCTTTCGATGCCGCCTATGTTTCCCATCTGAAGACCTCCCGCTCTTCAAGCCCGGAGTGCTTTGAAAGAAAATATGTACTCTTTTAAATACAATTACGGTACGGAGATTTCGAAGATCTCTGTGCCTGAATAAAAGGCTAAATTGATATTGATTAATTCAGCCAGAGGAGCCCAACCGCCAACTAATGAAAACAAAAAGAGTTAAGTAGCTCCACAACCGAATGATAATGACGATTGCATAAATCTGTCAAGAAGAGAAAGAAAAAAATACACAAAATATTGTATCTCCATTTCGAAAGTCGGGAGATCGACCGGACAGATAGTACCCCACCGGGGGTGGTGTTATGATCCAAAGGGCAGCCGTAAGAACCGGGCCAGGCGCTTGAAGGGCCACAGATATCGCAGAATGGATTCCTTTTGGGCTATTTTCTTTTCCCGATCGGACAGGAGGTGGGGCGTGTATTTGGCCTTGAACTTGACCAGGCCCGCCATGTCCCTTTTCTTGAGGATATTGAGAAGGAAATCACCCAGAAGACCGGGTTTCAGGTGGAGTGCCGATTCGAAATCGATGATCAAGGCCGACCCATCGGGTCTGATCATCACGTTCCTCTTCTGTTTCAGGTCGAGGTGAACGACGCGCCTCTCATGGATTTTGTCGAGCACCTCGACAAGACCGGTGACGGCTCCGCAGAGACGCTCCTTTTTGAGATGCCTCGCCATGGGGTTTCCCTCGACGAACTCGATGGCGAAGGCGTCCTTGTCGATGCGCCCCAGGAATGAGGGAACGCCCTCCACGCCGTCGAGCCTCCTGTATATTCCGATCTCCCTTTTTTGAGCCCGGCGGCCGACGAGCGAGCGAAGAACAATAGACATGCAGGAGCAATCCTTGACCACGAACCTGTCGGCTTCCCCGGTGTACAGGGCGACTTCGGCTTCGAAATAAGAGCCGGAACGGAGGACTTCCTTTTCCATCCGCTCGAGACGCTGCCTGTCGATTGGGGGTTTTATTTGGTTGTCGATTGGGGGCTTCATTTGGTTAGGGATTCGAGAAGGATCCAGGCGTCCCACGATTCCGAGAAGGAAAAGAACTTGGTGAAGATCAGGCCGCTCCCGGCAAGAACGAAGAAAAGGATCCCCCACTCCGAGTTCTTGGAAATAAGCGAAACGTCCCACTTCTGCGCCGCCCCGCCCCAGGGCCGGATGCGCGGAATGAGCTCGGGAACGTTTCTGTCATACTCGTCGAATTTTTCGCCGAACCGTTTCCGCAGCCGGTCTCCTTCCACGCGTATCTTGTACGGCATGTAGTAAAGAAAAAAAACAAGGAGGAAAAAAGGAAGAACACAGTAGAGCACCCAGCGCGACGGCTCGTTCACGTTCGATGCCTGGAGGCAGAAACCGACGGTGATCAGGAAGGTTCCGAGATAGAGGGGGTTCTTCACGTGGCCGAAGGGCCCGGACATGATCACGTCCTTGTTTTTCTGGAGATGCCCGCATCCCCAGGCCCGGAAGAACTCCCCCAGAAGAGCGAGGGCGAGCCCGGCCGAATAGAGCGCGGGCGACGGCCTGGCGAATGCAAAGACAAGGAGCGCCGCGACGTACACGA
>CAZWHE010000176.1:0-7727 GCA_964633825.1 uncultured Phycisphaerales bacterium | reverse complement strand
CTTTGCTCGCTGCGGCGCTGACGGCGTCTTGGATCGTCGGATAATGGTCGGGAACGTAGATGGTAGCCGAATGAGCCGCACTCAGAGCGAAGGGGATAATGAGAACAAAACAAGCGATTCTTTTGTACACGAGCCGTCCTCCTGAAATAGACCGATCATAAAATGATCGCCAATAGAAATGCTGTGGTGATGGCTCCCGTTGCTTCCTCTGGCGAAGAATTATATCGCAGCCGATTAAAATGACAAACTGTTATTTCCCGTAAAAAGGCGGGTATTTAATGTCGTGATCGAATAATGAATTGGTTACACGAAACGGATCGATCGTTAGGGAACGATTTCTACCGCCGCGGGGTTCGACTGAAAATCGTAAGGATTCTCGGTCGTGTATGCGAAATGAAGGATCGAAGCAACCGGTAGAGGTATCGAACCGGGTGCGTTCAGAAGAGCCGTCGCTTCACCGGCGGCGTCCAATACGCCGCGGAAGCTTGCAAAAACCGCATTGTTGTAATGGGACACAATGTAGGCGAGCACACTGTCATAGTTAAGAGGCAAAAGGGCGCCGCCGGGCAGCGCCGTGCCGGGCGATGTTCCAGACCCGCTGCCGAGCAGGAAATAGGGGCGGCCCGCGTAGGCCGGGCCGGCATTGACGGCAAAGCCGATCGTGCCGCCGCCCGATTGGGATAGGGTGTTCGCGTCGATGGAGAGCGGGCCGAGGGCGTGATAGAACATCATAAACCCCGTCGCTTCACCGCAGACGAGGTCGGCAACACCGTCACCGTCCCAATCAACGGTTTCGGGACGGGAGGTGAAGCCCACGTCGAGGATGTCGGGACCGATCATGAGCTGGCTCGATCCGTTGAACTGAGGGGCGGCGTCGGTTCCCGTGTTTTCAAAGTAAAGAATGGTTCCTTCCATTTCGCCGCAGAGCAGGTCCTTCTTGCCGTCCCGGTTCCAGTCCGCGATAGTGGGAGAGCACCGTTCGCCCACATCGAGATCCAAGCCGCTGTCCTGGATGTAGACCTGCGAATTGAATAAAGGCAGGGCGTTTGTCCCCGTGTTGATCAGGAGCCAGATCTTGCCTTCTTTGTTTCCGCAGAGCACGTCCTTCTTTCCGTCATTGTTCCAGTCGACGATGCGGGGCAGCGAGTAATCGCCGCAATCGAAATCAGCGCCGCCCTGTTGGAGATTCTCGTAGCCCGAGAATACCGGTGATTCATCAGTGTTCGTGTTGAGATAGATACGGATGTAACCGTCATACTCGCCCAGAATGAGATCTTTTTTACCGTCTTCGTTCCAGTCCACAACTTGTGGAGCCGCGCCTGTGCATCATCCCCAGGAAACCGAGATCGGTGTGTCGTTCGATCCGATCATGGAACCTCCGTCAAAGACGGGATTGAGGTCGGTTCCCGTGTTCAGGTAGAGCCAGACATAACCGAACAAGAGCTGTCCGATGACCAGGTCCTTCTTTCCGTCGTTGTTCCAATCCACGGAGGTCGGAATCGAGTAGAGCGTCACTTCCAGGTTCTGTTGCCCGTCCTGAATATAGATCGCGGGCTCCAGTTCCGGCGTGTCCGCCCAAACAACTCCCGTGCCGAGAATGATGATCGCAGCGGCGGAAATAATAAGTCGGTTCTTCATTGTTCTCCTTTATCAGTATGACTGGACTTCGCAAGTGTCGATGAATGTCCCCTGGTAAGTGTTGTCCAGGGCGTCCACGGCGAATGTGAATGTATACCAACCCACGGGAATATTCCCCTGGGCGACGGTATAGCTGTTCACCGCCACCAATCCGCCGTTATAGCTGCGGATCGGGGTTCCGGAAGGGATCCAGCTGGTCGGCGGGCTCCAGTAAAACGTGGTGCTCCAGTCCTTCAGGACAAAGATCCACCAGTCGTGGGCGACTCCGGCCTGGTCGCCGGGATCGAGAGAGATCGTTATCGGAACGGACTGGGTGTGGGAAACACTCAGAAATCCGTCGGAGCCGTTGACCTTGATGTCCGTGATCGGGTCGCCGCCGCCTCCAGAAATCAACATCGCTTCGTTCACATTGATGCGGCCATATCCAAAAGTGTTGTCCACACCGCTTGTGCCGAGATCGTCGGCCGACTGCTTGAGAGTGTTTTCCACCTGGTCAGGCGTGAGCGATGAGTTGGCGGAAAAGATCAGGGCGCAGAGACCGGCGGTCAGGGGGCAGGAGAAGCTCGTGCCGCTCGACGATGTGTAGCTCGAGTTGCCGCTGCTGTGCGTCGTGTAGATGTCCACACCGGGAGCAACAAGGTCGACGAACTTGCCATAGTTCGAAAAGGAGGCGCTGTTGTCGTTCTGGTCTGTGGCGCCCGCAACGATCAAGTCGTCGTTGTCGCGATCCCCGAGGGTCAGGTTGCGCCCGTCGTTGCCGGCTGCCCAGACCATGAGGCCGCCGTTGTTCTTGACATACGTGGCGGTCGTCAGGTTGGAGCTCGAATCGACACCGCTGTAGCTGATGCTGGAGACCTTGTCCCCGTTGTCGACAGAGACCCGCGCGGCGTGCTGCAGGTCGCTCAGGTAGGCGCCTCCGCCCGAGGAATTGGAAACACGCAGCATGCGATGGCTCAGGTTCCAGCCGACGCCCACGACGCCGACCCCGTTGTTTCCGTTGGCCGCGGCGCATCCCGTGGTCAGTGTGCCGTGCGATGCAACAGGACCGATGTTGCCGCCGTTCGATTCCCACTTGCGGTCAACGGCGTTGTAACCCTCCAGCCGATGAAGCTGCAGGTCCTGGTGTGTCGTCAGCACGCCCGTGTCGCAGATTCCGACGGCCACCGTGGAGTTTCCCGTGTGAATGTCCCACCCGTCCGCCGACTGCATCCGGTTGGCCTGATGGTGCCACTGGTTCGAGAACTTCGGATCATTGGGGGTCCCGACGGGATAAACGATCCAGTCCGGTTCGACGTACTGGAAAACCTTCTTCTCGATCAGATCGCTCGTTGTCTCGTTCTCTGTCGATCCCTCGGGCACGTAGAAAATATATTCGTCCGTTTCCGGGACATGGCGGATGATTTCGAACCTGTCCATCTCCCGGCGGGCCGATGCGACGGACGCTGCGGCTTCGGATCGGGTCGCTCCCGTTTTCAATAGCGCTTCGGGCTGCAGGGGGCGTGCAATGAGACGCGACGAGAATTCGCGCACCCCGGGTATCTCGAAATAATCCGCCTTGAAAACGCCCTGGTCCGCAATGGGAGAGTCATTCGAAGCGCTCGTCCACGGTGCGGCGATCAGAATAAAGAACAAAAAAACCAGGCTGCTCCAGGCCGGGTTCTTGCGCGTGACGGAAGTCGGTTTTTGATGAGTTGAAAAATGGGACATGAGCGGTTCTCCTTTCGGGTCGGAGGTGTTTTTCCTTCTGAAAAAAAGCAAGGTTCGGGGTAATGACAAAATGACAAGAAAGCCGGGCGGTCAATCTCCGACCTCCGGCCCCTCGGGCTTCAATCAACTTTTAATAGTGACTAGAATCTGGCAAAGGCTTAATCGGGAATTCGGGACTATGAAATCAGGCAAATAATTCTAATAGGCTCATTCGAAATGAAATCTACTAGAAATTATATTTACAACGAGCCTTAAAAGCAAGTTAATTTGATACGATATCCTATTTTATATCTCTACAAGAACTTACGTAATGTCCGGAATTAACATCGATCACTGCACAGTCGTTGCAACCACGTTGGTTGCCAGCCCGTACTGCACGCCCTGCAGCCAGGCGTCCACCCCCGCGGCGCCGCTTGGAACCGTCACCGTCCAGCTGACGCTCCCGCTCGAATTGGTCGGTGTGGGGCCGAAGGCTTTCTTCGGGTTGGCAAGGTCGATCGTCACGTTGAGCTGGGGGATCCAGACGCTTCCCGGGCCCACTGTGCTGTAAACGAGGTATGCCGCCTCGTTCGGAGAACCATACATCAAGGTGAATGTGGCCGACTGCCCGGCAACGAGCGGGTCGGGTGAGAGAGTCAGCGTGAAAGGCGGCAGTTCGTAATGAAAGCCCATGTCGACCACGCCGCTGTCCGGGACTTCATCGGTTCGCGTGGTTCCGTCTATCATGAGTCCTCCCGGATTGCCCGTGTCGACGCATGGGCTGTTCGACAGCTGGCCGGCCGCGATCTGGCTGAGATAGTAATCGCCCCCCGGACCGGTGACGAATAAGGGGAGATCGTTGATGTTTCCCAAACCCGTCCAGCCTCCTTCGATATCGCTGTAGGTGATGCTGAAAGAGCTGCCCGTCCAGTAGATTTCGGGTCCGTTCGGCGCGGCGTTGTCCCAGAGGATCGAGCTTGTGATTGCCATTGTGGACGATTCGCAATAGACGCCGCCCCCCTTGCCGGTAGCCGTGTTTTCCACGATGGTGTTGTTCGTGAGAATGCCCGAGGAAGAGAGGCCGAAGGTGACCCCGCCGCCCAGTTCGGCCGAGTTTCCCCTGATCATGTTGTTCGTGATGCTCGGGTTAGAGTAATAGACGCCGATGCCGCCTCCTCCCCAAGATATTGTATTGTTGATGGAGTTGCCGTCGATCTCATTGTTCTCTATGTCCGACGAGTCGCTTGCCGTGACCCAGATTCCGCCGCCCCCGTATTCGGCCGTGTTCTGGTTGATTGTATTGCCGCTGCAGTCGGTGCCCGAACCGTCGAGGAATATCCCGCCGCCGTACGTGTTGGCGATGTTCAGCGTGATTACGTTGTCCCAAACCATGGGGTTTTGGTTTTTACAGTAGACCCCGCCGCCCGTGCCGCTCGTGTTCTGGGTGATCGTATTGTTCACGATCGTGGGAGATCCATCTACGGTGTAGATTCCGCCGCCGCCGTCGTATGACCCGGTGGAATTCAGGGTGATCTCGTTGTCCATGATGTCGGGCGAGGAACTGTTCTCGCAGTAGATCCCGCCCCCTTCGCCGTCAACGGTGTTGGCGGTGACAATGTTGTTGACGATTACGGGAGAAGATCCGTAGGAGCACCAGATTCCGCCGCCGTTGTGGCTGGTCCCGCCGCCGTCCAGCGTTCCCGTGCCGTTGGTGATCGTAAAACCGTCCAAAATGGAATACTCTCCTTCACCGCTTTGGAAGGAGACAGTGCTTCCATAGTCTGGATTTGCCGGACTTCCCCCGTCGATAGTGGTGACGGCAGGTCCGGATTCGCTCTCCACTGTTATTGCTTTTCCCGTAAAGTCGATGTTCTCCGGATAAGTCCCGGACCGCACGATGATGACATCGCCGTTCGCCGATCCGTCGATGGCGTCCTGAATGGAAGGGTAGTTGTCGGGAACATAAACCGTGACCGAATGACCGAGCAAGGGAAAGATGGCGATAAAGGCGAGGGATAAAACGAACCGCATGATGCACCTCCATGTTGAATGGTTTTGAAAAGTTCGAGTCCTTCATCGGTGAGCCTCCGCTGTCGGCCGCCGGAGGCTCACTGATAGATATTTTCCGTCAACTTCTTCAAACACCCCTCAAGGAGCGATCTCGATAAAGATCGGATTCGAGACGAAATCGTAACCAGTGTGAAGAGTGTATGCGAGGGTCAGTGTTGTTCCGATGTATTGCACCGGAACGGGACCGTTCGAGTTCAGCCTGGCGGAGGCCGCACCCTGGCTGTCGAGCGTTCCCTGCCAGTTCACGAAGTAGATGCTGTTCAGGTGTCCCAGGACATAGCTGCTGATGCCGTCCAGGTTGAGGGGCAGAACATTGCCTCCCGGCAGGGTCGTTCCCGGGAGATGGCCGCTGCCGCCGGCGACCAGCGTATAATCGCGGTTCGCCAGGGCCGGGCCCGCGTCGAGGCTGATGTCGATGTCACAGCCCGCGCTTCCGGCGATGTCGTACGAGTCGGCCCAGAGAGAGGGATCGGTGACGATGCGTATGATCCTGAAATCGTCCAGACCGGCTTCCGTGATCGAGTTGTTCGGTTGATCCTGGGCGCTGAATCGCACCTTGATCTGAGCGTTGGGCGTCACGTAGTCGCCCACGGAAAAACTAAAATGGGACCAGGCGCCGGTGCTGGATTTCGTTGTGTACACGTTTGTCCAGCTCGAGCCGTTGTCGTTGGAGACGTCGACTTTGAACGGATCGTCCCCGTCGCGCCCGTAGAACCAGACGTAACAGCTGACGTCGGCGTCGCCGCTCGACAGGTCGAGTGTCGGCGATATGAGCCGCGTCGGACCGCCGTCGATGTCATGGTCGGCATAGTAGGCGCCTGAAGGGCCGTTTTCGGTGACATAGCACATCGTGCCCGTGCCGGCCGGGTTGTCGTCCACCGGGGCGACCTGCTGCCCGGTAGTCGGGTTGGGGTCGCATCGCTCCCACGTTCCGGTGGAGACATTGACGTCTTCCACCGTCCAGCCCGTGTCGGTCTCGAAGTCGTCATGGAGCATCTCAATTGTGATATAGACATCGAACCCGTAGACCTGGGCGGGGGCGTTCCAGGGGGCCGTGATCGTGGTGCCGCCGTCCCCCTGTGCGCTGAAGTAGAATTCCGGTTCATCGCCGGGCGATGTGTTGGGCAGAAGGGCTTCGTAGAGATCACCGCCGAGCGAGGTCAGCGCTGCTTCCGTGTAAGCGGCGCCCGGATCGAAGCGGTAATGGAGCTTGCCCGTGCCGGGCACGTAGTTTTCCAGCCCGTCCTTGATCTCAACCGAGATGACGGTTTCGGGTCCGGGCGGGTAGTTTCCGCTGGGAACACCCTGGGGAAAGCTCATGAAAATCGGCGGAACGGCCGGAGGCTTGATTTTCTGAGCCGGGTCGCCAAAGAGGATGCAGCACTGGATGATGCCCCTCCACGAGCCGTACGAGGGATCCCAGTCGATTGTGGGGGCCATGAGATCGCGGGCATAGGCCATCGCCTTTCCGAGCTGCCAGTTGTCCGTCGATCCCGAGTTATTCTGCACGTCGAACATGTAGTCCCAGAAGCTCTTCTGCTGGAGGGCGCTGCTCGAGCATGTGTTCACCAGATTACCCCAGCCGTAGCCGGAGTTGTAGACACAGCCGAAAGCGAGCTCCGTGTCGGAGTGGAAGAGCATGGAGTGCAGAATCCCGTCGTCCGCCGCGTCCATGTCGCCGCAGTGGCAGCCGTAGTCGGTAATGAAGAATGGCTTTGTGTTGTGATACTGGGACTCCCAGTCGCTGTAATAGACATCGAGTGACATGTACTCGTTTGCGTGGGCGATGCCGCTGATCAATGTGCACGTATCGGCCGAGATGGCGTTCCGGAGCCCCGTAATGGCGGCTGAACTGCTTCCACCCTGCCATCCGCCTGCGTTCGGCGGCTCGGCCGTCCACATGACGGACATGTCGTACTCGGCGCCGAGGTTCTCCAGGTTCCACGTTTCGAAACCATACTGGAATCCCAGCCACGCGGGATAAGGATCGGCGCCCGGGTCCGGGCCGAGCCAGGCGTCCGTTCCCTTGATGGCGCTGTAGTCGATGAAGTCGTCTCCCTGGCAGCTCCAGCCCGTGTCTCCTCCATAGAAGGCGGCGTTGTCCAGGTAGTCGCGGTCCTGGTCGTCCGTGTAATAAAAGCTCTTTTTCAGCCAGTTGGAGACATCCTGCGGCGTGTCGCATGTCACGCGGCCGATGTAGAACTCGGCGTAGAGGTCGAATCCCGTGTCTCCTTCTTCGCCCCAGTCGTTGTCATGGTCGTCGTTGAACGTGTTGTCGAGGTTGTTCCAGTACAAGTCTGAATACACGATCGACTCATAGTTGTAGTCCATCT
>CAZWHE010000175.1:0-7795 GCA_964633825.1 uncultured Phycisphaerales bacterium | reverse complement strand
GTACCTTGTTCCCCGATGTTTTGCACCGACACGATTTGATACAATCGATCCAAAATCAACCCCTGACTGACCAGGGACGGCCATGAACTTGTCTCACAAATTGCTCCTGAAACTGTCGATCCTGGCCCTGATGATCGCGGCCGCTGAAGGATCGGCGCTCCTGGCGGGCCTCTTTCTTCAAAAGAGGGGGATTTTTTATACACCCTCGGCCTCCATCTCTTTTGACGAATACCAGGCGAAAAGAGATGAAGCGCTCGGGTGGCCCGATCCCGCAACTTTTGGGTGTGACGGGCTCCGTGATGAAAAAGGAAGCCGTGTCATACCGGCTTTTCCCGATCCGGGCGTTCACAAAACCGGCGTATCGCTTTACGGCGATTCCTACACATATGGTTATGAAGTCGGCCCGGAACATGCCTGGAGCAATCTCCTGTCGATCCGACTGAATCGCCGGGTTGCGAACTATGGAGTGACCGGCTACGGGTCGGATCAGGCGTATTTGAGGTTTCTTCGGAATGAAAACGACGAGGCAGCAATCGTTATTCTCAACCATCTCTCTGAAAACATCCTCAGGAACGTGAATCAATACAGGAAATTGCTCGTAGGAAAGGGGCCGGGAGTCGGGTTCAAGCCGAGATTTATTCTCGACGAGAACAAGCGCCTGCGGCTGATACCCCTTGTTTCATTCTCATCGAAAAAAGAGTTTGACAAAGCGATTGCCGATCCGGGGCTCTACTTTCAACACGATTATTTTGTTCCCGGCGGCCCAGCGGGTAAAAGAGAGCTGGCTTTTCCCTACACCCTGTCCGTGCTCCGATCAATCAACAACATCCACATTCGCTCCAATCTGTTTCAAATACCCGTGTACTTCGATTTTTACCAAGATGACCACCCCTCACAGGCACTCCCCCTCACTGTGGAAATCCTGGCCGCCTTTGCCGAGAAAGCAATATCTCGCGGAAAAGCGCCGGTCATTACACTGATCCCGACGGAACATGATCTTTGTCATTTCCGCGACACGGGCAAGTGGCCATACCAAAGCCTGATAGACGGCCTGAAAGAACACCGTGTCGAGCACGTGTTAAACCTCGGAGAAGGCTTGATAAACCTTCTGGGCCGGCATGACCCCGAAAGGCTTTACGGGATTCTGCACTTCAACAAAGAAGGAAACAGGCTCCTGGCCCGGATCATGCATACTTACCTGGAAGGGACCGGGCTGGTTGAATTGATCGACTGACCGATTGAGGTCAGATCCCGATCTCGGCGACAAACCGCGCCATCTGCCCGATGCCGAGAACGATGCGAGGAGAGGGACGGCCGTACCAGCCCTCATCGACCACGTGAATCTGCTTTCTTGCCACGACGTTCATGCGGCCCCACCCCTCGCGGGAACCGAGAGAAGCGGGATCGATCTCGGATTTGTGAATGCCGCACCAGCAGAGAAGGATTATCTCGGGATCGCGTTTCAAAACATCGTCGTAACCGACAGGGCCGCTCGCTTTCCCGATGTCGTTGAAGATATTGATCCCGCCGGCGATCTCGATCATTTCGTTCGTCCAGCAGTTCTTTCCGGGGCTTATGGCGGGCTTCGGCCACCATTCGATATAGATGCGGACCGGTTTTTTTTTCGCGGCATTGATCTTTTTCAGGCCGGCGATCTCGTTCTTCATCGAGCGGACAAGCGTTAAAGCCTCCTCCGCGCGATCCACGGCATCGCCGACACGGAGAATGTCGTCGTATATGTCATCGATCGTGTGAGGATCGAGAACCATGTGCGGAATCCCTCGTTCTTCCAGGGCATGCACATTCTTTTCCATGCCCGGAACGGAGAGCGAAGCAAGCACAAGATCGGGGCGGTATGACTCGACGGCGTCCATGTCCACATCGATCTCCGTCCCGACGCTCGGCAGGCGGGCGGCTTCCGGGGGATAATCGGTCCACTTCTCGGCGGCAACCACCTGCGCTCCGGCATTGACGGCGAAAAGAATTTCCGAATTGCTCGGACAAAGGGATACGATTCTCATTTCCACTCCCCTGTTGTTTCCGTCTTCTTTCGTCGTTTCTGCGAAAAAAAAGTTACGGATTGAGTCCCCAATTGCGCTCGATCTCGGCCATGACGGCATCCGCCATTTCTTCGCGTGAAACCCTCCTGAGCGCCTCCCCCTTCATGAAAAGAAGACCCGAGTCTTTTCCCCCAGCGATACCGACGTCCGCCTCACGCGCCTCGCCGGGGCCGTTCACGGCGCATCCCATCACGGCGACGCGTATGGGGAGCTTGAGATTCGCCAGCCGCTGCTCCAGTTCGACGGCCACCTCGGCCATGTCGACCTGCATCCGGCCGCAGGTGGGGCAGGAAATGATTTCGGGAGTGACGATGCGAACGCCGGCCGCTTTCAGGATGTCGTAAGCGACCTTGATCTCATCGACGGGATCGCCCGTGAGAGAGACGCGGATCGTGTCGCCTATCCCGTCGAGGAGCAGCGCGCCGAGCCCCACCGCGGATTTGACGCTTCCGTAAGCGACCGTGCCGGCTTCGGTAATGCCGATGTGCTGGGGTGTGTCCGTGCTCCCAGCAAGGATTCGGCACGCCTCGACCGTCTCGCACACTCCGGACGACTTGATCGAGACGCCCAGGTTCTCCACTCCCGATTGGCGGGCGGCTTCAAGATGATTGAGAGCGCATTCGGCCAAAGCCACGGCGCAGGGATGGCCGTATTTTTCGAGGAGTTTTTTTTCGAGGGAACCCGAGTTCACTCCGATCCGGACCGCGGCATTGCGGCGGACCGCTTCTTTATAGACCTTCTCAGCCCGGGAACGGTCACCGATGTTGCCCGGGTTGATGCGGACCTTGTCCGCGCCCCGCTCGAGAGCGGCGAGGGCGAGGCGATAATCGAAGTGGATATCGGCAACGAGCGGGACGGAAATACCGGCTTTCAGCTTCTCGAACGCCGCCGCGGCCTCCCGATCGGGAACAGCCACGCGGACCATCTCACACCCCGCTTCAACGAGGCGCTGCGCCTGGGTGAGGGTCGCTTTCACGTCGGCGGCGGGCGTAGATGTCATCGACTGGACCAACACAGGCGCTTCGCCGCCGATGATCCTGTCTCCTACGTGAACGGCCCGTGTCTTCCTTCGCATAACGGATACCCAAACGAGCGGCCTTCCCGCCTCCCTCCTCTTGGAAGCGGATCTCTTTACCGGACAACGATCGTTCTGAAAAGTATAATGGACCGTGCGGCCCGGAACCACCCGCTTTCGCCGGGGGATCGCCGCTTGTCTTGAGCAGCGGCCCGGCTATCATATCTTACGGCTCTTACGGTCGAATCAGAATGGGAGACCCGGATGCCTATCTACGAGTATATCTGCCGGAAATGCGACGAAAAGTTCGAGGAGCTGGTTCGATCCCGGAAGCAGCGAATCAAGTGTCCCGAGTGCGGCGGTGCGAAGGTTGATAAACAGTTCTCGCTCTTCGGAATGAAATCGAGCGGAAGCCCTTCATCATCTTCAAGCGGAGGATGTTCTTCCTGCACCCCCAAGTCTCCCGGTAACTGCTCGAGCTGCAGCGGCGGTTGAAATGAATTCCAACAACCCGGAAAAAAAAATCGACCGGCGTCTCCTGGGGGACAAGTGGCTCGACTGGAACGGCGATCCCGCCGAGGAGACGACATCAGCCGACACGGCCGTGACCGTCTCTCTCTCCCTGGCCGGTATGGGCATCGTCCTTTTCATTGGAATTCTCGTTCTCCTCTGGTACCTGGTGTTTCCACGCTTCGAACAATTCCATCCCGCGGCGCCCTGGGCGTTCGGAGCTCTCGTTGCCGTTCTCTCTCTCTTTTTGCTCGCTCTGGGAGGATCGGTCATCCTCACCATCGCGACAGGCCGGAATTTTCTTCTCATCAGGCGAACCCACAGGTTTCTCCTGGGAGCCGTCACGATTCTTCAGCATTTGGGAAAGAAACTCGGGATCCCGGCCGACAGGGTCTCCAACTCCCTTCTCAAGGTGAATAACGCCCTGATCTTTGCCGTCAATCAATTTTCGGGAAAGGAGCGCCTTCTCCTCCTTCTCCCGCGATGTCTGACCAAAGAGGTCCGGCAGGAGATCCTGAAAGCGGCCGAGAGCCGGGGCTTGACCCATGCCACCTGTTCGGGAGGGGAAGACGCCCGAAAGAAAATACTTCTCGAAAAGCCCGACCTGGTGGTTGCCGTGGCCTGCGAGCGCGACCTTGTGGCCGGAATCAGGGACGCCAGGGCATCGCTTCCCGTGATCGGAATCCCGAATTCCCGTCCAAGGGGACCCTGCAAATGCACGGAAATCAATGTGGAATCACTGGTTAAAGTCTTCTCCCACATCAAGGGAAACGAAAAGGAAGCGGCTCTTTGCGACAAATCCTGATCCTACCCCCGCCCAACACATCCCATAACACACTAATTAAAAGACAGTTAAACCAATTCACGTCACAAGGGTCCACGCAAGGCTCATTTTTCAGTAGCAAAAAAACAGAAAAATTAATATAATTCCACGCGAATGAGTCGTGTTGTATTGAAATGTATTAATATCTTATTCCGGCATTTTATAACAAAACTCGTGGGGTGAAGCTTTTGCCTGATCCTTTTCAATTTGACCAGCTTCCCGATAAAGACCCGAAAAAATATCCCCGCAAGGAGAATCACTTGGAAAGGGAGGCCTCTGCACCCAAACGGGTCAGCGTTGACCCGCACTATATGTCGACAGACAAATACCGGCGGGTGATCAAACCGATCGATGCCGAAGAATTCTTCACTTCTTAGGCCGGTTATCTCATCCAACCAACATTTCACGCCGAACAGATATCCTTTCAAAACCTTTCACCCATCCGAGTGGAAACATGTAAAATACCCGTTATAGTCCGGCCACTTCAGCGAGCGGCGACACATCTTATTGGGATAAAATGCGCATCCTCGACCTGGCCAAAGAGCTCGGGATTTCCTGGAAGCGCCTTCTTGAATGGATGGAAGGCTCCCGATTCCATTATCGGTCTCCAAATGATGAAGTCGCCTCCGACCATGAGACCCAGATTCGCCAGGCTTTTTCACGAGCCCACAAACAAAAACCCCTGAAAACGGATGATCTTCCGGAGGACGAGCCGGACCTCGGCCTTTTCCTCGAAGAGAGCGATCTTCCCGAAACCCTTGAAGAGCTGGAAGCCCTGGAACGATCGATGACAAGCGCTCCCATGCCGGGGTCCGGAAAAACGAAGAAACAGCCGAAGAGAATTCCCACAGCCGGTATTCTCGAACAATATGGGATCAGCGGCAAATCGACACTGAAAAAGCTGAGAAAAATACTTTCCGGGCCCGGGGTGCGCCTGTTGAACCAGCAAAGCCTGTTGGAAGACCGCTCAAAAGAGCTCAAAAAAGAAATCGAATCGAAAGCCGTTTTCTTCTGCGATCACGCTTTCTGCCGGGAAGCCCTCGCTGAACGACACCCTTCCGAGAACCTCATCCCCGTCCGCAATTCTTCCTGCTGCAGGCTCTGCAAAGGCTCGGTCACACGGCGCTCATTGGAAGAGACGGCCCAAGCCTGCCGGAAAGGCGGAATCCGGCGTATCCTTGTGGTGGGCGGAATGCCGGCCAGCCAGAGAGAGTTCAGAGACAACGCTCCGGAAGGATTGGAATTCCGTCTCGTCGAAGGAGAAGTGGAACGAAGAAAAGATCGGGCCCAGGCGGATCTCCAATGGTGCGACCTCTGCGTGATATGGGGAGCCACTCCCCTTGGACACTCTGTTTCATCCCATTACACTCGACGGCGGGGACAGGGAGGGCCTTTTGTAATCCGAGTTGATCGCAGATCCGTTGAAGCCGTATGCTCCGCTATTATCAAGCACCTGAAGCGATGAAACGGGCTGTCCAATCCATATTACTTGCTGACTCTCCACACCAAAATGAAGTATGTTGTAGAGCGTTCCGAACAATCAATCATGGTGTTCCCGATGATAAGATTATTTCTCCCGGCCCTTCTCTTGCTGCAGGCTTGTCTCCCGGCCGGCCGCGTTCCCGAGGCCGAAACCCTCGATAAAATCGCCTTGATCGAAGACACTCGCAGCGCACCGGACAGAATAGAATCTTTTCTCGAGAACGATTCCTCCACCGTCCGTTATCGAGCCGCCCTTGCCCTGGCCAGGCTGCGGGAACCGGCAGCCCTTCCCGCCATAATCGACCGGCTGGAAAGCGAAGAAAGCTCTTCGGTGATCGAAATGCTCATCTTTGCCGCCGGCCAGATCGGAGACAGCGGCGCCGGACCGTCGCTTCGGCCCTTCCTGAACCATGAGAAAGAGGCTCTCCGGGCCGCAGCTGCTGAAGCCATGGGAAGGCTTGGAGACCAAAGCGCAATCCCACTGCTCATAAAACGGCTCAACGAAGAACCTTCACCCCTTGTCCGCGCGGAAGCATGCCTGGCGATCGCGCGTCTCGGTGCGAAGCATCTTTCCCGGACCGAGCCTTTGCCGGACAAGGTCTCGGTCGAGCGCGCCGCGGCCCTGGCCAAAGCGATGAAAACAGATCCCTATGCCGACGTACGCTGGCGAGCGGCCTACGCTCTCGCCGAAACCGAGGAGGCCCGCTCCGCCGGAGATCTGCACCAGGCCATGACGGACCCGAACACGTGGGTGCGCGTCTTCGCGGCACGCGCACTCGGGACCATGCCCCGATCCAAGGAAAACCAGGACCGCCTCATCAAATCGTGCGGCGACCCGGCCTGGCAGGTCGTTGTGGAATCCATTAAAAGCCTGGCCGGGTACGACAATCTGAAAACAGCCATCAAGCTGATCCATCTCCTTTCGCAGGACATTTCGAAGAACGCCCACGTCAGGGCAACGGCGGCCCGAACGCTTGGTTTCATAAAAAGCGGCGGGGACTCGGTCGCCCAGGCCCTCAAGCAGGCCGCCCACGACACATCCCTCTTCGTGGAGGGAGAAGCCATCGTCGCTCTCGGCGCGATCGGAGCTCTCGCCGACGACATGGATTTCATGGACAAAATAACGGAACACCCCAACAGGTACATCCGCATGAAAGCCGCAGAAGCCGCCCACATGCTGGGGGACGAAGGGGTGGACATGCTCGAAATGCTTGCCGAAGACCAAAGCATCCGCGTCCGATGCGAAGCCCTTAAAGGGTTGAAGAGCTTTCCCCTGTACAGCGACGAGATCATTCCATTTGCCGAGGAAGCTCTCGACATCAACGACCCGGCCCTTCTCTGCGCCGCAGCCGATCTCCTGCTCCAATTCAAATCGGCGGACTCCCTCCCGCTCATACAACGGGCATGGTTCGCGGCCCAAGAATCCGGACACGGGGAAGCGCGCCTCAAGCTTTTCGAAGCCGCCGTCACCCTGGGAGGCGCCGACGACATTCCCTTTCTGATGCAGGCGCTCCGTGACGACGAATTCTTGATCAGAAATGCAGCGGCCCATTCCCTGAACGCGATCCCGGGCCACGTCGTCATTCCCGAACCCCGGTCATCATCGCCCTGGATCGAGCCCGCGGTCGGAGTGGATTACATGACCGGCGAAAAAAATCCACTAGCCCGTTTCAAAACCGAAAAAGGAAATTTCTGGGTCGAGCTCTTCCCCGACCAGGCTCCCTGCCACGTTAAAGAATTCATCGCCCTGGCCGAAAAGGGCGTTTTCAACGATCGGGAAATCCGCCACGTCGAGCCAAACGGCGCCCTCTGGTTCCCCTTTCCCATGAAAGAGGGAAGCTTTTTTCCGCGCGCGTCGCTCCGCAGCGAGATCAATCAGCGTAAGTTTTTGAGCGGTTACGTCGG
>CAZWHE010000174.1:0-7989 GCA_964633825.1 uncultured Phycisphaerales bacterium | reverse complement strand
CCTGAATCGCGAATCCTAACATTGGGGGTGGATCCGGATCAGGGGGCCGGGTCACCTCTCTCGCATTGGGATGAATTGCAGTACCTTCGCCGAGGATGGGAGGACCGCCTCCAGCGGTCGCTCGCCGACCGACTCGAAACGGAGTATGAGCCCTTGAAGAAGGGAATGTGGGATCAAGCCAAGACCCTTCTCGAAGCCCTTCGGAAGTCCGAGGGCCCTTCCATGGATTCCCTTCTTCATGGCCTTGAGGTTTGGTTCCACGCCACTTTTCCTTCTCTCGGCGACTTGCGGAATGATGCTCGCGTCTCCATCAGTATTAAGGGAATCCATTCTTTGCAGTTCTCGGCTGACCAGGGTGCTCGGGAGGCTGTCCTTTCCCAGGCCTTGGCTGCTGAGTCCGCCCTCTGACAGAGCATTACGCCGATCCAAGATGCCCTTGATAGCGGCCCTCGACCGAGCACCTGGCTGCTGGCTCGCTGCTGTCGCAGAGTGCCAACGGAACCACAAACCTCGTTTCCAAACCCTCCCCGACCTCCGCCGCATCCCCGACTGGATGCGCGAGGAGGGGATCACTCACGTCGCCATCGACGTCCCCATCGGTCTGCCCGAGGTCGAGGAGCGACCGGTGGATAAGGAGGCCCGTCGCTTCCTCGGACCGCGTAGGGGCTCTGTCTTTCCGGTTCCCAACCGCGCCGTGCTGCGCTGCGCGACCTGGTCCGAGGCGAACGAGATTTCGCACCGCACTCGCGGCAAAGGGATCAGTCACCAGACCTTCGGCATCCTGCCCGGCATCCGCGAGGTCGACTCCTGGATCACCCCGGAGATGCAGGACCGGGTCTTCGAGGTCCACCCCGAGGTCTGCTTCGCCGCCCTCGCCGGCGATTGGCCGATGACTTTCGCCAAGCGGGATTCCTCCGGGATCGCCGAGCGGCTTGCGGTCCTGGCAGAGTACCTCCCGAAGCCCGAGTCGCACCTCTGGGACCGTCTCCCCCGAACCGCCGACCACGACGTCCTCGATGTGCTGGTCGCCCTGGTCACCGCCGGCCGCGCGGCGGCAGGGGAGTCCAGTCGGCTCGGGGGCGAACGGGACGCCCGCGGGCTGCGGATGGAGATGGTGTTCTGAAATGCTCGCGCGCCGGCATGCTCCTGCTCGACCTCTTCCTTTCCGCCTCCGCGTCTTCGCCCTGCTCCGCCACCGCGACGGCCTGCGGCGGATCCAGGTCAAGCCCATCGCCTCGGGCGGCTTGCGCCAGACCGACCCCGGCCCGCCGGCCAGGCTCACCCTCGAGCCCTACCGCTACCGCCCGCCGCTCGAGGACTTCCTCGCCGTCGCCTACGCCACTGGCTGGATCGAGCCCTTCGACTGGCCGGCGTGGAAGGACCGGGCCGAGGCCCTGGTCGCCGACCCCGCCCTCCTCTCCGCCGCCGACGCCGCCACCCTCGCCCGGCTGCTGACCACCCACGTGCGCCAGGTGCGCTTCTGCGACGGCCACCTGGCCGCGATGCTCCGCTGCGGCCACCCCGAAGCTCTTTGCGCCCGGCTCGCGGCGTTGCTCGAGGAGGAACTCGCCGGCCTCGAGTCTGAGGATTCCTCCTGGCAGGACGTGCCTGGCCCGCTCGGGCGGATCGGCAGCGTCACGCCGCAGCGGCAACTCGTTCTCGGCACGAGCGGGAGCACCCTGGTTGGGGGCCTCCCGGCTGTCCAACTCCTCTGCCTCACCTGCCACGCGGACCAGGAGGCGCATCCCGAACGACTCGCGGAGGCCTATTGCCCAGACTGCCGCCTCGGGCGTGTCACCCCGTCAGGCTGAACCTCCGGCCATCTCCCACCGCCCGGTCCCCGCCGCCGGATCCAGCCACAGAGACCTCCGGCGCAGCAGCGGCAAGCCAAGGATTCCGGCGACGCCGAAGACGCCGAGGAGATCGCCGAGCTCGCCCGGTAGCGCGCCGGCGACGGTGCGGAAGCGCCAGCCGCCGACCTCCAGCTCAACCCGGTGCAGGCCGGTTGAGAAGGGGGGGCCGAGCCGCGGGTGGAAGTCCTCGTAGCGGCCGAATGGCGGCTCCGCCGGCAACGCCTCGGGCGGCAGGTAGGTGAGGGGTGCGCCGGTGTCGAGCACCAGGTCGAACTCCCGGCCGCCCACCCGGGCCGCCAGGCGCGGCACCGAGCCGAGGAAGTCGACCGAGAACTCGGCCGCCCCCGGCCGCGCCGCGGCGTCGAACTCCAACCGCCCGCGCCGCAGGTCGAGCCGGAGCGGCTGGCAGCCCAGCTCGTCCATGCCGATCAGGCGCTCGAAATCCACGCCGACCCGCTCGCGGGACGAATGCGGAAGGGCGGCCGCCGGCAGCGACCACGGCGAACCGGTGTCCACCAGCTCGCGGCGGCCGTCGCGCTCGGCGAAGAGGTGGTGGCGGCGGATGCGCAGGGGGAGCGAGCGGGCGGCGATCACTTCCCGTCCTCCTCGAGCAGCTCCTGCCACGAGGCCGGCGCCGAGGCCCGCAGATCGGCCTGACCCTTCTGCAGCTTGAAGGCGGCGTTGCGCAGCTCCTTCATCGACTCGGGCGCCAGCCGGCGGTCGAGCGAGCGCTCGAGCCGCTCCAGTTCCTTGGTCAGCCGCCGGCCGTCGGGCAGCCCTTCCGTGTAGCCGCGGAACAGCGGCAGGTGTCGCTGCAGCAGCGTGCGCGCCTGGTCGTCGAGGCCGTCGTCCCGCAGGCGCAGCACCTTGCGCAGCGTGTCGGCCTGCCAGGCGCGCGCCACCCGCGCCGCCAGGGTCGGGTCCGGGTCGGAGTCGAACAGGCCGCGCTCGATCGCCGGCCGGCCGAGCTCCATGAGCCGACCGTCCCTGTCGCCCGGCGCGTGCCAGCGCAGTGCGACCGGCAGCTCGGGGCGGCCGCTCTCTTCGCTCGCGCGGCACAGCACGCGCACCACCAGCTCGCGGCGGCTGCCGGCGGCCAGCGGGCCGACGGCGAAGACGCTGGTCCCGCCCTCGCTCCGCACCGGGCAGCCGTGCAGGTCCTCGAGCAGGACGCCGTCGGGGCGGCCGATGCGCAGCTCGATCCGCTCGGCCGCGATCCGGCGCGACTCGCCCAGCTCGCCGAGCACGACCTCGACGATCTCCTCCGGCCGCGCGGCGTGGTGCAGCCGGCCACCGCCGAACTCGGCCAGGGCCTCGAGCTGGGCGTTGGAGTAGCGCGCGCCGATGCCCACCGCCGAGGTGGCGACGCCGCGGGCCAGGACCTCGGCCGCGTGCCTGCCCAGCTCGGCCGGGTCGGTCAGGCCGACATTGGCGTGGCCGTCGCTGAGGACGACGACCTGGCGGCGGCGGGCGGCGCTTTCCTCGGCGGCGGTGCCGTCGAGGGTGGAGGCGGAGGGCGCCACCGCCCGGCAGCCGTCGGCCCAGCCGGCGGCCAGGGCTGTGGTGCCGCGGGTGCGCAGGTCGCGCAGGATCTGGCGCGCCTCCGCCCGCCCGGCCTCGTCCATCGCCTGCGCCGGCAGGTCCACCCGCGAGTCGGTTGCGAAGGAGACCAGCGCCAGGCGGTCGGCTGGCCCGAGGGCGTCAACCACGCCGAGCGCGGCGGCGCGTGCGAACTCAAGGGGCTCGCCACTCATCGAACCGGAGACGTCGATCACCAGGGCCAGCTCGAGCGCCAGGGCCTGGTCCTCGACCGGCGCCGGTGCGGCCTCGAGCTCGACGACGAGGTGGTGGACCGCGTCGGCGGCGGCGAGGGAGGCGATGCGGTCGAGCTGGACAGTCGCTTGCAGAGGATCGGGGGTGGGGTCATGGGAGAGCAGGTCGTTCAATTGGATTCCTCCGAGAAGAAGTCGTGGGCGTGGTGGATCAACTGGTCGAGCCGGCGTAGCCACCGGGGTTGGCGCGGCCCGCGGTAGTGGAGTTCGAGGCCGTCCGTCAGCTCGACGCGGTGCCAGGTCTGCTCCGAGCGCTTCCAGGGGCCGGGGCGAGGGGTCCGGTCGGGGGAAAGGGACGGTGCCGAGAGGACCTGGGGAGCGGCTTCGGAACGGCCTTCGACGGAGCGGGCGGCAGCGCGCGGAGCGGCGGCAGCGGGGGCAGGGGCGCCCAGGACCTCGTCGAGGTAGTCCCCGACCGAACCCGGCGCAGGAGCTTCCAGCGGTCCCCCGGCGCGGTGCTGGGCGGCCAGGGCGGCCAGGCCGGCGGCGCCGAGCTGGTCGAACAGGCTCCGGATCTCCTCCAGGGTCATGCCCTGGTCCTGGTAGTGCTGGACCAGATAGGCCCGGTCGAGGTTCTCGGCTGGGTAGCGGGCGTCCGGCCCCCGGCTCTCCGCCCGCTCCAGGACGCGCTCCGAGACCAGGAAGCGCACCTTTCGCCGGCTGAGGCCGGAGCAGCGGACGAGGTCATCGAGGGTCGGGAGGTCCATGATCAGATAATACACCAGTGTTTCAACAGCTCAAGGGGTCTCCCTGAAAAGGCCGCCGACCGGCCCGGATCCGAGGAAACGGGCTACCGTGGAACCCCCGGCAACCCTTAGCAGCCTATCCCGCCGGCCTATCGCCATGAGCTCTCCCCAACGCCTCCTCGTCCTCGCCAATTCCGTCAAGAAAGGTGGCCGCTGCGTCGCCGGGCGGGTGGTCGAGCACGTCTTCCCGCTGCGCCTCGGGCCCTGGATCCGGCCTGTGTCGGACGCGCCGGACGGCACCCTCGACCCGCGTCGCCACCTTGGCACTGCCTGTGGGGAACCGCTGGGGGTGCTCGACGACGTCGAGGTCCTCCTGGCCGAGGTCCGACCGGGCACCGGGCAGCCGGAGAACTGGCTGCTGGGGCCCGACCCGACCTGGACCCGGCTCGGGCGCGTGCCCGAGCACCGCGCCCTGGCGACCCAGCTCCGGGAGGAGCCAGCCAGCGTCTGGTGGGACCGCGCCGCCGGGCGCAGCGACCGGGTGCGCCCTGACGCGCCGGTGCTCGGGCAGCTCGACCGCTCACTGGTGATCGTCAAGCCCGAGCAGCTCGAGTTCCGGCTCGAGCGCTGGCACCACCCGGAGTACGGCCAGAACCACCAGCCGCGGGCGACGGCCTGCTTCGAGTACCGCGACCACCGCTACGAGCTGCGCGTCACCGACGACTGCTACACCCACGAGCACTTCGAGGGCGCCTATCCGGCCGAGGACGGCCCCGAACACGCCCGAGTCCTGCCCGCGGCCGAGCCGCTGCTCCTCTGCGTCAGCCTGACCGAGCCCTTCCAGGGTCATCACTACAAGGTCGTCGCCACTATCCTGAGGGCCGGATGAGCGCATCGGATCCGCCCGTCGTCTACACCGTGGGCCACTCGAACCACGCCTGGGAGGACTTCCTCGGGTTGCTGACCGGCCACGGGATCACGGTCGTGGCCGACGTGCGCTCCGCTCCCTACAGCCGCTACTGCCCGTGGTTCAGCCAGGAGCCGCTGCACGAGGCGCTGGAGCGCGCCGGGATCCGCTACCTGTTCCTCGGGCGCGAATTCGGCGCCCGGCGGGCGGAGCGGGAGTGCTACCGCGGCAACCGGGTCGACTTCGACCGCGTGCGCGAGGCGCCGGTCTTCCAGGAGGGGATCGAGCGCCTGCGCCGCGGCGCCGCCGAGCACCGGGTGGCCCTGCTGTGCGCCGAGAAGGACCCGATCGACTGCCACCGGACCGTGCTCGTCGCCCGCTCCCTGGCGCTGGCGGGCTTCGAGGTGCGCCACATCCTCGAGGATGGGGAGTTGGAGTCGATGGAGGAGGTGACCACTCGGATCATGGCCGCCACGAAGGTGCCGGAAGAGACTCTGTTTCAGCCTCGGGAAGAACTCGAGGCGGAAGCCTACCGCCGCCGCGGAGAGAAGGTCGCCTGGGCAGACGCCGAGGAGGAGGCCGCTGGTTCCGAGGATCGCCCATGACCGAATTCCCGACTCTGTTCACCATCGGCTTCACCAAGAAGAGCGCCGAGGACTTCTTCGGTCGCCTCCGAGAAGCCGGCGTCCGAACGCTGCTCGATATCCGGCTGCGCAACGACTCCCAGCTGGCCGGCTTCGCCAAGGGCCGCGACCTGCCCTTCTTCCTCAAGGGGCTGGCCGGCATCGCCTACCGCCACCTTCCGCTGCTCGCGCCCGACGCCGCCCTGCTCGACGGCTACAAGAAGCAGAAGGGGAGTTGGGAGGACTTCGATACCGGCTTCCGCGCCCTGCTCGAGTCGCGCCTGCCCGAGGCCGGGCTGGGGCTGGCCGACCTCGACCGCGCCTGCCTGCTGTGCAGCGAGCACGAGCCCGAGCACTGCCACCGGCGACTCGTCGCCGAACGCTTCCAAGCCAAATGGCCCGAGTTGGCGGTGGTCCATCTCTGAGCCGTCCAGGGGTCGCCTTGCTCGCTGATGCTGTCTCCTACGCCACGCTGTTCGGTGTCCTCCTCACCGCCGCGGGGGTCTTCCAGGCCATTCGGGTCTACCGAAGGCAGATGAATGCCCAGCTGTTCCTCGCCTACACGCAGCGCTACGACGAGATCATGGGCGCCTTCCCTGCGGATGCCCGTGGGTTGCGACTGGACCTGACAGGGGACCCGCCGCCGGAATCGCCCGAACTGCGCTTGGCCGTATTGCGCTACCTAAATCTGTGCTCGGAGGAGTTCTACCTCTACCGTCGAGGCTACCTCGCCCGCGACATCTGGAAGATCTGGGAGAAGGAACTGGAGCGAACCCTCTCCAGTCCACTTCTTCTCCGGGAGTGGCCGGCGGTCAGGAACGAGTTCGAGGCGAATGCCGAGTTCGCTCGGTACGTGGGGCGCGTTCAAGAGAATTCACCGCCATCCCGGTGAATGGCGACCACGGCGCAAGGCTGGCCCTGTGTTGGCCTGCGAGTGTTGTGGGGTGCTCCTTCTCCCAATGACCAGGAGGAGAATCCGATTCCCAGATTATTCCATCTGTGGGAGCGTGGTCAGGACATCGGGGGGCCCCACGGCCCGCTCGGGAACCGCACCCCCCATCCCTTGGGCGGCCCTCACTCTCCAGGAGGATACGTTTTCTTCAACCTCGACCTCGGCTGCTACGCGTCGTCACTCTCGGTATCCGAGGTCGGGACCGAAGGAGACTCACTCCCCAAGGCATCCGCGAGGTAGGCCTCCGCACGCTTCTTCGCCACCTTCAAAGCAAGTTGGATGTCCTTCTCCGCATAGATCTGCGTCGGGGTGATCGTCGAATGCCCCAGAGCTGCCTGGGCCGCTTCAAGCCCACCCTGACTCCTCCGAGCCCAAGTTGCGTAGTTGTGGCGCAGTTGATGAGGGTGCCAGTGAGGGACTCCTGCGGCCTTACAGGCACGAGCAATTGCCCGCCCATAGGAACGGCTATCGTAGCCGTGGCGGAAATTCCTCTTGGGATTGCGCCGGGCCTCTTCCTCTCGGAGGACCTGCGACGGCTGGAGTTTCGACTGGCGGGAGGCACGTTTCGCAGCCCGGAACTCTCGATCCGATTCAGCCGGAGAGAAGATGGGGGCCTCCGGATCGGCCTTTTGGTGCTTCAGCAGGATCGATTGGCAGGGTTCCCAGAGTGGAATGACCCGTGCCTTGTCGAGGTGGCCGGTCTTGTGGTTGGCAGGCGTGTACAGCCATACCCCTCCATTCTCCAACATTTCGATGTCCACCCAGCGCATCTCGACGAGTTCGCCTGAACGCATTCCCGTCAGCCATTGGAGGACTGCCATGTCTGCCAGGGTCGGCGTGAGATGAGGCAGCGTGGCTTTGAAGTCCGCATCCGGCACCGGTTGGACTTTCTTCCCTTCTCTGGCGCGGCTGCGGTTCCGCTTCAGGGACTCCACCGAGGAAAGGGCAACCAGGACCTGTGTTGGCACCAAGCCCTTCGAAACGCCCCACTTGAACATTCGCTTGATGATCCCCATCCGGCGGTTGATGGTCGCTCGGGCGAGGTCGGCATTGATCAATTCTTGGCGGGTGATCTCGAACTCAGGGCCCTTGTACTCCTGGATAGGCAAACTGCCATAGATCCCGAGTAGCTGGCC
>CAZWHE010000173.1:0-8017 GCA_964633825.1 uncultured Phycisphaerales bacterium | reverse complement strand
TGGAAATCGTACGGGATCCGTTCTCCTCCTGCCGCTCCAGCCGACATGCGGTCAGACCCGAAATCATTACGGCGGCGACAAGCGCGGTCAGACCTAATCTCATCATCCTATTCTCCGATCGCCGGCTTCAAAACTTTCAAAGACATTGTTGTTCTCGAGCGCCCGTTTCAATCTCAGGCAGGACGAACACTTCCAGCAGTGCTTCGGCCCGTTCCTGTAACACGACCAGATTAGCTCCAGGGACGCTTTGATTTCAATACCCATTCGGACCAGTCCCGTTTTGTCGAAGCCCGCCGTGGGCGATTCGACCCTGACCCCGCGGCCCGTGGAATACGCGAGCGCCCGGGCGGCGGCATGGAGAAAGTCTTTAGAATTGTCGGGGAAAGTCTCGGCCTCTTCGGCATTGAAGCCGACGACAACGCGGTCCGCCCCGAGCGATTCGGCAAAACAGGCGGCGACATTGATAAAGAGCCCGTTCCTGTTCGGCACCCAGACAGCGGCCGCCGCGGCTGCCGATCGGCCGTGATCATCGAGCTCGGAGATTGCAGGCTCGGGAAGAGGACGGCTCCCATGAAGGGCAGCGCCGGAGATAGAGCCGAGAAAAGGGAGGCTCACAACCCGGTGCTCCACCCCGAGGCGGCCTGCGATCCCGGACGCCGCATCGATCTCGCTTTCCGCCGGAATCTGTCCGTAGTCCATGGTCAGGGCGAGATCGAGGCCGCCCTCCTGCACGGCCCGAGCGGCCGCCACAGTGGAATCGAGCCCTCCGGAAAGAAGTACGACGCCTGCCATGCTTTCATTCATCCCTTCTCAGGGAACGGTGGTTACGTTTCCGACGTTGCTTCGCCAATAGGCGGTCCAGTCCCTGCCGATGTCCGAAAAGAAAGCCTCGTTGAGGTCGAAATTCGTTATCTCGAAAGCCTCGATGAATGCGGAATAAGAGCCGGGGCTGTCGAAGTCGCTCAAGTCGTTGAGCGGAGTGAATCCGGCGGGAAGGTTCTTGAGGTCGGGAATCACGACCACCGTCGTGTGGGGAGCCGGGTTTGTATATGCGTCGTGGGGAACGGTGATCCTCCAGTGGCGTGATCCGCTCGCCGTCGAATAATGAATGACGAAAGCACCCTGGGAGTTTCCGATCCTGAAAACACCGCTCCAGATCATTTGAGGCGGATGGCTGGTGCCGTTGAAGTAAAGGAAGAGCTCTGTGGAAAAAGCGTCTTTTCTGGGAAATGAAACGACCCTCGAGTTGTTCACTTCGTTTTGATCGTAGGGGATCCTCTTCCTGATGATTCTCTCGAATCCCCCTGTCTCGGCTTCCTCCACCTCGAAAAAGAGGGCCCCCTCGAGAAGCGCCTGGTCGGGAGCGCCCGCATAGCCGGCCGGACCGAGGGCGGGCTCGATGATGACCTCGAAAGGAGGATCGAAGGCCGCTGTTTCCGGAGTGTCCGTATCGATGATCTCGTTGACGAACAGCGTGGGCGTCATGGGAAGGGTGAAAGAGTATTGACCCGTGCCCAAGCTCTCCCCTTTCAGATCGACGGCAATGGGAAGCGTCCCCGTGAATCCGTTGAGGCGCGCCGTGAGGCGGGCCTCCAGATTGTTGACGTAGTTTGCGTGGAGCCATTCCGTTTCGAGAACCTGCGCCGTCAGGTCGTTCACGTCTTTGAGCGTGTCGGCAAAGAGCACGGCCTGGATCGATGCGCCTGTTTCGGCGAGGAAAGGGTTGGACCAAGCCCACTGGTACCGATCTTCGGGCGCCCCGCTCTCCACGCCCATCGCTTCCAGGAACTGGAGCTTGCCCCGCGCCGCGGTCAGGGTCGCCGAAGCGGGATTGTCGCCGGCGTCGAACAAGATCTCGTCAGTGCCCGTCTCGAGCCGGTTTCCGCCGATATAGATCCTGGGAAGCGCGCCCTCATTGACATCGGCGATGCCCAGGGTCACCGTGGATGAACCGGACACGCCGTCGTCGGGACGAATGGGAAGGCTCAGAAATGCCTTGTCCGCGTTCGACGGCTTGCGAAGCCCCAAGACGGATGTGAGCTCATAGGCATCCTTGACGGCCGTGACCGTTATGTGGTCCTCGGGGAGCTGCCCCCAGACATTGGCGAAGGTGACTCTCCCGTCCGCTCCCGTCCGCCCCCCCAGCCTGTCGGCCGAGTGGGACCCGTAATCGTCCGAATGCTGATCCACGAGAACGTCCACATCGGCGAGAGGCAGGAGGGTGACGGCATCGTGGCAGAAGACCTCGAGCTGGTGGCCGAGCAGACCATCCCTGTCAACAAAACCGCGGTAATCGACCGATGAATCGGCCGGGTCGGTGAGAGTGGTCGTGTTGCCGGCGAGATCGCTCATCACGACCTCGGTCACCAGGAACGGCCCGTCCATCGCCGTGTCCGGATCGATCCCGGCCAGCGGCTCGGTGATGAAGAGGTGGCCGCTTCCGCGCGTCACCTCCTGCGAGTAGGATCCCGACCCGTTGGGGTATTCCATGGAGAAGAAGACGATCCCGTCGAGCTTCTGGGGGGCTCCGTTCACATCGACGGTCACGCTGATCGAAGCCAGATCCTCCGACGCGCGGCCGTGAACACCGGCCGACGCCGCCTCGAGGAGAAGCTCCCTGTTGCCGGCGGCGCTTCCCGACGGAGGCCCCAGCGACGAGAGCGCAGGGGGAACGGTGTCCTTGAAAAGATCGGGAAGGAAAGCGGGCGGGCCGACCGGACCGTTCGTGCCGCTCGAGTCCGTTGTGTAGGCCCCGACGGTGATGACGCCGTCGGAGAGGGCGTCGTCGTTCTTCGGTTTGAAATCGATGGTGTATGTGATCGAGCCGGCGCTTCTCTTCGCCTTGTCCGACAGGATGATGGCTTTCGTTGTATTGTCCCAGAAGATCAGGGTCAGGTTGTACGATTTGCCCGGACCCTCGAGCGTGACCGTCACGTCGATCTCGTGCTGGTTCGTCGGGACGATGCGGCCGATGTAGGCATTGGCGGGAAGAGCGATGAGGGGTCCGCCGGCAACGGCCGTGATGCCCGTCACTCTCGGAAACCCGATAATGGTGAATGAGAAATCGTAATCCCCCGCCAGGGTCTCGCTTCCGTCGCTGTTTCCCGTCGTGCTTTCAACGGTCACATCGATGCGCTCTCCCGGATCCATGTCCGCCGTCGGTGTAAAAACGAGAAGCCTGTCTCCGTACTCGAAAGACCGGACGCCGTTGACGGCCTGGCTGCCCCTGAGAACCTTCAGATTGGACGTGTTCCCGCCCAGGCCCTTCGCGCCCGTTCCCGTGTCGACGGATTCGGTGAAAAAGACGAAAAAGGGAGCGCGCTCGGAGACATAGACGTCCCCGTCGGCGGGCAGCGTGAGAGCGGATATGACCTCGAAGGGGATGTCGTCCCCGGCCTTTCCCGTTTCGAAAGTGGCGACCTCGCCCGACGACTTGACCGCCTCGCCCTGCGCGTCGACGAGGGTCGCCGATACGTTGACCTTGTATGTCGTGTTTTCGCCAAGCGCAGCATCGGGCACGAAAACAACGAGCCTGCGCGCCGATCCCGCAACATAGGAAACGCTCCCGCTCACGTTGGCCCGGCCGCCGTCGGTCGAGTCGCTGACCGTCACAACCGCCGCCAGACCCGCTTCGGCCGTTCCCAGGGACTGGTCGAAGCGGAGAACGACAATGGTGTTGACGTCGACGCCGCTCGAACCGTCGGCCGGGTAAACGGCCTGATGCTCCGGCCCTTCCTCTCCAAAGACCATTCCGGCTTCGAGACCGTGCACCGTGAAAGCCCCGTTGCCGTCAGGCCCGTCAAAACCTTGATCAGCGGGATTGGAAGGATTGTAGCGCGGCTGAAAGAGCTTCCCCACGTTGGACCCCCCTCCGCAGCCGGTGCAGTACGGAATCAGGGCGCAGAGGAGCATGATGACGAAAAGGCTCTGTCTCGGTCTCAATAAGCCCCCTTCCGATCGGGAAAGCTACCTAATCTATAATATCTTTGATCAGCCGGAGATGATTATATTCCCCATGTTCCGTATTTTGCATCGATTTCGCCGCGAGATCGCTTCTTTTGAAGAGAAATCGGATTGGGATCATTTCTCCATGAAAGTTTCCACTTCAGAGACGATGGCGGCAATGATTCGCGAAAAAGCCCTGTTCAGCGCTCTGACCGTGCCGGCGGCGTTCCTCTCCGTAACGGGCTCGGCCTCGCTGAGCACCTTCTCGATGGTGCGGTCCTCTCTGGAATCGATCAGCGTCACGACCATGCAGATGCGAGCGATCCAATCCTCCCCGCTCCTGTCCTCCTCGTTGAAATCGAGGATGCGAAGCTCCACGAGGCAGGCATTCGGGATCTTGTCCCCCACGCCCGCCACCCTGGAGAACCGGCCCGTCGCCCTCAGAGACCTGAGGAGCTCCGATTCGATGCTTTCCGATAGGGGCCGCACCCAACGGTGGTACTCGTAATAATTCGCCTCGAAAGACGAGGTTCGGTAGAAGATCTCGGGGAGATTCAGGTAAGCGGGCACGACAACGTCGATCAGCTTGACGGAAGAGCTCTCCCCCTCGACACCCCCTAATGTTTCCCGGGGAAGAGGCAGCCTGAGGTCATAGTAATGGACGGCAGGGACCGTGGACGAACACCCGGCCAGAACGAAGAGAAGAACCGATGCCAGGGTCGTCCGAATAAGAAACAGGGATCGAGAAGGGCCGCGGCTCCGCCGGCTCCGTTCGTTGATGATGAATGCCATGTCGTCATCCTCCATTTCTCTATTTGTCGGGGGTTTCTCTCTCCGGGACACTGCTCGGCCAGACGACCCTGGAGGGATCTCTCTTCATCTCTTTCAGAAAGACCCTGAACTCCCGTGCGGCCTTCTCGAGCGCCACAAGAAGATCGCGCACGCTTTTTTCATTCTCGGTCATGAACCCGCCCGCCTGAGACGCGGCTTTTTTCAGTTCGCCCGCCGTCTCTTCCACACGAGCCAGAACCTGTTCCAGGTCGGCGGCCATTTTGTTCATCACATCCATGGCGTTATCGAGACCGCGAGTCATGTTCTCCCTCGCTTCTTTGCCGACCCGGTTCGCCTCATCATTGATCGTTCTCAAGGTCATGTTGAATTCATCGAGCGAGGTTCTGATATCGCCCTCGAGAAGGTCCACCTTTTCGGTAATCACCTCGAGAAGCAGCCCGATGTTGTGGAGGATTTTCTGGAAAGCCATGATATTCTCGTCGTCGAGAAGCTCCGTCAGCTGGGTCAGAAGCTCATTCAGCCGCTGCTGGGCATCGGGGATCATGTTGACGATTTCATCGATCTTTGTGGGTTCGGGAGGGATGATTTCATCGGGATTATCGGGCTCGAGAGGCTCGCCGGGGTGCCCCTTGAGCGTCAGCTCGATCGAATAGATGTTCGTGAGCGGGCTGAACTGGAGCTGGGCCCTCACTCCTTTCGTGATGGGAACGTTCTTGTCGAGCTCCATCTCGACGATGATCTCCCTTGCATTTTCCGAAAGTTTGATATTACCCACGTTGCCCACGGGCAATCCCTTGTACGTGACGGGCGAGTTCACCTTGAGATTGCCGATCGACCCGGTGAAATGAACGAAATAGGTATCCCTGTCCCGCGTCAGACTCAGCCCGACGAGCATGAAAAGCACGGCGAAAAGTAGTCCCATCCCGATCAATAGAAACAGGCCTGCTTCAACTTTCGTCCGTCGTGTGGTCATGAATCCGCCTTTCTCTTTGTTGAACAGGAGCAGAAAACCAGAATTTCCTACCTAAAGAAAGTCCTGCCGTCGTCTTCTTTTTTCTCTTCCTCCCGGCTCCGGCGCCGTTCCACGAAATCCCTCACCTCGGGCACACTGCTGGCCTGAAGCTCGGCGGCCGTGCCTTCGGCCACCAGGCGGCCGTCGTGCATGACGATGATCCTGTCGGCGATTGTGAAAGCCGATGCCAGGTCGTGGGTGACGACGACCATCGTCGTTCCCAGCATCCTCTTCAGGCTCAGGATGAGCTGGTCCATGTCGGCGGCCGTGTTGGGATCGAGGCCCGAGGTGGGCTCGTCGAAAAAGATGATGTCGGGATCGAGGATGAGCGCCCGGGCGAAGCCGGCCCTCTTCTTCATTCCGCCCGAGAGCTGGGACGGATGGAGGTCGAAGACATGGGGCAGCCCCACCATGGAGAGCTTCATCTGAGCTACGGCCCGCGCCGTCGTCTCATCCACCCTGGACCGTCTCCTCAGGGGAAGGAGGATGTTCTCTCCCACGGTGAACGAGCTGATCAGCGCGCCGAACTGGAAGAGCATGCCGATCCGCTCCCTGAACTCATCGAGGGCGTCCTCGTCGAGAGAGGCCACGTCCCGCCCGAGGACCTCGACCGTCCCCTCGTCGGGCGGGAGGAGGCCGACCATCGTCTTCAGCAGGGTTGTTTTGCCGCAGCCGCTCCGGCCCATGATGACCAGGATCTCGCCCGGCACTACGGTCAGGGCGACCCGGTCGAGAATCTTTCTCTCTCCCAGGATCACATCCAACCCGGTGACGCGGACATGGGGATCTTCGTTCATCGCTTTTCAAAGCCCCATATAAGTGAAGGCAATGGTGAAGAAGGCGTCGGACAGAATGATCAGCAGGAAGGAGACGACCACCGATGCGGTTGTGATCCGGCCCACCTCCTCGGAGCCTCCTTCGAGCTTCAGGCCGAAAGTCGCACCCGTCAGGCCGATGAGAAAACCGAACACCACGCTCTTGAAGAGCCCGGTGAGGATGTCGGAGACAAAGAGGGCGTTCAGCGTCTGCTGGAAATAGTCGACGAACCCCACGTCGAGCACGCCCACGCTGATCAGAAGGCCGCCGCTGATCCCGAGCACGTCCGCCATGATGACGAGGCAGGGCATGGCCAGGACGAGAGCCAGGATCTTGGGGACGACCAGGAAAGCCCTCGGGTTGATCCCCATCACCTTGAGGGCGTCGATCTCCTCGGTGACTTTCATCGTTCCGAGCTCGGCCGCGATGGACGATCCCGTCCTGCCCGCCACGAGGATCGCGGTAAAAACGGGTCCCAGCTCCTTGGTGAGCGCCACGCCCACGAGGTCGGCCACAAAGATCGTCGCCCCGAACTGCTCGAGCTGCGATGCTGCGTTGAGGGCCAGGATCACGCCCATCAGCGTGGAAATGAGCAGAACGATCGGGATCGCCTCGACGCCGGTGGCGACGAGCTCCTTGAAAGTCCGGTCCGTGTAAAGCCGCCCCAGCCGGAAGGGGGCCACACAGAGCCAGTAGATGAACTCGAAAGCGAGGCTCAGAAACTCCAGCATCCCCCCCGCGGCGGTCAACACCCACTGGCCGATCCCCTCCAGAATTGTGGGAGCGACGGCAGCAGACGGGATCCGGGAGGCGGGAAGACGGGCCACGAAATCCTTCAGGTCCTGGGGCGCGCCTTCGACGGCGAAATGATCCCCCGATCTTTTCGCCAGCTCGATGAGGAAGACGGCGCCGAACGAGTCGAACCCGGTCATGGTCGAGAGATCGATTGTCACGGGTGCGCCTGCCCTTCCCGGGCTGACGGCTCTCTTCAGCCGGTTGATCGTGCCCCGGGTCAGGGCTCCCTCGATCTTGAAGAGCCGCCCCCCGGCGGGATGATCACTGACTTCGACCCTGAATTCAGATTTGTTCCGCATGACAACATTATGTACAGCCTCTTCCCAAAGGCGGACAACTTTTTTGACTTTGTTCCGTTGGCTTTGGTTTTTTGTGTGAAATACCCCCTGAAAACCGGGCCAATGCAAAAGGGGGATCATGTAACCAGAAGGAGGTAGGTTGGCCGGAGGTTTATTCCACCTCAAGCTTCATCAGATTCGTGAGTATTGATGCCGGATTCCCCTGGGGGCCCACTAGCGCCTGAAACGGATATTCCTCTCCCGATTGCCACGACCCCGGCAGGTTGCCGGACACGATTCTCACGCCATTCGATGGGATCGTCCCGAGTCCGTATTTCTGATATGGCGGCAATAAATAGAGATCGCCGTACATTGTGGA
>CAZWHE010000172.1:0-8028 GCA_964633825.1 uncultured Phycisphaerales bacterium | reverse complement strand
GTCTTGACGTATTATTATCACCCTAACCTCGGTGGTATTACCGGGCTAAAGAGGCCTCTCTGTGCCCGAGGCGCACGGATTTGGAATGAAATCTTGACAGCGTTTCCATCCCGGCAAAAACAACGATTCGCAGGCCGATGCGGGCTGCGGCTGCTATGGTTCGCCCTTCTTCTCGTTCTGCCGGCCGCGGCCCCTGCGGCGGCGCCCCAGGAGGGAGCCAAGCCGCAGGACGACCCGGCGCCGGCCCAGGACAAGAACGCCGAGATCGAAGCCAACAGGGGCAAGGTCCTCGATCCCGGCCTCGAAGAGGGGAGCCGGGGGATTGCGGCGAGCGAGCTGATCCAGGCCGGGGACATGGAATGGCTGAATGCGAGACTCGGCGACCGGAACACGCCCGAACACGCCGTCCTGGCCATTGTGGAAGCTTTCAAGTCGAAAAGGAACCACTCCGCTTTCAAGGAGATCCTCCTTCTGAGCCGCGATGAAGAGCGGCCCGAGATTCGGAAGAGATGTTCGAGCGCGGTGCGGTCCTTTCTCGACGACAAGGAGACACACACCGCCGTCATGAAGGTGCTGGCCGTGCTCGGCACCTCGCGCGGGGAGACGCCCCTTCTCCGGAAAGCCGCTGTCTGGGCCATGGGGATTTCGCGCGATCTCGGCGCTGTGGACACGCTTCTCGCTCTCATGGAAACGGAGGGACCGGAGTTCGGAGCCGCGGCTAACCTGGCGCTCCAGACGCTCACTCTCAGGAACTTCGGCCGGGACGCGGCCGCCTGGAAAACGTGGTGGGCCGAAAACCGCGGCCTCTCCCGCGACCGGATCATCGAAGAGGGGCGGCTCGCCGAGCTCGAGCACCAGGTTTCGGCGATCCGCGGAAACTACATCGCACTCGTCAAAACCGTGATCGACAACGATCTCGCCAGTGCTTTCGGCTTTCTCGATTCCGACATGGAGGAGGTGAGACGGAGCGCGGCCTGCGCCCTGTCGGCTCATGCCTCGGACCCCGCCGTTGTCTCGAGATCGGGCGAGATCGTGGCCCGCCTCCAGAAGGGCGAGACCGATTCCGAGACACTGGTCCTCCTTATCGGTATAGCGGGAAGGGGAAACGACAACAGCGCCGATACCCAGCAGATCCTTCTAATCCATCTTCATTCAGCCGATCCGTCCGTTGTCGAGGCTGCCGCCGGAAGCCTGAGAACCCTCAAGGGAAAGGACCCGGCTGCCGTGGCCCAGGCCGTGTCGAGCCGGCTGGCCGAGCTCGCGGACCGGAGCGGAAAGCCGGCCGCCATGACGAGCGCCCTTCTCGATCTCCTTCGGGACTGCGGTGAAAAGGGCGCAAAAGCAGACCTCTCTCTCGTGAGAAAGTTTTCGGCCGCCGGACAGGATCCGGCTGTTCGCAAGAGCGCGATCCCCGTGCTCGGGCTGACGGGCGATGCCGAGGCTCTCGGAGATCTCAGCGCCATCATCGAGAGCGATCCCGATGCGGGCACGCGCTTCTGGGCCGCTTACGGGCTCGAGCTCCTGGGAAGGACCGGAACCGCCGAGAACGGCTTGAAGGAGAAATCGGTCGAAGCTCTCGCCCGCGGCCTCGAGGATTCGAAAGCCAACGTGCGCTCCGGCTGCGTGAGAGGCATGGGCGTGCTGGGGACACCCGAGGTGATCGCGATTCTGAAGCAGCACCTCCTGAAAGAAAGGGACGGCAAGATCTGCACCGAATGCATCGATGTGTTCGGCCGGTTCAAAAACCCCGAGGGCCTCAAGGCCATCGCCCTCGCCCTGGCCGCGCTGAGGGGGCGCGAAGGACTCGAGGAAGTGTTCCGGCTCTGTGAGAACGCCGCCCGGAGCGCGCTGAAAAAGATCTGCCGGGACCGGCACGACCTCTGGAAAATGGGCGGGGACGAATTGCTGCGGAACGAATGTTTCCTCATGGCGGCCTGGTGCTTCGAGGAATTTTTCGAGAAAGCCAAGAACGGGAACGGCGACGACGAAGAGATCGCCAGGGTGAAGGGCCTCCACGCGAGAGCGCTCTTTGAGGGGGGCGAGATCGAAAGGGCTTTGCCCCTGCTCGAGGAGCTGCAGAAGAACGGGGCGACGGAGCCGTCGGAGAGGGACCGCCTCTGCATGCTTGCCGAAGGGTGCCGGCGGATCGGCCGGTTCGAGGAATCGGCGCGCTGGTACGACCTCTATCTTGGTGTGATCTCGAAAGCCGAAACATCGGTCCTTGTCGAGACATACACCGGGGCGTGGGAGGTTCACTTCGAGGCGAAGAAGTACAAGCGCGCCCTCGAGCTCGTTCAATGGCTCATGGAGCAGGATCCCAAGGACAACACCGTCCTCTTCCGGTTCGCTCTCACCCAGGCGAGGGCCGATCTCGTCGACGGCGCCGAAAAGGAGTTCGACAGGCTTCTCGACGGGCGCCTCGGTCCGGGCGAGCACGATCTCGAGTGGCGTGTCCGGTGCGAGCTGGCCGAGATCCTGCTTCTGAAAAAAGACTCGGCAAAGGCCGTGCTCGTCCTCGAACCGACCAAAGATCCCCTGCCCGACGGGCTCGGGAACGGGCTCAAAAAACGCGTGACCGACCTGCGGCAGAAAGCGGCGGCCGACAAGGCGGCGGCCGACAAGGCTGCGGCTGAAAAAGCTGCTGCCGAAAAAGCCGAGGCCGACAAGGCCGAAACCGACAAAGGGGGAAAAACACCGCCTGAAAAGAAAACCGATGATGAAGGGGCCGGCGACAGGGCGGAAAAAAAAGAAGACACTCCGGATCCGGGAGAGCAGAACCAGAGGGAGGAGAAGCCATGAAGGTGATCATCGTCGGCGCCGGATCGGTGGGACTCAACCTGGCGACCGAACTCTCCCGCGAGGGGCACCACATCTCGATCGTCGACATCGACCGGGTACGCATCAGGAAGATCAAGGACAAGCTCGACGTTCTCGCCGTGAGAGGCAACGCGTCCGACGGCCGCGTCCTCAAGGACGCCGGGGTCCAGGGCGCCGATCTGATGATCGCCGTGACCGACAGGGACGAGCTCAACCAGGTGGTCTGCATGATGGCCAACTCCTTCGGCGTTCGCAAGAAGATCGCCAGGATCCGCAACAGGGACTTCTCGGGAAAAAGCCCGGTCGTGTCGCGCGCCGAGTTCCACATCAACCGGATCATCAACCCCGACGAGATCACGGTGCAGCATGTGCTCAGGCTCATCGAAACGCCGGGCGCAACCGACACGGGCGATTTCGCCGGCGGCGAGATCCTGCTGCGCGCCGTGGTTCTCAAGGAAGAGGGCGGCATATACGGGAAGCCCCTACAGGACTTGAAGGAGGAGTACTCGAAGTGGGGGACCTTTCTCATCACCGCGATCCGCCGGAATGAGAAGATCATCATTCCCAAGGGGGACGACAGCCTCGAGATGGGGGACATGGTCTACATCATCATGACCCGCGAGGTTTACCCTCATTTCAGGAGGTTCGTGGGCGCTGATTCGCACCGCGTGCAGAAGGTGATCATATCGGGCGCCGGGCGGATCGGCATCGAGCTGGCCCACCGCCTCGAAGGAATCGTCGAATCGCTCGTGCTGATCGACGAGGACAGGGAGGCCTGCTCCCTTGCCGAAAAGGAGCTGAACAACGTTCTCGTCTTTTCGGGGCAGCCGTCGGACAACGAGATCGTTCGGGAAGCCGGTTTCGCCAAGGCCGATTTCTTTGTCGCCACCGTCGAGGACGACAGGCTGAACCTGGTCAATGCCCTGATCGCCAAGAAGAAGGGCGTCAAGAGAACGGTCGTCATCACCCAGGACCTCGATCTCGTTCCGATCCTGTCGACCCTCGATATCGACGCCGTGATCAATTCGCGGCTCGTCATGGTGGGCGAGATCGTGCGCTACATCCGGCCCGGAAGGATCCTGTCGGTGAAGAAGGTCTGCGACGGCGAGGCCGAGATCATCGAGACCGTCGTGGGCAAGGGTTCGCGCGCCGTCGGGAAGTCTCTGCGCGACATGAAGCTTCCCAACGGGTCGATCGTGGGCGCGGTCCAGAGACGGGGGGGCGCTTTCGTTCCCGACGGCAGCACCGTGGTGCAGCAGGGCGACCACATCGTGGCTTTCGTCCTGCCCGAGGTGAGAGAGAAGGTCGAAAGGGTCTTTGCCGGCAAAAGGCGGGCGACTAAATGAACATCCGGCCCGTTCTCCACATCATCGGTCTGCTCTCCTTTCTGCTCGGACTCCTTCTCCTGATACCGGCCGGAATCGCCGTCTACCACGAGCGAGCCTTTTCGGGCGAGGTCCCGGCCTTTGTCTACACCATCGTTATCTCCGTTGTGGTCGGGATCGTGCTGAGGCGTCTCTTCCGGGTGGGCGAGGAAAGCGCCGTCGGCGCCGGCGAAGGCTTCGCCTCGGTGACGTTCGGTTGGCTCTTGCTCACACTGCTCGGCTCTCTCCCTTTCAGGATCTCGGGCGCCTGCTCCGGCATGGTCGACTCCTTCTTCGAGACGATGTCGGGCTTCACCACCACGGGGGCCACCATCATGACCCACATCGAGGGGCTGCCGCCGGGGCTGATGTTCTGGCGCTCCTTCACCCACTGGCTGGGCGGTATGGGAATCGTGGCCCTCTCCGTGGCCGTGCTCCCCGTGCTCGGCGCCGGCGGGGCCATGCTCTTCCGGGCCGAGATCACGGGTCCCGTCAAGGAGCGGCTCTACCCCAAGATCTCGGAAACGGCCAAGACCCTGTGGATCATCTATGCCGTGCTCACCCTCCTCGAGGTCGCCCTCCTCTGGATCCAGGAGATGCCGCTCTACGACTCGTTCTGCCACGCTTTCGGAACGATGGCCACGGGCGGCTTCTCGACGAAAAGCGCCAGCATCGGCCACTACGGCTCGGGAATCCAGTGGACGGTCATGGCCTTCATGTTCCTGGCGGGAATCAACTTCGTCCTTCACTTCCAGTTTCTCTGCGGGAAGCTGAAATCGGTCTTTTTCAACAGGGAGCTCTGGTTCTATGTTCTCATTCTCGGCTGCGCCGTCCTCGTGCTGACCGCCGTGCTTCACTTCAGCCCGCCCGGGGATTTCCTTCCCGGAAGCGGGGCCGAAGACTACAAAGCCGGCGCGGGATACGCCTCGGTCGACAAGGCATTTCGCGACTCGGCGTTCCAGGCCGTGTCGATCGCGACCACGACCGGCTACTGCACCGAGAACTTCGACCGCTGGCCCTATGTCTGCCGCTACCTGCTCGTCCTCCTCATGTTCTGCGGCGCCTGCGCCGGCTCCACGGGGGGCGGGATCAAGGTCTTCCGCGTCCTCCTCGTCATCAAGGCCGGCATCCGCGAGCTGAAGAGGCTGGCCAAGCCGTCCGCCCTGTTCAGCGTCAAGGTGGGGCGCGAGACCGTTTCCGAGGAGATCCTGGCCAACACCCTCGGGTTTTTCGTCCTCTACTTCATCGCCTTCATCGCCTGCTCGGTCATCCTGAGCTTCATGGGCTACGATTTCGAGACGGCATTCACATCGGTCCTGGCCTGCATCTCGAACATCGGCCCGGGCCTCGCCGGCGTCGGCGCCGTGGAGAACTACGCCCATTTCCCCGATGCGGCGAAGATCATGCTCACCTTCTGCATGCTTCTCGGCCGACTCGAGATCTACGCCGTGCTCATTCTTCTCAATCCCCTGACGTGGAAAAAATGAGAGGAGCCGCCCCGAATGACTGAAGAAGCGAACAATAAAGACACGACATCGGTCAGAAAGCTCGATGAGGCCCGGGACGGCCTGCGCCTCGAGCTGAAGGTGCAGGATCCGATCGTGGCCCAGTACCTGGCCGATTTCGAGGAGCCCGAGCGGTCGGAAAAAGCGCTCGAAGCTCTCAAGGTGGGCGTCATCGCGATCCGGTCGGCCTCTCCCGCGCTCGACACGCGGATCGTGGAGGAGAAGTTCGCCGAGGTGGAGAAGAAAATCGTCGAGTGCGTGGGCGGTTTCGACAGGGATGTGAGGGAGAGGCTGGAGAAATATTTCCGCGAGGGGAGCGGCGCCATGCCGCGGTCTCTCGAGGATTTTCTCGGGCGGGACGGCAAGCTGAGCCAGCTCTTCGCCCGCTATTTCGGCCCAGACGACAGCAGGGTTCTCCGCCTCCTCGAGGAGCAGCTCGGCTCGTCGAGCTTTTTCGCCCGCTCTCTCGATCCCGGCAACAAGGAGAGCGTCATTTCCCGGATCGAAGAGGCCGTGCAGAAGCACCTCGAAGAGAAGACGAGCGCTCTCGTCAAGGAGTTTTCCCTCGACATCGAGGGCTCGGCCCTGGTCAGGCTGAAGGAAGCCCTCTCCAAGGAGGTCCGCGAGATCGCGAGGGAGAACAGCCGCATTTTCGAGGAGATGAAAGAGCGCTTCGGGGCCAAGACCGCGCAGGAGATCGAGGCCGAGAAAGGAACCGAGAAAGGCCGCAGGTTCGAGGAAACCCTCTACGACAGGCTCGCCGAGCTGGGCCGCCAGCTCGAGGACGAGACAGAGGCGGTGGGCGAAAAAACGGGCGCCCTCACCCGCTCCAAGGTGGGGGATTACGTCATCACTCTCGGGCCGACGAGCGGCGCTCCGGGGAAGAGGCTCGTTGTAGAGGCGAAAAAGCGGCACGGCGTGAAGATCCAGGACGCCGTCGACGAGATCCGGAAGGCGAAGGAGAACCGCGAGGCCGAGTGCGGGATCTTCGTCTTCGAGAAGGGATACGAACCGGCCGAGGTGGGGGACTTCCGCCGCATGGGCGGCGATTTCTACGTCACCGTGGACAAGGAGAGCCTCGAGTCGGGCCGGAGCCTCCTCTTCTTCGAGGCGGCCTATAAGATCGCGCGTGTCCTCCTTGTCACGTCGCTGCGGCAGGCGGAATCCCACGAGGTGGACCTTCATTCGGTTCGGAGCGAGCTCGACGCCGTCACCGAGAACGTGGAGCGCATGTCCGAGATGCTGAAAAAGGTCCAGACGATCAAAAGAAACTCCGAGATCATCGAAAAGATGGTGACCGACCTCAAGGAGAACCTGGAAGGCGGGATCGATCGCATTCTCGGAATCTTGAACCGCTCTCCCGAACCCGGCGGTGATGACAAGTGACCCCCTCTTCTTACGGCACGGCCCCGGCGTCGCGCATGGCGAAGCGCTCCATCGGCACGATGATGGAGAAGTCGCTCCACGCCTCCTTGAAGGAGTGGTATGCCGAGCCCGGAGACCGCCTCGAGGAAGAGGTGGACGGGTTCCGGATCGACATCGTCCGCCAAGATCTCCTGATCGAGATCCAGACGGCGGGCTTTTCGGCCATCAGGCGCAAGCTCGAAACCCTGACGAAGAAACACCGGGTCCGTCTCGTGCACCCCATCTCCAGGGAGAAATGGATCGTTCGCAACAAGGCCGACGGCCGCACGCGGCTCGGCCGGCGCAAGTCGCCCAAGCGCGGGCGGCTCGATCACATCTTTGATGAGCTGGTGAGCATTCCCCATCTGATGAGAAAACGGAATTTCAACCTCGAGGTCCTTCTCGTCCGGGAGGAGGAGATCAGGAGAGACGACGGTCTCGGCAGCCGGTGGCGCGGCGGCTTAAGCGTTCAGGACCACCGCATGATCGACGTGGTCGGCCGGCGCCTCTTCAAGTCGCCCGCCGGGTTTCGGGCCATGCTGCCTCCCGGCCTGCCCGAGGTCTTCACCACGCTCGATCTCGCGAACCGGGCGGACCAGCCCCGCTGGCTGGCGCAGAAGATGGCTTACTGCCTCCGCAAGATGAGCGCCATCAAGAAGACGGGCAAGAAAGGGAACGCCCTCCTTTACTCGGTGTGAGGCATCGGGGCTTGAGGCCGGCGGCGTTCGGTGTTAACCTCGAAGCGTTAAAAATATCCGGCATCGAGGAGGAATCATGGCTGCCAAGGACTGGAGAATCAAGTGCCCCATGTGCGAGGGCATCATCATCGTCGATAAGAGAACGGGCAAGATCATCCGGCAGCTCGCGCGGGGAAAGGTGACGGACGACGATGCTCCATATCCGGCCTTTTTCGACGACGCGCTCGGCAAGGTTCACAA
>CAZWHE010000171.1:0-8058 GCA_964633825.1 uncultured Phycisphaerales bacterium | reverse complement strand
CAGGGCCACCTCCCTGTTCAGCGAAACCTGGACAGCTCTGTAGACCGTTCCCATGCCGCCCCGGCCGAGCCGGTCGATGATCTCGTACCCGCCGATCACCTTTCCCTTGGAGCCGTTCTTGGCGGTGTCCTCGACAAAGGAGAATACGGTGGCGCCCACCTGGACCTTGTCGCCCGGCTTGAGCACGGCCTGGGGCAGGCGCTCGTCATTGATGAGGGTGCCGGATTTTGTATTTTCGTCCCTGATGAAAAACTTGCCGCCCACCCCCTTGATCCTGAAGTGGAGGGGCGCAATCAGCTCGTCGTTCACGACGATGCGGCAGCGCGGATCGCTCCCCCCCGTATAGGTGAAGCCTTCCTTCAGATCGAATCTTTTGCCCTTGTCCGGGCCGCTTTCAAAGAGAAGACCGGCCAAATCGAAATCCATCCTTTATTTAAAAAAACAAAACTCGAAAACGGTTCGGGCACGCGCCGTTCCAAGAGCGATCCGCCCCGAGATATCAAACACCTTCGTACAGGGCCGTCCCGACACGGATGAGGGTGGCGCCCTCTTCCACGGCGACTTCGAAGTCTCCCGACATCCCCATGGAGAGCGTGTCGAAACGATCGTCCACGATACCCGACTCTTTCAGCCTGTGGAAGAGAGCGGTGAGCGCCCGGAAGAAGGGGCGGGCTTCTTCGGGATCCGGATCGTAGGGCGCCATCGTCATCAGGCCTCTGAGCGCCAGGCCGGGGAGCTCTTTTGCCAGCGCGGCCATGCCGGCCGCTTCGTCCGGGGCCAAGCCGTATTTCGATTCTTCGCCAGAGACATTGACCTCGAGAAGCACGTCGGGCTTGAGATCGGCCGTCACACCGCGGCGCGAGATCTCTCTCGCGAGGCGCTCCGAATCGACGGAGTGGATGGTCTTGGAAAAGCCCAATGCCTTCTTGATCTTGTTGGTCTGCAGGTGGCCGATCATGTGCCAGCGGCAGCGGTCGCCCAGCGCGGCGTGCTTGCGCTCTCCTTCCTGGACGCGGTTCTCGGCGAGGTCCTTCACGCCCGCTTCGATGAGAAGGCCGGCCGTCTCGATGTCGACCGTCTTGGTGACTCCCACGAGCGTCACCTCGTCCGGGCTGCGGCCGGCGCGCCCGGCGGCTGCGGCGGCGCGGCCCAAGACCTTCTCGACATTGTGTTTCAGCTTCTCCAGAAGATCGTGGTTCATCTGCGAGTTCCCCGCGAAGGAGAGCGTCCGTTGTTCCCCGCACAAATCCGCATCGAGCAGGGTTTTGAAACATGACAATTATCAAAGGAGAAGGGTGTTGTCAACGCCCGGGGACACAGCTCCGGGTGCGGTTCCGGGGCGCGTTCCTTCGGATTCGGGCTTGGTTTCCGGGGAAGGAGTTTTCCCTTGACTTGGTTACAAAGGGTCCTAACATCAGTATTTCTTTAATAATCCGGCCCTTACCGTCTCCGGCGCCAACATCGAACGGGCGGGAAACTCTTGCCGGAACCGGTCATTGCGCGGCCGTCACAGCGGATTCGAACATCTGGAGGAAGAGTTCCATGAGGCTTGTTCCATTCTTTTCAATAATTGCGTTATTTCTTGTCTGGCCGGGACAGGCCCGGGGCGATGAAAACCCGTTCAACCCCGATGAATTGAAGCTCGAGAGAACGTACTGGATCCTGCCGCTCGGCGATCTGGCGCAGGGCGCCTCGACCAAGATGGGAAGGGTGGACGGGCAGGATCTCTTTTTGCTCGACACGGACAACACCCTCCATTGCATCGATCTGAAGCGCGGAAATCACAGGTGGATTCTCGAGCTTCCGGGAGAGCCCACCGATTCGAGGCCCGGCATCGGAGCGGACGCGGTGGGGGTTTGCGTCAGAGACAGGCTGATCCTGGTCAAGCGCTCCAACGGCGCGCGCATCATGGACAAGACGATCGGGTTTTCGCCGTGCACGCCGCCCGCCTGCAGCAGGGACGTGGTCTATGTGGGAACGTTCGACAAGGAGAGTCTTGTCTCGGTCGACACGAGCGACGGTATTCAGGGCTGGAGGTTCCGGTTCGGCGATGTGACGACCACGACGCCCAAGCTATACGGCGAAGGCGCCGAGCTTTTTCTCTACGCCGCGGCCGAAGATGGTTTGCTTGTCTGTCTCCCTCCCAATAAAGCGTCCGAAGGCGCGCCGCGCCGTCCCTCGTGGCGCTACAAGATGGCCGGCCGGAACACGGCCGATCTTGTTGTCGATTCGGACCTTCTCCTCGTGGCGTCCGGAGACAGCGCGCTCTATGCTTTCAACCGCCTTTCGGGTGTGATCAAGTGGAAGTTCTTTGCCGGTGTCCCGTTGAAGGACGAGCCCCAGCTGATCGGGGACTGCGTTTTTCAGAAGGTGGAAGAGACGATTCACTGCCTCGACCGGGCTACGGGCGCCGAGAAGTGGGAGATCGAAGGCTGCGAAAAAGTGGCCGGCCTTGTCGATGATCGCGTTTACTTCTGGACCAATGACGGGCGGTTCGCGCTGGTCAATGTCGTCACGGGAAAGCTCATCAGCAAAGTCGAGCCCGCAGGAATCGGTTCGGCCATTCCCAATTCCGAGCCCGGTATGATCCTCTTTACGGACGGCAAGAAAATCTACGCATACAAATAGTGGGGACACAATACGCAGTAATCCGGAGAAAGAATCCCTCCGCACAACTACGTATTGTGTCCCACTGAGAGCACGAGGAATCGCTTCGTTTCATCGGTGACGCGGAAGGTCTCGGAAATTCTGTGCCCGAAGACCCAGGCGATTTCGCTGCCACAGCAGAGAAGCGGAATCGTCTCGCGCTGAACGGCCGGTACCTTCAGATCGATCAGGAATGATTTCAGCTTCTTGCGCCCCGGGGCTCCCAGGGGGTGGAAAGTATCTCCCCGGCGCCTGGTGCGAAAACGCAGCACGATCTCGCCCCCGCAGGCTTTCCGGACAGCATCGGCATCGAGGACCTCCCTGTAGGCTGAATCCAGGGTAAGAAGACTTTTCGCCTGGATCCGGTTTTGCGAAAAGGAGGCGAAGAACCGGAATCCGTCGGGGAGATCGAGACGTCCCGGAACTCCCGTTTCGCCCAGAATGCGTGGTTCCGCGGCCGGCCCCGTCTTGGCCGGCGCCTCTCCGTTTTGAATAACGAGAAGCTCGCCGTCACGCCGAATCGTCACCCCGGCGCCGAGCGCCCAGGATGAAGCGGAAGAGGATCCGGCCAGGGATTGCGTGAGAGAGGCGAAGGCCTGGCGGGAGAGCGGAACCTGCCGCGGGGCGAGCCGGTGCGAGAGAAAGCGGAGCAGCCCGAACCGAAGCCGCTCGTGGAGCTCGAGGAAGTCGCTGCACTTCATGGACAGCCGTTCCTCCTCTTCGGTGGGTGGTGTGTTTTCGGTCACGAAGCGGTTTGTGACCTTCTCAGACGCTTTATCGAGAAGGATATGGATGGCGCGCGCCTTCTCGGCGATGAGAGAGAGCTCGGCCGTCAGGTCGCGGGATGTCTTTTCCTGGAGGAGCGGGATCAGGCGGTGGCGGATCCGGTTTCGGATATACGCGGGGTCCTCGTTCGTCCTGTCCTGCTGGAAGGGCTGCGAAAGGCCGTCGAGGTAAGTGCGGAGTGCGGCTCGCGGTGTGTTGAGCAAGGGGCGGGCCAGGAGAACGCTCGATCCCGTGACGAGCGGCCTGACGGGCCTGATTCCGGCGAGCCCCCAGTAACCGGCGCTTCTCAAGAAACGGATGAGCACGGTCTCGGCCTGGTCGTTCCTGTTGTGAGCCGTCAGGACGAGGTTCGCACCGAGATCGAGGGCGGTCTTGTTCAGAATGGAGTAGCGCTCCTGGCGGGCCCATTTCTCCCTGGCGCCCGGTTTCAGCCCGGGCGGGGGGGTGGTCCTCATACTCTGGAAAGAGAAGTCGAGGCTGCGCGCGAGCTCGCACGAAAACTCTTCGTCCCTGTCCGCCTCCTTGCCCCGGAGACCGTGGTGGACGTGGACGGCCGCAATGAGGCCGGGGTGTGGAATGCCCGGGCTTCCGGCCGTTTCGGCCAGAAGCCGGCAGAGGGCGGTGGAGTCGCACCCGCCGGAGAGGGCCACGATCCAGGGACCCGGCACAGGACGGGGAAGGGTTTTGTTCAAATCGTCCGCGAAATCCGCGGGAAGAGAAATCTGTTCCGACGGCGGTTCCGCTCTGTGACCCGATGCATTCATTCTCTGATTAATCACCTCGTTTTAATGTATCGGCATATTGTACAGATTTCACTCTCTTTGAGACAGATTTGTTGACCCGGTCGCGGGCTGAAACATACAATGCCCGTTTCCGGACGGATGGTCCCTTTGTCAAACACAGGCGGTTTTTTCGCCCAGGCATAGCTGAGATGCGGCCGGGATACGGCCGATATACAAAAAGGAGAATGGCAATGACGATTCGAATAGGCATCAACGGTTTCGGCAGGATCGGGCGCATGGTTTTTCGGATCATGGAGCCGGATCCTGATTTCGAAGTGGTCGCCGTGAACGACCTGACGGACGTTCCGGTCCTGGCCCATCTCCTCAAGTACGACAGCTCTCAGGGCCGGTTCAACGCCGCGGTGGAGGCCGGCGACAAGGCGTTGACCGTGAACGGCCGCCAGGTGAAGGTGTTGTCCGAACGGAACCCCTCCGACCTGCCGTGGAAAGACCTGGAGGTCGATTTCGTCGTCGAAGCGACGGGTGTTTTCAGAAAGCGCGACCAGATCGCCGCCCACCTCGAAGCCGGCGCTCCCAAGGTCCTGCTCACCGTGCCGCCCAAGGACGAGATCGACAACCTGATCGTCATGGGCGTGAACGACGCCGAGCTCCGCAAGAAGGACCGCATCATTTCGAATGCGTCGTGCACGACCAACTGCCTCGCGCCCGTTTCCAAGGTTCTTCACGACACCTTCGGGATGAAGAAGGGGCTCATGTGCACCGTCCACGCATACACGAACGATCAGCGACTGGCCGACATGGTGCACAAGGACCTGAGGAGGGCGCGCGCCGCCGCCCAGAACATCATCCCCACGACCACGGGTGCGGCCAAGGCCGTGGGCAAGGTCATCCCCGACCTGAACGGGAAGCTCGACGGATACGCCATGCGCGTTCCCGTCGTGGACGGTTCGGTGGTCGATCTGACGGCCCACCTCGAGAAGGACGCCACCGTCGAGGCCGTGAACGACGCCATGAAGGCCGCCGCCGACGGGCCGATGAAGGGGATTCTCCAGTACACGGACGAGCCGATCGTGTCGTGCGACATCATCGGCAATCCCCACTCCTCGATCTTCGACTCCCTCTGCACGATGACCCTGGGCGGGAACTTGGTGAAGATCGTCTCCTGGTACGACAATGAATGGGGATACTCCTGCCGCGTTGCCGACCTGATTCGCAAATCCCACGCTCTGGGCGCGTGATCCCGAAAGGGGAGAAAGGTTTGCACAAGTGACCAAGCTATCGGTAACCGATCTCGACGTGAAAGGGAAGCGCGTTCTCGTGCGCGTTGATTTCAATGTTCCTCTCGGCAAGGACGGCTCCATCACCGACGACCTCCGGATCCGGAGCGCACTCCCCACGGTGAAACAAATCCTCGACAGCGGCGGGACCCCGGTCCTCATGTCCCACCTCGGCCGGCCCAATGGGCAGGTGAAGGAGAGCCTGCGTCTCGATCCCGTCGCGGTCCGCCTCGGCGAGCTTCTTAAAAACGACGAGCATATCGAAACACCCGTCATCAAGCTCGGTGAAGCGGTGGGAGTGGAAGAGGCGCTGCCCGAAGGAGGGGAGCGCAAAGTCGCCCTCCTCGAGAACCTGCGCTTTTATCCGGGAGAGACGGAGAACGATTCCGGTTTCGCCGCCGCCCTCGCCAAAATGGGCGACCTATACGTGAACGACGCCTTTGGAACGGCCCACCGCGCCCACGCGTCGGTGTCGGCCGTGGCCGAGCACTTCCAGCCCAACCGCGCGGCGGCGGGCTTTCTCATGGCCAAGGAGATCGAGGTTTTCGAGAAGATCTTCCATAACCCCGACAGGCCCCTGATCGCGCTTCTCGGCGGCGCCAAGGTGGCGGACAAGATTCCGGTCGTCGAGAACCTTCTCGAGGTGGTGGACAGGATCCTGATCGGCGGGGCCATGGCCTACACCTTTCTCAAAGCGATCGGCCAGGACGTGGGGCATTCTCGTGTCGAAGAACAGAGCCTGGAACAGGCCGGGAAGACGCTGAACATGGGGCGTGAGAAGGGGGTCGAGATCCTGCTTCCCGTGGACCACGCCGCGGCCGGGTCCTTCGACGAGGAAGCGGAGTGGCAGGTCATGACGGGCGACATCCCGGCGGGCCGGATCGGTCTCGATATCGGTCCCGCCACGATCGATCTCTATCTCAGATCGATCAGGAAAGCCGGCACCGTGATCTGGAACGGGCCCATGGGCGTCTTCGAGTGGAAGCCCTTTTCCGCCGGGACGCGGACTCTGGCCGAAGGCCTGGCCAACTCCCCCTGTTTTTCCGTGGTGGGGGGGGGCGATTCGGCCGCGGCGGTGAAGCGCTTCGGCCTGAGCGGGCGCTTCAGCCATGTCTCCACGGGCGGCGGCGCTTCGCTCGAAATCATGGAAGGGAAAATCCTGCCCGGGATCGCCGCGCTCTCGGACAGGCCGAACTGACAAAGAAGCAGTCATTCATCCGGAAAGGGGTACAGACCGCCCATGGTGATCATATCAGCATCCCTCCTCTCTTGTGATTTTTCGCGTTTCGGAGAAGAGATCCGGGCCGTCGAAGAGGCCGGCGCCGACTGGCTCCACATCGACGTGATGGACGGCCATTTCGTTCCCAACATCACGATCGGGCCTCCCGTGGTGAAGGCGCTCAAGGCCGAGGCGACCAAGCCACTCGACGTACACGTCATGATCGACGAGCCCCTCCGCTACGCCGACGCATTCATGGACGCCGGCGCCGATCTCTACGTTTTCCACTTGGAGTCGAAGGACGATCCCGAGAAGGTGATCAACAGGGTGAAGGACCGGGGCGGGGTCCAGGTCGGGGTCACGCTCAACCCCGACACGGTTCTGTCCGATGTCAGGCCCTGGCTCGAAGCCGTGGACCTCATCATGATCATGTCGGTGCATCCAGGGTTTCCGGGCCAGTCCTTCGTCGAAGGGTCTTTCGACCGGGTCCGGGCGCTCCGCGAGGAATACGGCTTCAAGGGATACATCGAGATAGACGGCGGCATCAAGACGGACAATGCCGGTGCCGCGGCGGAGGCGGGGGCGAATGTTCTCGTTTCCGGAAGCGGTATCTTCAAGTCGGGCGATCTTCGTGGTACAATCTCCCGCTTCAAGAGCGTGGCCGGCGAGGCCTATGAGCGGGCCGGGTGGGACGGGTAAAACCGCCGGGTCTCCGGAGGAAGATGAATGGCCTGGATATCTCGCAGAAAGAAGGACATGCCCAAGGTCTGGGACAAGTGTCCGTCCTGCGGAGAGACGATCTTCAAGAAGGACCTTGAAGGGAACATGAAGGTCTGTCCCAAGTGCGACTACCACTCGACGATCACGGCCCTGGAGCGGGTGGCCTGTACCCTCGATGATGGAACGGCCCAGGAGATGGAAGGCGAGATGGAGGCCCTCGACCGGCTTCAGTTCGAGGACAAGACCCCTTACACCGACAAGCTCCAGAAAACCATGGCCAAGACGAGCCGCAAGGAAGCGATGTGGATCGGCACGGGCAAGATCCTGGGGCGGGATGTGGCGTTCGGAACGCTTGATTTCAGTTTTCTCGGCGGATCGATGGGTTACGTGGTGGGTGAAAAAGTCGCCATCATCGCCGAGTACGCCCTCGAAAAGAAACTTCCCCTCATCCTCAGCTCCGCGTCGGGGGGCGCCCGGATGCACGAGGGCGCGATCTCGCTGATGCAGATGGCCAAGGACTGCGCCGCCCTCGCCAAGTTCGACGACGCCGGCGGGTTCTACGCCTCGATCCTGGCCAACCCGACCACGGGGGGCGTGACCGCCTCCTGGGCGACCCAGGCCGACATCGTGCTCGCCGAGCCGGGCGCCCTGATCGGCTTCGCCGGGC
>CAZWHE010000170.1:0-8105 GCA_964633825.1 uncultured Phycisphaerales bacterium | reverse complement strand
GAATCCTGGCCGTGGGCACGGACCTCTTCCACATCTTCGCCAAGGCGATCATGGGAAGCGTGATCCACCGGAAACTCGGAAACGTCAACGTCATGCTCGCCATGGTCTTCCTCATCGGCGCCATCCTCGGCGCTACCACCGGCGGAATCATCAACCGCGTGCTCTACGACATCAACCCCGTGCTGAGCGATACCTTCATCACAACGATCTACGTGCTCATGCTCGGCGCGCTCGGAAGCTATGCCCTCACCGATTTCTTCAAGGCGCGGAAGAGCCATGATCCGAGCGATATGCACGTCGGGAAGTTCGAGGGGGCGGACCTGGGCGGCCTCCCCCGGAAGCTCCAGTCCGTCAAGATCCCGCCCATGGTCACCTTCGATCAGGGGCTCGTACCGGGAGGGCGCAAAATCTCGTCCCTCTTCCTGGTCCTGAGCGGAGCGCTCGTCGGATTTTGCGCAGCCATCATGGGAGTGGGCGGCGGCTTCCTCACCTTCCCCATCTTTGTCTACGTTCTCGGCGTCTCCTCGCTGACCACCGTCGGAACCGATATCTTCCAGATCGTGTTCACGGCGGGATACGCCGCCGTCAGCCAGTACGCAATCTACGGGTTCATCTTCTACACGCTCGCCATGGGCATGCTGCTTGGTTCGCTCCTCGGCATCCAGATAGGCGCCATGGTCACCAAGGTCGTCAAGGGGACGACGATCCGCGGGTTCTACGCCATGGCCGTGCTTGCCGGATTCATCAACAGGGCTTTCGCCCTGCCGGGCAAACTGACGGAAATGGAGGTCATCTCGCTGTCGAAGGGTTCCGTTCAGCTTCTCGATACGATCGGGATTTGGGCCTTCTTCCTCGTCATCGGAATATTCGCCGCCTGGGTCATCGGCACGTTTTTTAAAAACATCGCCCGGCTGAAGGGAAAGGAGGTGGGCCATGATCGCTGACAGGAAAAAATTCTCGATCGGCGCCGCCATGCTCGCCGGATTCACCGTCGTTCTGGTTCTCATATTCATGCCTCTCTTCGAAGGACGGAACGCGCTCAACACCATGGACACCCTCTATAACTCCATCTCCAAGGGATCGGCCCTCTTCATCCCCGAGCTGAGGGATAAGGCCGCGGACCTCAACGGCAAGAGCATCTCGGTCACTCTCTTCATGGAGAACGAGAACGATGCGGCCGAGACGGCGCGGCTCTTCGAAAGGAGCGAGGCCGAAACCGAGAGGACCGGCGCAGGGCTGAAGGTCTCCGGGGATCTGGGAAAGATCGTGACCGCCTGCCTCGAAGACACCACGGACATGTTCGAAAACAAAGGCGGTAAAGTGAGGGCCAGGTACGGTATCGACGAGAAGAAGGCGCTCTACAACTGGTGGTGCGCCTTGAAGGAAATGGACAAGGACCTGAAAAGGCAGGAACAATTCGACGAGGCGAAATTCATCGCCACGGTAATCAAGAAAGGGGTGGAGTGTTCCTACAATTATTATGGAATCGAACCGGAGAATATCGTGGACAAGATCCCGATCGTCCTCTTCTCCCTTGTTTTCTATGTGGTCTATACGATCTGGTACGGCTTTGCCATCATGTTCATATTCGAGGGATGGGGGCTCAAGCTGTCGCACTGACGGGCTGGGATTATGAGCGGCCTGGGCGAATTCCTGAAAAAAATTTTCTACGGAAAGGAGGCTGCCTCCGAGGCCGATCTCGAGGAATTCCGCATTGCCTTCAAGGCCCGATATCACAGCTTCAAGCTTCTCCTCAACGCCAACAAGAAAGCCCTCGAGGTCATGGCCATACTGGAGGAGACCCTCCGTAGCACGAAGCCCTACGGTCTGACCCACATGCGGTCGCTCTGCACACAGATCGCCACCCATGTCTTCCAGCTGATCAAGTACCTCGACGACCTCGCCCCGGGAAAGTACGACGCCCTTCACCAGCGGTTCAAGGAGATCCAGGAGCGGATAAACTCCAGCCTCTCACCCTCGAAGCCCGTCATCGACGAGAAGGGCAAGCTTGTCCTTCCCATGAACGCCGTGAGGAGTGAATTGGCCGACCAGGTGGGCGGCAAGATCGCCAACCTCGGTGAAATCGGAAACGCCCTCGGCATCAAGGTTCCCGACGGCTTCGTCGTCACCGTCAGGGGTTACAGGCGCTTCATAGAACACAACAACCTGCAGGCCGAAATCAACCGCCGCCGCCAGGCCGCCGGCGCGCAGCGTTACGATCACCTGCACGAAGTCTGCGGCAAGATTCAGCAGCTCGTCCTCGACGCCGAGCTTCCCGAAGACCTCGCACACGCGCTTCAGGAAGAGTACGGTCTCCTCGAAAAAACGGCGGGCGAGGGCGTGACCGTCGCCGTAAGGAGCAGCGCCCTCCTCGAGGACGTGGCCGGGGCATCCTTCGCCGGACAGCACCACTCCGAGCTCAACGTGAGCAGGCACTACCTCTCAAAATCGTACAAGATGGTCGTGGCCAGCAAGTTCGGCCTTCCGGCCATGATCTACCGGATGAGCCGCGGGATCCGCGACGACGAAGTGGCCATGTGCGTCGGCTGTCTCGTCATGGTGAACGCCGTGGCCGGCGGTGTGCTCTACACGCGAAACCCCATGGACGAACAGGACGACTCGGTCATCATCAACTCTTCATGGGGCCTCCCCAAGGCGGTGGTGGACGGCCGCACCGCGGTGGACCTTTTCGTGATCGAACGCCACGAACACCTCCGGATCGAAAGCCGGAGGATTCCCCAGAAGGACAGGAAATTCATTTGTTCTCCCCACGAGGGAATCTGCCGCACGGAAACGACCGATGCGGAACGCGCCAGTCCATCCCTCACCAACGACCAGGCGCTCGATCTCGCCCACATCGCTCTCAGAATCGAAAAACACTACGGCTCCCCCAGGGACATCGAGTGGGCCCTCGACCCCGACGGAACCTTCACCATTCTGCAGTGCCGCCGCCTCCAGCAGAAAAAAGCTTCTGAAGAAACCGCAACGGATGAAAGCCTGGAACCGGAGCCCGGACCCGTAATCGTGAAAGGCGGAACCACGGCCAGTCCCGGTGTGGCGGCCGGGCCCGTCTACGTTGTTCAGAAGGACATGGACGCCCTTCATTTCCCCGAGGGCGCCGTCCTGGCTACGGTCCAGTCGCTGCCCCGCTGGGCGCCCCTCCTGGAACGCGCGGCCGCTGTCGTGTCCGAGCACGGCACCTCGGCCTGCCATCTCGCCAATGTGGCGCGTGAAATCGGCGTGCCCGCCCTCTTCGGAATCAGGGGAGTCATCGACAAGCTCGAAAACGGCCGGGAAGTCACCGTGAACGCAGACGGCTGCACCATTCTCGACGGCCGCATCGAGCCGCTTCTCAAAAAAACGACGCGAAAGCCGAGGGCCAGGAGGGGGAGCCCGCTTCACAGGGCGCTCACAGGAGCGGCGCGCAACATCACCCCGCTCAACCTTCTCGATCCGGATGCCGCCGAGTTCCGGCCCGAACACTGCAGGACATACCACGACATCACACGCTTCTGCCACGAGAAGGCCGTGATCGAAATGTTCCATTTCGGAAAGGACCATCGTTTCCCCGAGCGTTCCAGCAAGCAGCTCTACTGCGAAGTACCGATGCAGTGGTGGGTCCTCAACCTGGACGACGGGTTCAAAGAGGAGGTGGAGGGAAAATTCGTCGGCCTCGACAATATCGCCTCCGCTCCCATGCTGGCCCTGTGGGAAGGGATCACGGCCGTCCCTTGGGATGGGCCGCCCCCCGTTTCGGGAAGGGGCTTCATGTCGGTCATATTCGACGCCACCACGAATCCGGCCCTGAACCTGGGTGTGAGATCGGAGTACGCCAACCGGAATTACTTCATGATCTCCAGGGAATTCTGCTGCCTGAATCTCCGGCTCGGCGCACATTTCACCGGCGTCGAGGTCCTGGCCACCGAGAGAAGGAGGGAAAACTACATTCGTTTCCAGTTCAAGGGAGGGGGCGCCAACTACAAGAGACGGATCAAGAGGATTCACCTCCTGAAGGACATTCTCGACGAATATGGATTCCAGGTGGAGACGCACGAAGACAACCTGATCGCCCACATGGAGGGGCGGGGGCCGAAATTCATGATCCGGCGTCTCAAGCTCCTGGGGTACCTGAGCATCCATACCCGGCAGATCGACATGATCATGACCACGCCCGCCATGGTGGATCATTACCGGGAGAAGATGCACTCCGACATCGGCAGGATTCTTTCGGGGGGTTGATTCACCCGCAGAGATCGATTCCCTTTTCCTTTGCCACCTCGAGGGCGAGGTCGTATCCCGCGTCGGCGTGTCTGACCACTCCGATACCGGGGTCGTTTGTGAGAACGCGCTCGATCCGCTTGGCCGCCGCGTCCGTGCCGTCCACGACAATGACCTGGCCGGCGTGGATTGCGTATCCCATGCCCACGCCGCCGCCGTGATGGATCGAGACCCACGTCGCGCCCGACGCCGTGTTGAGAAGCGCATTGAGGAGGGGCCAGTCGGCCACGGCGTCGGTGCCGTCCTTCATCCCCTCCGTCTCGCGGTTGGGCGACGCCACGGAACCGCAGTCGAGATGGTCGCGGCCGATGGCGAAGGGTCCCTTCACCTCGCCGTCGCGCACCATGCGGTTCATCTCGAGGCCCATCTCGGCGCGCTCGCCGTAGCCGAGCCAGCAGATCCTGCAGGGAAGCCCCTGGAAGCTGATCCTCTCGCGCGCCATCTTGATCCAGCGGGCGAGCGATTTGTTTTCCGGGAAGAGACGGAGCACGGCCTCGTCCGTTTTGTAGATGTCCTCGGGATCGCCCGAGAGGGCCACCCAGCGGAAAGGGCCTTTCCCCTCGCAGAAGAGGGGGCGGATGAAGAGGGGCACGAACCCCTCGAAGTCGAAGGCGTTCTCCACGCCCGCCTCTTTGGCGAAGGCGCGGATGTTGTTGCCGTAGTCGAAGGTCACGGCGCCCCGCTTTTGCAGCTCGAGCATGGCGCGCACGTGGTCGGCCATGGTGGCCAGCGACTTTTCCTGGTACGCGCCGGGATCGGATTGACGCAAAGCGAGCGCATCGCCGAAGCTCATCCCCCGCGGCACGTAGCCGTTGAGGGGATCGTGGGCGCTCGTCTGGTCGGTGAGAACATCGGGCGTGACATTCCTTTCAATCAGCTCCTCGAGAAGGTCGGCGGCGTTCCCTTCCCAGCCGATGGAGACGGCCCGGCCCTTCTCCTTCGCGTCGAGGGCGAGGCCGATCGCCTCGTCCAGGTCGGACGTCATCCGGTCGAGGTATTTCGTCTCGAGGCGCTTCTCGATGCGGGCCTTCTCCACCTCGGCGGCGAGAAAAACGGCGCCCGTCATGGTCGCGGCGAGGGGCTGGGCGCCCCCCATGCCTCCGAGCCCGCCCGTCACGACGAGCCGCCCCTTCATCTCCCCGTTGAAGTGCTTCTCGCCGGCGGCGGCAAAGGTCTCGTACGTCCCCTGGATGATCCCCTGGGTGCCGATGTAGATCCACGACCCGGCCGTCATCTGGCCGAACATGATGAGCCCTTTCTTCTCGAGCTCGCGGAAGTGCTCCCACGTCGCCCACTTGGGCACGAGGTTGGAATTGGCGATGAGAACGCGCGGCGCGTCTTCGTGCGTCTTGAATACGGCCTGCGCCCGGCCCGACTGGACGAGAAGGGTCTCGTCCGGCCCGAGCCGCTTGAGCGCGGCCGTGATGCGGTCGAAATCCTCCCACGAACGGGCCGCTTTCCCCGTTCCGCCGTAGACGACCAGATCTTCGGGCTTCTCGGCCACTTCGGGGCAGAGGTTGTGATGGATCATCCGGAAAGCGGCCTCGATCTGCCAGTTCGCACAGGTGAGTTTCGTCCCCTTTGGAGGGGTCACCGGTCGGTATTCGCGCATCGTCTCTCTCCCACATCAATTCGGATTCAAAGGGAGATTGAGCAGCGGCGGCCGGCCGTCGGCTCCAATCTCCGTGTGCAGCGCCCTTCGAAGAGCCGGCGCTGCACAGAGCATTATATCCCCACCGCCTTCTCGATCACACCCTCACGGATCATCTCGGTCATTCTCTCCATGTCGCGGCTCAGGATGCGGTCCCTCTTCAACGGAGGGATCTCTTTTCGCACGGCGCGGTAGGCGGCGGCCACGCCCCGGCCCGGGCGCTCCTCGCCCCGGTGCTCGAGCCCCTCGGCCGCACAGAGGAACTCGATGGCGAGGACGCGCTCCGTGTTTTCGAGAACGCGCGCCGCCTTGAGCGCCGCGACGGTTCCCATGCTGACATGGTCCTCCTTGTTGGCCGACGTGGGAATGGAATCGACGCTGGCCGGATGGCACTGGATCTTGTTTTCGGAAACGAGAGCGGCCGCCGTGACCTGGGTCATCATGTACCCCGAGTTGAGCCCGCTCCGCCGCGCCAGGAAAGCCGGCAGCCCCGAGAGCTCGGGGTTGACGAGGTTTTCGATGCGCCGCTCCGAGATGCCGGCGAGCTCTGCGACGGCGATGGCCATGTAATCGGCGGCCAGGGCCACGGGCTGGCCGTGGAAGTTCCCGCCCGACAGGATCTCGCCCTCGCCGGGAAAGATGAGGGGATTGTCCGTGGCCGCGTTGAGCTCGACGGTGATGACGTCCTCCACATGGCGGAGCGCCCCGCGCGTCGCGCCGTGAACCTGGGGAACGCAGCGGAGGCAGTAAGGGTCCTGGACCTTGCCGCACTCCGTGTGTGAAGCCATGATCCGGCTCTCGGCCAGGAAGCGCCTCATATTCCGGGCCGTCTCCGACTGACCCGAATGGGGACGAACGGACGCGATCCTTTCGTCGAAGGGGACGTCCGTTCCCTTGAGGGCTTCCACCGTCATGGCCGCGGCGATGTCGGCGTGGAGCACGGCGCTCCAGGCGCCTACGAGTGTTCGAGCGGCCACGGCGGTCATGATCTGCGTGCCGTTGATCAGGGCGAGCCCCTCCTTCGGCTTGAGCACGATCGGCTTGAGGCCCGCCCTCTCGAGCGCCTCCTTCGCCAAAAGGCGCTTTCCGCGGAAAAAGGCTTCGCCCTGCCCCATGAGGACAAGGGCCATGTGGGCGAGGGGCGCCAGATCGCCCGAGGCCCCCACCGATCCCTGCCGGGGAATGACGGGAACGACGCCCCTGTTGAAAACATGTACGAGCCGGTCGATGAGAATGGGCCTCACCCCCGAGTTTCCGCGCGCCAGGGCGTTGATCCGCAAGAGAAGGGCGAGCCTCGCATCGCCCGGGTCGAGAGGCTCCCCCACACCGGCGGCGTGGCTCATGACGAGGTTCTTCTGGAGCCTGGTCAGGCCCTTCTTGTCGATCCTGACGGACGACAGCTTCCCGAAGCCCGTGTTGATTCCGTAGATCGTTTCACCCGCCTCGATGGCGTTGTCGACGACACGCCGCGAGCGGCGGACACGCGCCACGGCGTCTTTCGAAAGGGCGATCTTCACCGGCTCTTTTCCGAGCACTCTCTTGATGTCGCCGATGGTCAGTCCCAGCCCGGTGAGGACAAGCTTCTTCATTCTTTGTACTCCTGTGTGAAAAATGTATCATATCGGAAAGATCGATCAGCGCAATTGCCTCTCCCGACGGCCGTGGTATGATGAACCGATGATCCTCTCTCTCTTGTCCGTTCTGCTGCTCTCCGGTCCGGCTCCCCGGGAGGATCCTCCCCCTGCGATCGACATCATCTCCGCCGCCGACATCCCGGGATGGGTCGAGTCGGGATCGTGCGTGGTCCGGGACGGGCAGGCCGGCCGTTCCCTGCCCGAACGCTTCGATTCCCTTTTCGACGGCGACGCCTACACATGGACATCCTTTCCCGACGGCGGGCCTCTCGTTCTCGAATTCTTTTTCAGGAAGCCCGTCACCCTTCACCAGGTGGGAATCACCACATGCCGGGGCGCTGTTTACAGGTGGGAAGCTTCTTTCGCGCCGCCGCCGAAAGAGGGCGAGAACGCGCCTTTCCGGCCCCTCGTCAAGACGAGGGACGCCCCGGGAGGGGAGCGCAGTTTTTACCGGATTCCCAGGGGAAAGAAGGCGCAGGCCCTCCGGATCGGTGTGGAGCGGATGACCAACGGCGCCTCTGTTCAGCTCTCGGGGATCGAGA
>CAZWHE010000169.1:0-8193 GCA_964633825.1 uncultured Phycisphaerales bacterium | reverse complement strand
GGAAACCGGATCGACGTCCTCTCCGGCGACGACGCCAACACGCTCCCCATCCTGGCCGTGGGTGGCTGCGGAATCGTTTCCGTTGCTGGCAACATCATCCCCCGCGAGATGAAAGCCATGATCACGGCCTTCGAAGAGGGCGACCTGGAGACGGCCCGCCGGCGCCATCTCGACATGCTCCCACTCTGCCAGGCCATGTTCCTCGAAACAAACCCCGCTCCGGTCAAGACGGCGATGAACATTCTCGGGAGAGGCGTGGGTGAAGTGCGCCTTCCCCTGGCGCCCATGACGCCCAACAACGCGGCCCGGCTCAGGGACGTGATGGGCGAGTACGGCTTGATCGAGAGCTGACCGGGCTTCGACGGGAGCACTTCATTCGATGAGGCGTGCGACCTCGTAATTCTTCTTCTTCAGCTCGTTGATCATCGCATCGAAGCGCCTGATTTTGAGCATGGCCCTGTGAATCAGGTAGCAGCCGAGCACTGCGAGGCCGACACAGAGGACGAGAACGGGCAGCATGAGGTGGATCACCTGCACAAAGGAGTAGTGCTCGGACGTTGCGATCAGGAATGTGAGGACAGTGAGTGGAAGGACAAGAACGGCGATCCCGGTCCGCAAGACGGAGAGGGACGTCCTTTTTTCGGCGAGCATGAGCTGAATCTCGCCGATAACGGCGCTTTCGTCGGAGACGGCGCTTTCGTCGGAGACGGCGCTTTCGTCGGAGACGGCGCTTTCGTCGGAGACGGCGGCTTCGTCGGAGACGGCAGCTTCGTCGGACCTCTCCGCGTTCATTTTCATTCCTCCCTCGGAGAGCGGCTGGTTGCGGAACACCGCGCGCTTGTCAAGGCCTTGTCAAACCGGAATCGAACCGGCAAATCCTCAGAACGGGCCGCCCTTTTTCCGGAACACAAGGAGGCGATAGGTCTTGGCCGCCGAAAAAGCACTGGAGCTCAACCTGCCGCCGAAGTACCTGGCTCTCGCCTTCTCGATGCGCTTCTTGAATTTCCAGTGCAGGATCTTGGACAGGATCGAATGCCGTGCCTTGAAGGTTTCATCGCAAAGGGCGCAGATGGGCAGCGCCACTTTATTCATCACGTCGTTCACCAGATCGAGGGTGGGGCCCGTTTCGTTCGTGATGTCCACGTCGTCCTTCTTCTCCCACGGGCCGTGCGAAAGGGCTTCCTTGAAGAGCGGCCACTTGTGCCCTCCTCTGACCGATTTGGGAGCATTCGCCTGCCTGTCGAAGAAGTCGCAGATCAGCACGTGCCCCCCCTCGTCCAGGAGCTCATCCGCCTTGGCCAGGCCCGCCTTGATGTCGACGTACTGAAAGCTCTCACTGAAGAGAATCAGGTCGTACTTCTTCTCAGTCTTCAGGTCCTCTAAGCGGCACTCGAACACCTCGCCCCGGCCGCCGAAAACCTCCCGGACCCGCCCGGCGAGAAAAGCGCTGGGTATCACGCCGTCCACGCTGAATCCCCTGTCGATCAGCTTGCGGCCGAAGGTGCCCGCGCCGCAGCCCACATCGAGGATCCGGCCTGTCTCGATGGGAAGGTGGGAAATGATGAGATCCGAATGGTTCTCCTGCGCTTCCGGAAGATTGAGCACCTCCACCTCGAGATCCTCCGGCCAGTAGCCGAAGTGCAGCTCCTCGGTCTTGAGGAGGTAGCGGCTCACGATCAGGCCGACTTCCAGTCCCATTTGCCTGGACAGGGATTTCTTTTTGGCCATCGGGTGGTCCTTTATCGGCACGGAGCCGCAAAGTCTCCGGGCTCCTTCAAGGCTCCGTGCCTCCTGCGGATCCGCAGTAGAAATCGATGATGTGCCGTCTACTTTCTCTTGATCGTGACAAAGGTGATATCCGCAGCCCTGACCTTGCCGCCGGCGAAGCTGTCCAGGTTGTTCACGAGGCGGCGGACGAAATCAGCGCTTCCCAGGGTGGCGTGCTTGCCCACGAAACGGGCGAACCCTTTTGTTCCGAGCTCGCTTCCGTCGGCGCCCTTGATCCCGAAGATCCCTTCGGGGCTGAGCACGAGGCGGTCGCCCTTGTTGAAATCGATCTCGACTTCCTTGAGCGTTTTGTCGAAAACGGGCCCCTTGTCGAATCCCATGGCGATGCCGTCGGCCTGAAGGGCCATGAGCTTGCCTTTTCCGGCATCGAACCTCAGAATCAAGGTGGGACCGGCGCTGACGAAGCGGGCCTTGTGGCTCGAGGGATCGACGAGCACCATGACCACTTCGACATACATTCCCGACCGGAGATCGGGCGAGAGAAGGCGGTTGCACTCGCGGACCATGCCGCTCAGATCATCGTACTTGCCTACCAGGGCCCGCATGAGGCTCCGGCCCATGGTCATCACCATGGCGGCCGGAATCCCCTTGCCCGAAGCGGACGCTACCATGGCCATCACCTTCCCGTCGGGGTACTTGACCACGTCGTAGTAGTTGCCGCCCATGTCTTTCGAAGCGCGATTGAAGGCCTGGATGTCATACCCGTCGATCTGGGGAATCACATCGGGCAGCAGCTTGGCCATGACCTCGCGGCCCACGGCCACCTGGTGCCTCTGTGCGGCCAGCTCCCTCTCCTGCTGCTGCGCCTCGTGGAGGTTCTTGGTCATCTTGTCGAATGTCCGGGCCAGGAGGCCGATCTCGTCCTGCGACTTGGGAACGGTGTGGTGCTCCAGGTCGCCGCCGGCCACGATCGATACGTCCTCGATAAGGGCTTTCGCCGGAACGGCGATTTTCTTCCCCATGAAGAAGGCGACGCCGATTCCGATCGCGATAAAGATAACGGTCAGGGCCAGCATGGTGAGGAGCATGTTGAATTTGCTGCTCGTGATCTGCTCCTCGGAGAGAACGATCTCGGCCCAGCCCAGGCGCTCGTCCGCATAGTTGTTGATGGGACACCTGTAAACACGGGCGGTGTACTTGACCTTGTTCAGAAAATAGTCGCCGTAATAGATTTCCACGTCGCCCACTTTTTGGGATTTCTTCCGGGAAAAGTCGGTCTCCAAGGCTCCTTCGGAGGAACACCTGATGATCGTCCCGCCCCGCGAGTCCTTGATCATGGCGATCAGGATTTGCGAGTCCTCGTGGATCAGGGGGACGAGGCGGTCCTTGTTGAGCTTCATGCGGCCGCTGGCCGCCTCGGTAAGTGTCACTTTCCGGTTCTTGACATCGTCCCCTTTTCCCTCGTGACCCGTGCCGTGAAGCGTATCCCAGCAGCCATAATCGGTGGACGCCAAAACGTGCACCGCCTCGATACCGCCCGAGTCGATCATGTCGTCGAGCGCGCTCGCCTGGACGTTGTAGAGGACGATTCCGAAGAAAATGAGGATCAGGGCCAGGGCGGCGCTGATGGTGAACGCCATCCTGGCCGCGACCCCCTTCCCGTGAAGGCGCGGCATTTCACCGTCCCTGTAAATCACGGAAGAGTCGCGTCCCGGTTCCTTCTTTTTGCTCAATGCTTTTTTGAATTTCTTCCTGCCCCGCCGGCCCGTCTCCTCTTCGGGTTCCGCCATCTCCTCGATTTCGTCGAGCTCTTCGGCTTCTTCTTTTCTCTTTCTGCCTTTTTTTCTGAGTGCCATTTCTCACCTGTTTTCAGATAGTCGAGACTGTGTAGATTAAATGTCACATGCCCGCGAACAGGCCTTTCCAGACCTGTTTTGGAAAGGAATATCAAACCCTAAAAGGGCCTGTAAGTGAAGTGAAATCAAAGAAGAGTCAGAAGGGAAGATCGAGGTAAAACTGGCGGAAAACGACGACGGCCATCAGCGTGTAGAGGCCGGCGACGATGTCGTCGAGCATGATGCCCCACCCGCCCGGGATCGATTCGAACCGCCGGCCCGGTGGCGGCTTCACCACGTCGAAGAGGCGGAATACGAAAAAGGCGACAAGGAGCTCGCTCCAGCCCGGCGCCCCGGCATTGATCCTGAAGAGAGCGACGAAGTATCCGGCCACCTCGTCGAGGACAAAGGGGCCGGGGTCCTTCTTGCCGTACCGTTTCTCGGCCCACTTGCCGAGGGGGACTCCCAGGACGAGGGCAATAAGGACTATGGCGACGCAAGCCGCACCGAAGTGGACGCTCGTCGGAACGAGGAGGGCCAACACGAGCGCGCCCGCCGAGCCTGCCGTTCCCGACGCGAAGGGAGAGTACCCGGTGTAGAAGAATGTGACGATCAGTTCCTTCAGGCGCTCCAAGCTTCTACTCCCCGTCCGCCATGAGGATCCTGGCCGCCCTGAGAATGTAGAGGATCCCCGAGTAGACGGTCAGGAGAAGAGCCAGGGCCAGAATGGCCGTGGTGAAATATGCGACGTATGTCTCCAGCCAGGGATCTCCGAGATAGGAAGCGCGCACGAACTGGCGCAGAAAGAGGGCCGGAATGGCGATCGACTGGAAGATCATCTTCAGCTTCCCCGACCAGGTGGCGGCAAAGCTCTGCCCCCGGGCCTCGATGAAGCCGCGGATGCCGGTGACCAGGAACTCCCTGGCCACGATGGCGACAACGATCCAGGCCGGAAGCCACTCTCCGCACCAGTCGCTGGCACAGAGAAAGATGAAGGTGCCGCAGACCAGAATCTTGTCCGCCACGGGATCGGCGATGCGGCCGAAATCGGTAACCTGCCTGTACTTCCTGGCGAGGTAGCCGTCGAGGGCATCGGTGGCGACCACAACGATGAACAGGATCATGGCCACGAGGGGAAGGGCCCAGCCCGGATCCCGGCTCTCCATGAAGACAAGAAGCGCAAAGAGGACGAGCGAAGCAAGAAAGCGTCCGACTGTGAGCATGTTGGGAATGTTCAAGGTCGCACTTTACTCCTTTTGACTTTTCCGCTGCGGCCGGCAGGTTCGGCGATCAGGTCGTAGCCCTTGTATCCCGTAAAGCGAACCCGGGTGATGGAGCCAGTTTTCACCTCGCCTCTGATCTCGACGGTGCAGTCGATGTCGGGTGCGTCCCCCTTGGTTCGGCCCCAACCGCCGCTTCCGCTAAAAGAAGCATCGCTTTCGAAACAGGCGTCAACTATAACGTCTGCCCCCTCCCCCACAAGATATTTGTTTCTCTCCTCGATGACGCTTCTCTGGAACTCCATCAGCCTCTCGACCCGGCGGGCCACGGTCTTTTGCGAAGGCCGGGGCTTCAAATCGAAGGCCGCTGTCCCCGGCTCGGCCGAATAGGCGAACGCACCGAGGCGCTCGAAGCGCGCCCTCTTGACAAAGTCGAAAAGCTCTCGAAATGCCGCCGCGCTCTCGCCAGGATAACCCACGATGACCGAGGTGCGGAGCACGATCCCGGGCACGCCGGCGCGGAGCCGTTTCACAAGGCGCTCGATCGAGGCGGGCGTCGTCCCGCGGCGCATGCTCTTCAGGATCGCGGCGTTATAGTGCTGGATCGGGACATCGAGGTAGGGAAGGACTTTTTTGTTTTCGCCCATCGTGCGGATCAGGCGATCGGTGATGCGCGAGGGAAAAGCGTAGAGCACGCGGATCCAGCGTATTCCACGGACAGCCGAAAGGGCGTCGAGAAGGCGGGCGAGGTCCGGGCCGCCAGCGGCATCCCGGCCGCCGAAGTCGTCGGCCTTGCCGAAGTCGTCGACCTTGCCTAAATCACGGCCGTAGTCGGTCGTGTCCTCGGCCACGAGGTTGATCTCCTTCACGCCGGCGCGGGCGAGGCGCCGGACCTCGTCGACGAGAACCGGAATCGGCCGGCTCCTGAGCCGCCCCCGGATCGACGGGATGGCGCAAAAGGAACAGCGGTGGTTGCACCCCTCGGCGATACGCAAGTAGGCCGTGTGGGACGGGGTGAGCAGGACGCGCGAGAGGTCGGTGGCGGGAGTGCGCGCCGGACCGCTGCGGACGGGTCCACGGACACGGCCCATACTGCGGGCCGAAGCTCCGTTATCATCAGCGGCCGCTTTCCGGATCGCGCTCCCCAGGTTCGAGTAGTCCGATATGGCGAGCAGCGCGTCCGCGCCCGGAACCTCCTGTACGAGCTTGCCGCGGAAGCGTTCCACCAGGCAGCCCGCCGCGACGACGCCCTTCAGGAGGCCCTTCTCCTTGAGGCGGCAGAGATCGAGGACCGTGCCGATCGACTCTTCCACGGCGTCACGGATGAAGCCGCACGTGTTCACCACGGCCACGTCCGCGCCCTCGGGATCGAAAACGATCTCCATCTCCTCGTCGCTCATGCGGCCCGCCATGACCTCGGAATCGATGAGGTTCTTGGGGCAGCCGAGCGATATGAGGCAGACCTTCAATCTCTGCGGCATCGATTTCTCCAAGCACGCTTCCGAAGGGAAACACCAGAAAGTGTTCCCGCCTCTGCTTCCGGCGACCTATAATACCGGCATGACACTCAACGTCTACAACACGCTCAGCAGAAAGAAGGAGGAGTTCGTCCCCCTTACACCCGGGTTCGTGGGGATCTATGTCTGCGGACCCACTGTTTACGGCCACTCCCACATCGGCCACGCCAAGAGCTACGTCACCTTCGACGTGGTCGTGCGCTACCTCCGCTATCTCGGGTACAAGGTCCGCTACGTGCAGAACATCACCGACGTGGGCCACCTCACCGACGACACGGCCGAGGACAAGATCACGAAGCAGTCGCGGCTCGAGAAGATCGAGCCCATGGAGGTGGTCGAGAAGTATACGGGCTCCTATTTCGAGGACATGGACGCCCTCGGCGTCCTGCGGCCCGACATCTCGCCCCGCGCATCGGGCCACATTCCGCAGCAGATCGAGATGATCGAAACCCTCTTCGAGAAGGGCGCGGCCTACGAAGCGGACGGGAACGTCTACTTCTCCATCGAATCCTTCCCCGGGTACGGAAAGCTCTCGGGCCGCTCCACGGAAGACCAGATGGCCGGCGCCCGCGTGGAGGTGGACAAGGGAAAGCGCAACCCCGCCGACTTTCTTCTCTGGCGCAAGGCTGCGGACGACCACATTCTCAAGTGGAACTCCCCCTGGGGGCCGGGGTATCCGGGCTGGCACCTCGAATGCTCGGTCATGGCCATGCGCTATCTCGGCGAGACGATCGACATTCACGGCGGCGGCATGGAGAACCAGTTCCCCCACCACGAGAGCGAGATCGCCCAGTCGGAGACGGCCACGGGAAAGCCCTTCGTGCGCTACTGGCTCCACCACAACATGGTCACCGTGGAGGGCCGGAAGATGGGCAAGTCGCTGGGCAACTTCGTCACCGTCAAGGACGCCGTCGGGAGGCACCCTCCTTCGCTGATCCGGTTCTTCCTCCTTCGCGCCCACTACAGGAGCGAGGTCGATTACTCGGAGGACGCGATCCGGGGCGCGGCTACCGGACTCGAACGGCTCCGGGGCGCCTATGCGCTCGCCAAGGAGAAGGCGGCCGCGGCGCCCGGCGGCAAGGCGGGCGATTTCAAGCGGCAGGCCGACGAATTCGGCAAGAGGTGCGCCCTCGCGAAAGCGGCCTTCATCGAGGCCATGAACGATGACTTCAACACACCGAAAGCGCTCGCCGCCGCCTTCGAGCTCGCGACAGCCGTCAACCAGACGGCGTCAGGCGGGCAGACGCCCTCTGCCAAGGAATGGGGCCTGGCTGTCGATCTCTTCGAGAACGAGCTGGGAGAGGTGCTCGGCGTCGACCTCGCTGGCGAAAAGGAGACAAGCGGCGGGCTGGAGCCCGATCTCGTCGAGCTCCTCATCGACCTCCGAAACGAAGCGCGCGCCCAGAAGAACTTCGCCCTGGGCGACACGATCCGCGACCGGCTCCTCGACCTCGGCATCGAGCTCAAGGACTCGAAAGAGGGGACGGCCTGGAAGAAGCAGTGAGGGGATTCGGGGGGGAGGGCGCCGGTTATCGGTTGCTTCTTTCGCAGGTCTTATTTATCCCCTTGTTTTTTTCCGCGTCTTAGCGCTCTTCCCTTTTCCGGGCATTGCCGATAAACCGTCGATATATTGCCGATAAATTGCCGTTAACTCGTAATCGCGCTTGCGCCGTGAAGGGTCGGCCACGGCGAGCCAGCCGTCTTCGACCCAACCCTTGAGAAGTACGCGGGCCATACGTTGGGAAAGCCCCAGCGACCGGGCGACCTGCTGTGCGGTGATCCGCTCGGTCTCGGCGAACAGACCCAGCACAATCCGTGCGCGCCGGTCTAGTTTTGCTTAAAATAAGCGTGTTATGGAATTCGGCGGATTTTTTGTTTTATCGAGCAGGCGGC
>CAZWHE010000168.1:0-8269 GCA_964633825.1 uncultured Phycisphaerales bacterium | reverse complement strand
GGTGGAAACCATTCCGCTCCTCGCCATAGACGGCAATAATCTGGAAGGAGACGAGTTCCAGGAGAGCGGCGGTTTTGCGGTGCTTTTTTCCGATCTCAACCAGCGCATCGAGGACAAGGACGAGCTCACGGGAGACACCATTACCATCGATTTCACCATCTCCGACTCCTATCGCCCCAAAACACCTCTCGAATCGCTCATCGACGGCTTTGAAGTGATCAAGTATGAGCATTTCGACGGCACCAGGCTGACCGGCATCAAGCGGGGCTGGGACGGCGGGTATCCCGAGGACAAGCACAAGCCGATTCCGTACATGAAGGATCCCAATCTCAACGAAAACGAGCCTCCCGGAACGAGCGGCACGTCGAGCCAGAGCGGGACGGCCGAGTTCATCAGGCAGCGCGCGTTCTGGACCGAGGTGGATCCGGCGGTCAGGGGGCTCGATAACTTCCCTGAAGTGGAGTACCCCATTGTTTTCGTCGTTCCCATCTCGGTCGACGTGGGGCAGGGATCGGGCGTCGACCTCTACGAGGATTTCTGGACCCATCCCGATTTGGAAAATCCGAGGCCCGAGCTCGTCCAGATCGGCCGGGATTTCACCGGAACCGGGGCAGATGAAACGGAGTGGATCCGCTACGACACGATCGTGGGGGACCGTTTCTGCAGGGACGACCCGCGTGTCGTTCGCAAGATCGATCTTGTTCTGGCCAAATATTGTTTCGAGCCCGACGCCGCTCCCGATCCCGTGGAGGTCTCCGACGAGGTGAACAGACGCCGCTATCTCAATTTCCGGGCCCAGGACAGGACTCCTCATTCTTCACACAGCTCGGGAGCTCCGGTTCTGCCAGTTTTTGAAATAGACTCCGGTGTCGGGGATCACGCAAAAGGGATTCCGGGCCGAAAGGACGAGATCACTCTCGTGAGCGATGAAGGGGACCGCGAGTCAGCGACGATCAACTACGCCGCGTTCACCGATTCGACCTGGAGAGGAGGCCTGATCGCGCTCCGGCGGGGGGTGCTGGGCGATTTTCGCAGGACCGATATCGACTGGGCCGCCCTCAAGCAGCAGCGGCTGAGCGACGAGGAGGGGGAGACGGCCAAAGCCGTCATCACGGAGCTCAACATCGAATCGCGCGACTTCACGCGGATCGTGAAGTTTCCATCGGGCGAGCTGCCCAACAAAGCGCCCGAGAATTTCTTCCTGGGCGGAAATCTTTTCGGCGATCCCTCCCCTTCCAAAGGGTGCGTTGACGAGGTCCGGTTTCAATCCTTCACGACGCCCCACGCCGACGTTCCCAAGTTTTCGCGCTACATTCTCGACGAGGAATGCGAGGAAGAGGAATTGGATCATGCGATCCGCCTGGCGAGATCGGTTCTCAGGACCAACCTCGGGATGTATGCGAACACGCTGCTCGAAGAGTTCGAGATTCTGAAAACCATGCCGCAAGACGCCAGCCTCCTCCTCATCGGCGATGAGATCATGGCCTGCTCCGATGTGGATATCGAGGAAGGATATGTCACCGTGCTTCCCGAGGGGCGCGGGCTTTTCGGCACGGAGCCCGGTTACCACGGTCCAGGAGAACCGGTCGTTGTTTTGAATTTCCCCGTGGTCTCCGTGTTGGAAGGTGATGTCAATGCCCGTTCTTCCGATTGTCCGGTTCGAGACTCCATGGAATTTCCTTTCAGAGGAACCCTCCTCATCGACCAGGAGGTGATCGGTTACAACCGTCTCGAAAAAGGGGCCATGACCATGCCCCTTTTCGCGCCTTATGGAGAAGGGCGTCTGGAGGGGCTGTTCAGGGGGCGATTCGGAACCGACCCGGCCGATCATTATGACAGCGCTCTCGTCTATCTGCTCCCTCACAGGTACCCCGATTTCTACACACCCGGGAGCAACGATCCGGAGCTCGCCTATTTTTCGTTCGGTGTCGAGGCTCCGGGGGCTTTTTTCAGCGGAATCAACTGGATCGAGAAGGACACGAGAAACGCGGTGGATCTGGTTGCCCTCGTTCGTATCGGCGGACGCGGCCTCTGGAACGACCGTCCTTTGGAGATGTCGGGGAAAAGACTCGGGGAAACCGAAAAGGAAGCGGGAAAGAGCGATCTCCTGTTTTTCGAGGATCCCGCCGAGGGAACGCGCAGAAACCTGCTGCTCAGGCAGGGTGATATGATCGAGGTCCGTGTTTTTACCCGCTACGGCCGGGGATCCTTTGATCCCTTGGATTTTTCATCGAACGATTGGAAATGCGCTCCCCGGCTCGAAGCGCTGAGCATCGATTGCCTGGAACCGTCCCGCGTATTCCGGCACGAGGAATGGAGATAGATCCTAATATGGCTCCGAACCGGAAAGGCTTCACGCTCATCGAGCTGGCCACGGCGGCCGCCATCTTCGGCATCCTGGGCGCCATGCTCTTCAGCATTGTGAGGAGCGGGATGGACATGTGGACTCGCGGTGAGGCGCAGCGCGACGAAGTGGAGAAAGGCACCGTTGTGCTCGATGCACTTGCCGGAGAGCTCCGAATGGTCTTCTGCGAGAACACCCCCCTCGCCGGCGGCGCCGACGTCAGGTTCCTGTGTGATTTCGTTGACCTCGACTGCGATGGGGATGGACAAAGGGAAACCCGCGTCCAGCGGCTTTTCTTCGTGCGCATCAACATGGAAGAGCGAGAGAACCTCGAGATGCGCACCGCGGGAGACCTGCCCCAGGGAGATAAATATTTTACCCTGACCGGCCCGGGCGCCGGATCCGGAGAAAGGAAGGACGAAGGCCGAGACGGGTCTCAGGCCTACCAACCCACGGGCGGCCTTGCCGAAGCGGCCTTTATGGCATGTCCCGGACCGCCCGAATTGGCGCCCGGGTCTTCGAAAAAAAGGAAGATGAGCGGCCTCTTCAATCTCTACAGGGGATATCGCTCTCCTATCGGAGGGGAAGATTCATATTTTGCCAGAGGAGCGCTCCACACGCATAAAGATATTCTCCGTTCGCTCGTTCCCATCGCCGACGGCCTGCTTCATCTCGAATTCCGGTTCTCCGACCAGGAGACGGACGGTCTTTTTTTTGACAAGATCGAGGCGGGGAGCGAAGGAAGCGCGGGTTTTTCGTGGGATTCCACGCGTGCCGTTCTCCCCTTCGATCCGGCGGAGGGACCGAGCTCATTCAGGTTCGCCGTCGGTCCATCATCCCTGAGCGATCCGTCTGACGATATCGTCCCTTCACGGGTCCTGATCGAGGTCGTTGTGGCCGCCGGCAACAAGGAGAATGGAATAGCCCGGCTCGCCGAGAAAGTAGAGAAGGGGGCGACGAGGATTCCGGTCGATGCCGTCCGTCCCTTCAAGGAGTGGCGATTCGGCGAGCGTCTCGTGCGCATCGAGGGTGAATGGATCCGCTTTTCCCGGATCGAGGGATCGTCACTGATCGTCAGCGAGCGGGGCGCGCGCCACACGCTTCCCCACTCTCACAAGGCCGGGACTCCGGTTTTTGCCGGAAGAGCTTTCAGTACGGAGGTCGCCCTACCCGTGGCGAGGGAGTGTTGGAATGAATGAGCCGTTCCGCCCATTCCGTGGAGACGAAGGTTTCACCCTCATGGAGGTGATCACGGCCATTTTCATTTTCTTCTGCGGCATTGTGGGGGTCCTCTCGCTTTTCACGACGGCCCTCATGCTTCACAAGACGTCGCTGGACAGAACGGTCTCGTCCTTTGCAATGGAACAGGTCGTCGCCGAGGTGCGGTGCATGGTCGATGAGGGAACACTCAGAGAAAAGACCACGGGGAAGCTCAGGCCTGTTACAGAGGGTGTCATAAAGGGATATCCAGGGTATACTTGGTCGGCTCTTTTCGAGGAGGAGGAGGGCCTGATCAAAGCCCGAATAAGAATCAGCTGGAAATCAAAGGGGCGCGAAATGGGCGAGGAGTTCGATTGCCTTTTCAGGTCCGACTTGAGCATGCGCCGTGAAGTGGAAAGGCTGCGATCGGAAACAACCGGCTTCTCTCCCGAAGATCCGGGGAAAGAGACGGAAGCGCTCTCTGTCGAAGGAGAAAAAGAATGAAACCCGCTGCGATCATACCGGCCGTCCTGTTCCTGGCGCTTTCCCTGTTCGTCCCTGCCGGGTTCGGCGAAATCATCCGCCTGAAGAACGGTGTCGAGCTGCACGGCGAGGTGACGGCTTTCGATCCCGAAATCGGTGTCACGGTCAAGCGCTTCGACAACGGCGGTGTTGTGCATCTGCGCTGGGGACACATCCTCGATGCCGATGTCAAGGCCCTGAGAAGGGACCGCGGCTATACCGACGAGGAGGCCAAGCCGATCCTGATCCGGGCGAAGAAACTCTGGCTCTCCAGCGGCGATTATTTTGTCGGGATCCAGGTCGAATCCCCGCAGCCCGGAATGATCGCCGTCAAACGCCTCGGCAAAGTTTACACCTTCCGGCAGCCGCAGGTCAGGAACATGGAAACCATCGAGGTCGAGAAACAGGAGATCTTCACCCTTGACGAGCTCTATCAGGAAAAAGTGGCCGAGGGGCTGCCCGAGACCGCCCTCGATCACTATAACCTGGCGATCTACTGCGAGTCGGTGACCGATTATGCCCGCGCTCTCGAGCACTTGCAGCAGACAGCCGAGCTCGATTCCCAGTTCAAGCCCGATGTGATCAGCCGGAAGATCGAACAGATGGATGTCAAGATCAGGGAAAAGGACGCCACCGAGCTGTTGAACGAGATCCGAAACAGGATCTACAAGAAGAGGTTCGAAGCCGCTTTCGCATTGTGCGATAAGTTTGTCGAAGAGAACCCCGACAGCGGGCAGATGACCGAGCTGGAGAAACTCAAGGCGCTGGCAATGATCAAGCGGCACGATCATTATCAGAACAGGATCCTGACCGATTACTTCTCTTATACGGACCGAATTGCCTATAAGGTTGCGGGCGACAAGGAACTGAAGCTGGAAGACGCTCTGGCCTATGCCCGCGACGAAATGGGTTCCGACATCAGGAAGAAACTGGCCGAGGTTTTCAAGATGGAGATCGCCGAGGTGGACGAGCTCTGGCTGAACCGCAAGGGAGGAAGAAGCCACAACGCCACCTACGGGACAGCCACGTTCATTCTCGCAGAGGATGCCAAGAGGGTTCCCGAAACAGAGACCGAGGAAGAGGAGACCAAAAAGGAAGAGCCCACGACTCTCGACGAAAACCTGAAGAAAAGGATCGAAAAGATCAAGAAAGAGAGAGAAAAGAGAGCGAAGAAGAGAAGATCGCGGCTCCGTATCGACGACATCGGCCAGTCTCCCGAACAGTGGTGGAAGAACGCGAACGTCGGTTCGCGGAAGCAGCTGTTGATCGCCTACTATGCGGAGTATTCGGGAGATATGAAGATCGTCAGGGTCAAGTTTCAAAATTGCAGCACCTGCAGCGGGAAGGGATGGTTCGAATATTTTTCCAGCAACGAGGAAGAACAGAACAAAGAGCCCTGCACGATATGCAAGACGCTGGCCATCGTCCGTATCGTGGTATTCAAATGAGCGGGATTTTTTTTAGAAGAGCCGCAGTCCTCTTGCTGACCTCGGCGCTCCCCGCTCTGAGCTGTTCCTCGATTCCGGGTCTCGGACAAACCCGTTCCGATCACCCTGTGGAAAAGCAGGCGCCGATGGGCAAGGGATTGCCGGAATCACCGGCCGCGCCGCTGCAGGAGGCGGCCACCAAAAATACAATTGAAACAGAGCTTGGAAGATTGTGGGGGGGAGCCGATCTGCAGAATGACGGCGGGGGAGAAAACCGGGTCCTGGCCGTTGTCGATGGCCGGGAAATCAGGGCGTCCGACCTGTTCCAGACCTATTTCATGGACAATCCTTTCAAGATGTTCGACGTTCTCCAGAATGAAATTCTTTTCATCCTGGTCGGGAAGGAAGCGTTGAAACACGGCATCGTTGTCGGCGAAAAGAAAGTTTCCCGGTTTCTCGAGGAAGCGATCGAGGACCACAGGGGACGCTGCGCGGCATCTGTCGACGAAGCGATTACGCTCGAACAGTTCGTTTCGGAGTATTACGGAATGACATTCGATGCATACCGCGAGCTCCTCAGGCAGACAGTCGTTTTCAACCTGCTTCTCGAACGCTGTGTGCGGTACAGAGAGCTCAAGCAGCGCCGTTTCAGGCTCGGTGTCGTTGTTGCCGGCGACAGAAAAAAAGCGGAAGAGATCCGGGACAAGATCGAAGAGGGAGCCAGTTTTTCGGTGATCGCCCAAAACGAATCCCTCGACCCATCCGCTTCCCGGGGCGGGATTCTGGCACCCATTCCGGACGATCCCGGATCCCCATTCTACCCCCTTGTGGAGAGCATCCGCGGTCTGAAGAAGGGGGAAGTGGGCGAGATCGAACAGACATGTTTTTCCCCAACCGAGACCTTTTACAGAATCATCAAGCTCGTTGACGTCATCGAGCCTCTCAGAGGCTCTTTCAGTGAAATCGGTCCTGCTGTGGAGGCGAGCCTCGAAGAGGATCCCGTCGACCTCATGGCGATTCGGTGCTGGCAAACGAGTTTAAAAGAAGAGCATCAAATTGAGCTCAGGGTTCCGTGAAACCGGTATCTATCCGATGGGAAATTCCGGCATCCATGGCCGCTCTCGAACGTTTTTGCTTGGAAATTTTAACGGAGACAGGCCGAAATCATGGTAATCTGTCCGTTCTATTCACGCAGCGTCTGTTAACCCACGTTAAAGGAGAAGGGTCACAAGAAATGGACGGGCAAGAGATTTTCGAAAAAGAGCCGCCCGGGAATAAGCCGTCAGAAACCGATGTGAAGACGGCTCCTCGTTTATTGGAAGAGCCCCTCGAAATGATCTTGGAAGCTCTTCTTTTCGTATCAACGGGTCCTGTAACGGCTTCCAGGCTGGCTCAGGCCGCCGGGAAGGACGAATCACAGGTTAGGGCTGCTCTCTCGCGCTTGGCCGCGTCGTACTCGGAGACGCAGCGGGCCTTCGAGATTATCGAGATCGCCAAAGGCTTCCAGCTTCTCACAAAACCGGTCTTCCACGAGATGATTCGTAACTTCAAAAAGACTAAGAAATTGGACCGACTCTCCTCTTCCGCCCTGGAAACTCTTTCAATCATTGCCTACAAACAGCCGATCATTCGCGCTGAAATCGAGGCGATTCGAGGGGTCCAATCGGGGAACATGATTCGAAATCTTCTGGAAAAAAGGCTGATACGTGTCGCCGGCCGTGATAAGAGGCCGGGAAATCCCATGTTGTACAGGACGACGGCATATTTCCTCGAGCATTTCGGGCTGCAATCCCTGAAAGCCCTCCCAAGCGTGGAAGAATTGAAAACCCCGTCTCCGTGATGGGTCGGAAATTCATTGATCCCGGTCCGGACGGGCTTATAATCCGGCCTTTTATACTGAGTTTCTGAATCCGGTTATTTCCCAGAACAGGTGGGAGGTAGGTTAAAATGTCTTTCAGGTTTTTCCGAAAACATCAGAAGGTCATGCTCTGGATCATCGTGGTCATCACGATCTGTACCTTCTCAATCTTTTCCGTCACATCCACGCTGCGTGCTTGTTTCTCCCGCGACAAAGTCGACAGCTACGGAGAATTCAATCATCTCGACGGCGTTACAGCTTACTTTGATCGAAACCGATACAGCGAAATCAATAGCCGCCTGCTCCTCATGCAGCGCGATCAATTCAGGCCCGAGCATGTGTGGTCCCAATATATTTTTCTTGATGAGGCCGAACGGGCCGAAATTATCGTTACTGATCAGGAGCTCGAAGAAGCGATCAAGGGTGTTTTCGGCGGCAAGCTGAACAGCAGCAATTACAAGGACATTGTGAAAGCCCTTCATTTTCCGAACATGAGGAGCTTCGAAGAGGCTTTCAGGCAGGACCTGCTTGTGGCCAAGCTCAAGAAGTTTTACAGCCTGGCGGACGAGTGTTACCTCTCCGAGGATGTCTATGAAGAGTACAAAATCGAAAACGAAGAGTTCAAAGTGGATTATGTCGCCTTTCCGGCGGAAGACTACGCCGATGAGGTGACTGCCGGCGATATCGGCGAAGAAGAGCTTGTGGAATTTTACGACAAAATCGAGCTTTTCAGGGCGGCTGAAGAATATGTGGTTCCGGAAAAGTATGCCTTTGATATCGCCTATATAGATCTGGATCAGGTCGATTTCGAAAAATACGCGGAGTTCACCGATTCGATCGAGGTGAGCGAAGGGGAGATATCGGGGCACTACAATCTGGTGCGTGACCGCTTCCGGATCGATGAGAACGAGCCGGAAG
>CAZWHE010000167.1:0-8276 GCA_964633825.1 uncultured Phycisphaerales bacterium | reverse complement strand
CCATCGGGTCGCCTACGCGGGTCAATCGATCGACAAATCACCCGATCTGGGAGTCGATCCGAGCCTTCCCATTGCGCATTTTCTCGACCGTTTTGAAGACGAAACGATTCGCGAAGATTCGAAGATCATTCACAGATACATTCTCAGGCTGGGGAACAGCGCATATCCTTTCATGAAGTTCGTGCTCCAGGAGCACATTGTTGTGGGCGAGTATTTCTTTTCCGTCGACACTCACGACGACATGTTCAAGGGAGAGTCGGCCGAGAGGAATGGTGTCGCTCGGATCCGCGGTTTCAACACAAGGGTCAAGGATCAGATCGAAAGGGTCTGGTCGATGGAAGGGTTTCCAACAACGGCAACCCATAAGGTCCTCATTCAGGAAAACAGGCTTCTCAAGCGGGAGGCGAAGAAGGGGAAGAACATACTCATCGTGGATGACGATCGCGAAATCGGCGACACGATACAGCTCGTGCTCGAGGCGAGGGGATTCGGTGTGGAAAGGCTGTTCGACGGAATCGACGCCGTTGACGAGGCGGATCCCAAGCGCCACGACCTGATCATCATGGATAACGAGATGGAGATCATGGACGGCATCGAAGCCTGCCGGCGGCTGAAGTCCGATCCGACAAGGTGCGGCATACCGATCATCATCACCACAACACGCAACCTCGATCTGGCCCGTCTCAACAGAGCGGACGCCTTTCTGATGAAGCCTTTTCTCGTTGATCCCCTGATGTCGTTTATTCATCACCTTCTCGGCATCGACAGAGAGGAAAGGGATTGACAAAAATCCCCGATCCGGGTTGATTCAATGTTTTAACCCGGTTGTTTCACGCGTTTCGTCGCGAGGGGCTGTCGGACGCAAGGCGTCCGAAGACGCCAGGTGCGATGAGACAAGGCGCGTAAACGAAAAGACCGTAGAGGTGTTTTTGACACCTTGAGGATCTTTTCGTTTCCGGGTATCGGGAACTTGTTCACGATACCCGCAGCAACGCAGTATTCATTGCACCTGGCAGCTCCGCAGTAGAAGCGCGTGAAACAACCGGGTAACCCGGCGACACCCTTTTTTTTGAGGGAGCCATGCTCGACAAGCTCTCCACAGGTGTGGGCGGTTTGCTGCAGAAGATCTTCGGATCCCAGAACCAGAGGGTCCTCGATTCTCTGGTGCCCCTCGTCCAGGAGGTCAATGCCAGGGAGGACGAATTCTGCGGCCTGCCCGATGCCGACTTTCCCTTGAGGACGGAGTCGTTCAAAAAGCGGCTCGCCGAAGGAGAGGCGCTGGATAGGATTCTGCCCGACGCCTTCGCCATGATCCGCGAAGCCGCGAAGCGCACGCTCGGCATGCGCCACTTCGATGTCCAGATCCTGGGCGGCATCGTGCTCCACCAGGGAATGATCGCCGAGATGGCCACGGGTGAGGGAAAGACCCTCGTCGCCACGGCGCCCATCTATCTCAACGCCCTCGAAGGGAAGGGCGTCTACCTCGTCACCGTCAACGACTACCTGGCGAAGCGGGACAGGGACTGGATGATGCCCGTATACGAGTTTGCGGGGATGACGGCCGGAGTCATCCAGTCGGGCATGTCTTCGGCGGATCGCCAGAAAGAGTACGCCTCCGACATCACGTACGGGACGAACAACGAGTTCGGCTTCGACTACCTTCGCGACAACATGAAAGCGAGCGCCGGTGAACAGGTCCAGAAGCACCTCCACTACGCCATCGTCGACGAGGTGGACTCCATTCTCATCGACGAGGCGCGGACGCCGCTCATCATTTCGGGCATGCCCGAGGCGTCCACGGCCAAGTATTACCTGGCGGACAGGGTCGCCAAGCGCCTCACCGAGAGCCGGGACTTCGAGAAGAAAGAGAAAGAGAACACCTGTCCCCTCACGGAGGAGGGGATCGAGCGCGCCCAGCAGCTCGCCGGCGTGGATTCTTTCTATTCCGGCTCCAACATGGACTGGCCCCACCATATCGAACAGGCTCTGAGAGCGCACAACCTCTTCAGAAAAGACAAGGAATATGTCGTCATGAAGGGGGAGGAAGGGCCTGAGGTCGTGATCGTCGACGAGTTTACGGGCCGCCTCATGCCGGGCCGCCGCTGGTCGGACGGCCTGCACCAGGCGATCGAAGCGAAGGAGGGGATCAAGATCAAGGAGGAGAGCCAGACCCTGGCCACGATCACCTTCCAGAATTATTTTCGCCTCTATAACAAGATCGCGGGTATGACGGGAACGGCCATGACCGAGGCGGGCGAGTTTCTGAAGATCTATAAGCTCGACGTGGTCGGAGTCCCCACCAATCTCCCCATGATCCGCAGCGACTGCAACGACGTGATCTACCGAACCCTTTCGGAAAAGAGAAACGCCATCATCGACGAGATCTACCGGCTCCATTCTCACGGACGTCCCGTCCTGGTCGGCACGACTTCGATCGAGAGCTCCGAGGTTCTCTCCGAAATGCTGGGCCGGCGCGGCGTGGAGCACGAAGTTCTCAATGCCAAGCACCACGAGCGCGAGGCCGTCATTGTGGCCGAATCCGGCGAGTACGGCCACGTGACCATCGCCACCAACATGGCGGGGCGCGGGACGGACATCAAGCTGGGCGAAAAGGTCCTGAACGAGGGGTGCGCTCATCCCGAAACCGGCAGGGCCTGGTGCTGCGTGGGCTGCGGACGTCCGGAGAGGGCGAACGGTTGTTCCGGCTGCTTCAAGGGCGACGACCGGGATCTCTATCTGAAAGGGGACGGATCCCTGTCTTCCTGCGAGGACGATACGCGATGCGGCCTTCACATCATCGGCACGGAGCGCCACGAAGCGCGCCGCATCGACAACCAGCTTCGAGGCCGATCGGGGCGCCAGGGCGATCCCGGTTCCTCCCGTTTCTTCCTCTCTCTCGACGACGATCTGATGAGGATCTTCGCGCGGGACTGGGTCAAGGCCGTGCTCGAAAAGCTCGGCATGACGGAGGGCCAGGAAATCGAGAGCCGCATGGTCACGAGGGGGGTCGAAAACGCACAGAAGAAAGTGGAGGGCCGCAACTTCGACATCAGGAAGAACCTCCTCGAATACGACGAGGTCATGGACAAACAGCGGCGCACGATTTACGAAACGCGGCAGGACATTCTCGAGGGCCGGGATCTCAAGGAAAAGGTTCTGTCCATGGTCAACGACTCCGTTACCGGTCTCATGGAGACCTATCTGGGGGATTCCAAGAAGGACTGGGAGCTCGAAGAATTCTCGCGCAGCCTCAACATGAAATTCGGATCCTCCTTCGATACGGCGCAGTTCGAGGGAAAGGACTGGGAAGAGGTCGAGGGCCTGGTGATGGACGGGGTTCTCGACCTCTACGAGGAAAAAGAAAAGGCCGTCGGTTCCGATGAGATACGGCGCGTGGAGCGCTTTCTTCTTCTCAACGTCCTCGATGCCAAGTGGAAGGACCATCTCTATGCCATGGACGCGCTCAAGGCCGGCATATCGCTCCGGTCCTATGCCCAGGTCGATCCCAAAACCGAATACAAGAAGGAGGGGTTCGAGAAATTCCGGATGCTTCTCAACGCCATAGCCGAAGACGTGACGTCTTTCATCTTCAAGCTGAAGCTCGAGAAGGAGGATGAGGAGAGGCTCACGGGACGGTGGAGCTCGGCGAAAACGGTCCGTGAGGACGTGTCCGGATTCGACGCACAGCGCCGCGGCATGGACCAGGCCATCCAGGCTTCGGGGAAGGGGGGTGTGGCGGCTCCGATCAGGCGCAAGGCGCCCAAGGTGGGCCGAAACGAACCCTGCCCCTGCGGAAGCGGGAAGAAATACAAGAAGTGCTGCGGCCTGCGGGGGTGACCGAAATCGTGACGGAATTCGGGAAAGGCGGCGAGCAGACCAGGTCATACCTGATACACCTCCTCTATGACACGACATTCGTCCTCTTGATACTCCTGACCCTGCCTTACATCTTTCTGAAGATCGCAACGAGCTCGCGTTTTCGGGCGGGTCTCCGGCAGAGGCTCGGTTTTGTTCCCCATCCGCAGACGGGGCGCGGAAAAACACTTTGGATCCACGGCGTCTCCGTGGGGGAGGTCAAAGCGATCCAGCCCCTTCTCATGCGTCTGGAAAAGGAATACGGTCCCGTCATTCCCTGGGCGATCTCGACAACGACTCAGGCCGGATATCACATGGCCAAAAAACTCTTTCCCGAGAAATTCGTTTTCTATTTTCCCCTCGATATCAGCTTCATTGTCAGGCGCGTCATTCGCCGGATCCGTCCCCGGTTGGTCATTCTCATGGAGCTCGAGATCTGGCCCAATCTTCTTTACGAAGCCAACAAAGCCGGGGCCGAGGTGATTATTGTCAACGGCCGAATTTCCGAGAAATCGTTCCGGGGATACAGGCGGATCAAGAGGCTCCTTCCCGAAATGAACCGTGTTGCGCTTTTCAGCGTGCAAAACGTGGAATACCGCAGCCGGCTCCTCGCCCTCGATATCCCCGAAGAGAAAATCGTTGTTACGGGGAACATCAAGTTCGACGGTCTCGATGCCTTGGAAAGGGTGGATTCCCGGATCGTGCGGGACGAGCTCCATATCGGTTTCGACAAGCGCGTTCTCGTGGCGGGATCGACCCACCACGGGGAGGATGATCTGCTCCTCGAAATTTACGACGGCTTGAGAAAATATTACACCGATCTCAGGCTGGTCCTCGTTCCCCGGCATCTCGAGAGGATTTCAGAGATCGAAAGGGCATGCCAGAAACGGGCTCTGGTTCCTATCAGAAAGACCCGCCTCAACCCGGAACGGAGAGAGATCGGGGCTCACGAGATCATGCTGCTCGACACCATCGGCGAGCTCGAAAGGGTGTGCAGCGCAGGGGACATGGTTTTTGTGGGCGGCAGCCTGGTGAATGTGGGGGGGCACAACATGCTGGAACCGGCCGGGAAAGGGAAAGCCGTTCTATACGGCCCCTATGTCCAGAATTTCGCCGAAGAGGCCGCTCTTCTCGAGAAACACGGTGCGGCCCTGCGCGTCAAGGATGAGCGCGAGCTCGACGCCGCCGTCCGCCTTCTTCTCGAGCACCCTGAAAAATCGGAAGAGCTCGGCCGCAAGGCTCTGGAAGCCATTTCCGGAGCTCGGGGAGCGGCTGATAAGAACCTCATCCTTATGAAAAAGCATTTTCCCGGTTTCGGTGAAAAATTCTTTCTGGGAAACAATCGATCATCGTGACTCTCACAAGCCTTTTTTCACACTTTTTGTTGCCATGCCGGCGGAATGCGATATGATTGTGGCCTTTGTTTCAACTATATAAGAGGGTTGTTGACAGCCTCCGGATGCAATTAAAACACGTTGTCCACGGGCAGCGGTTCGACGAAAGGAGAAAGATAAAAATGGTCAAAGTGGAATACCTGACCTCTGAATCAGTGGGCATGGGACATCCCGATAAGCTGGCGGACCAGATATCGGACGCTGTGTTGGACACATGCCTGAGATCCGACCCGAAATCGCGCGTGGCCTGCGAAACCCTTGTCACGACGGGCCTCTGTGTCATTGCCGGTGAGATCACCACCGAAGCCTGGCTCAACTTCGACAAGATCGCCAGGGAAGTGATGATCGATGTGGGGTATGTGGATAGTGATTTCGGCATCAACGGCCACACCTGTGCGGTTCTGGCTTCCGTAGACGCTCAGTCTCCCGATATCTCGATGGGTGTCGACGGCGTGGCCAAAAAGGAAAAATCGGTGGGCGCCGGCGACCAGGGCATGATGTTCGGATTTGCAACGAAGGAAACGCCCGAGCTGATGCCCCTGCCGATCATGATGGCTCACAAGATGATGCAGAAACTGGCGCAGGCCCGGAAACAGAAGAAACTGAAATGGCTCAGGCCGGACGGGAAAGGGCAGGTGACCGTGGAATACCACGATGGAAAACCGAAGCGCATCGACGCCGTGGTCCTTTCCGCTCAGCACGCCCCGAGCGTCAAAAACAAAGAGATCCGCAGGGGCCTCATCAAGGAAGTGGTCGAAAAGGTCATTCCCAAAAGGTTTCTCGACTCGAAAACAAAGTTCCACATCAACCCGACGGGGCGTTTCGTGATCGGCGGCCCCCACGGCGACTGCGGGCTCACGGGACGAAAAATCATCGTCGATACTTACGGCGGCCTGGGACGCCACGGCGGGGGCGCTTTTTCGGGAAAGGACCCGAGCAAGGTCGACCGTTCCGCAGCTTATGCCGCCCGCTACGTGGCCAAGAATATCGTGGCCGCCGGGATCGCGAACAAGGTCGAAGTTCAGATCGCCTACTCGATCGGGGTCCCCGAGCCCGTGTCGATTCATGCCGAGACATTCGGCACCGGTAAAATACGGGCAGCCAGAATCGAGAAACTGATCCGGGATCATTTCGATCTGACGCCGACTGGAATCATTAAAAAGCTCAAGCTGAATCGTCCTATCTTTCGCAAAACAGCGGCCTTCGGCCATTTCGGCCGCAAGGGCGACTCCTTCACGTGGGAGAAGACGGATCTAGCCAAGGCTCTCAAAAAAGCAGCCCGTCTCTAAATGGAATAGAGGGGGAGCGCGACGGCATTTTACATGAGCGGTACCAACGAGGAGATTAATTATGGAATTTGATGTCAAGAACCTTGATCTGGCCCCCGAAGGCGTGAAGCGAATCGAGTGGGCTGACAACGATATGCCGGTGCTCCGCCTCATCCGGAAAAGGTTCAAAAGGGAGAAACCACTCAAGGGAAAGAAGATGGCGGCCTGTCTTCACATCACCTCAGAGACGGCCAACCTGGCGCGCACCCTGAAAGCCGGCGGGGCCGATGTCCGCCTCTGCGCGTCCAACCCCCTTTCCACGCAGGATGACGTGGCCGCCGCGCTCGTGGCGCAGTACAAGATCCCGGTCTATGCGATCCGGGGAGAGAACAACAAGATCTACTATGAACACCTCCACGCCGTTCTCGCCAACAATCCCGTGGTGACGATGGACGATGGGGCCGACCTGGTCTCCACGATCCACAAGGAGTACAAGCATCTCTTCAAAAAGATCGCGGCTTCCATGGAGGAGACGACAACGGGCGTCATCCGCCTGAAATCGATGGAAAAAGACAAGGCGCTCAAGATCCCCGTGATCGCCGTGAACGACGCGGACACGAAACACCTGTTCGACAACCGGTACGGGACGGGACAGTCGACAGTGGACGGGATCATCAGGGCGACGGACATCCTCTACGCCGGAAAAACGGTCGTCGTGGCCGGGTATGGCTGGTGCGGCCGGGGATTCGCCATGCGCGCCCGCGGCATGGGCGCCAACGTGATCGTCACGGAGATCGATCCCGTGAAGGCCCTCGAGGCGAGCATGGACGGTTTCCGGGTGATGTCCATGACCGAAGCCGCTCCCTTGGGAGATCTCTTCTGCACGCTGACCGGCAACAGGGACGTGGTCGCCTGGAAGCACTTCGAGAAGATGAAAGACGGCGCCATCGTTTGCAATTCGGGGCACTTCGATGTGGAGATCGACGTGAAAACCCTGAAGCGCAAATCGACCAAGATCGATCTGAACGTGCGGGACGAGGTCGAGCGCTTTCACCTTCCCAACGGCAGGAAGATCTACCTTCTCGCCAACGGCCGTCTCATCAACCTGGCGGCCGCACACGGCCATCCGGCCTGTGTGATGGATATGTCCTTCGCTGTCCAGGCTTTGGCGACCGAGTATGCGATCAAGAACTCAAGGAAACTGACAAACAAGGTTTACGGAGTTCCGGACGAGATCGACAGGACAGTGGCGACACTGAAACTCCATTCTATGGGGGTGTCGATAGACGCGCTGAGCAAACGGCAGCAGAAATACCTCTCTTCCTGGAAAGAGGGGACGTAACAACTGACCGCGGCGAGAGTTGAAATCTTCCTGCGCGAGCGTTACAATCCGGTAAATTCCGGCTATTGAATTCCGGTTAATGAAACAGGAGAGGGTGAACGTCTTCACTGTTGGCCCGTGTGAAACATCCGGGCTTGCTGACAGGAGGAATCGATGAGAGGATCATCTTCGGAATCCGCGATGTTGGCTCCGTGCGGCGTTCGAGCCTGGAACAGAACCGGGACGGTAAACCAATCGGGGTTCTCTCTGGTCGAGATCCTCGTGGTCATCACGATCATGGCCCTCCTTGTCGGGCTGGTGACCACTTCGGCGATCAATTTCCTCGACTCCGCCAAGGTCACGACCTGCCAGCACAATCTCCAGGAGATCGCCCGAAACATGATGCTTCACAAGAGAGAGCGCAACCGGAACCGCTGG